>CAZRNA010000005.1:0-53893 GCA_964601325.1 uncultured Candidatus Bathyarchaeia archaeon
TGGGCGTGGATCTTAGCTCTCATCCTATTCATCATAGGCATCATAATGGATCTAGCCACTCTTCCAAGCGGCATCGTTGGCGTCGTGATAGACGCAATAGTACTGTACCTGTTGATGCGGCCCGACACGAGAAGGTTCTGCGGCAAGTAGACGCGGAAAGACCACAATTCTTTTTCTTGCAAGGGTAAGGCGACTAGAAAAGCTGGTGGAGAATCTTGGAGAATGTGACTTTGAAGATGAGAATTGCAGTGCTGTGGATCTTCATGGCGGTGGCTATGTCGGTTTCCATGGAGCTGTCTGTTTTCGAACCGGGCGTTGTTCAGCAAATAGTGTCCGGGAAGATGCAGATGGGTGACGAAACGCTTCTAGTTATGTCACTTTTCTGGCTGATTCCATTGACCATGGCTTACCTGTCTCTGACGCTGAAGGATGTGGCAAATCGTAGCGCAAATATCGCGCTAGGGATAGTGTTTACGGGTATCAACATCATTCATACGTTATTTGAACTCATGGTGCAACCATCTATTCATATGGTGCAATGGTCTTTTCACCAACTGCTGATTGATGGCGCGGCAGTTGTGGCTACAGCACTAATCGTGTGGCACGCATGGAAGTGGCCTAAAGAGACCTAAGACTTCCACGATATCAGTGTACAATGGCATCGCTTGACTCCGCTCTCATGATGGTAGGCGAAACCAGTTTCCCTCGATCATGCCTCGAGGGTCACGGTTTAGTCGAGTGATGGATTCTGTCCTGTTAGCGGATGCGAGGGCCACCGACAATGATCGTGCACGTGTCCCCTGTGAACGGGGGGCGGAGGAATGATCCTTCGCTTAATCGTTGTTCGTCGTCGATGAGCTATTCTCGATAGACGTAGTTTATCGCGCCAGCGACTAGGATAAGAATCGAACTGGCGATTAGAATCTGGATTTTCAGGTCCGATCCGCTTAACAGTCCTATGACAAGAAGAATCGCACCGACTACTATTCCACGCATTCCTGCTTTGGTTGACATTCGCTTCGTCGCGAAGCTATAGCACTCAAGTGCCTCTATCGCGCAGATTGCACCTACAACCAAGGCGACTATCAGGATGAAACTTATGCCCACTGTCAGCCTGAACGGATACACCGTGGAGATCGGAATCATCATGATCACGCTCACGAGACCGATTATGCCCCCTATCAGGAAGAGGATGGCCGACAGATCCAAGACAGCTCGCTTCCAGACCGGCTCTTCTTTCACCATGAACCGTCACTCCCCGAAGTGCCTACGTCTAATCATCTTTGACATATAAGCCAAGATGTATGCATCTCACAGGTCACACTCGTTGAGAAGCCGTCGACTTCACAATCTCGCCCTCGCATGCCTTGTCGATCGAGTATGATGCATTTGGCGCGCGTCGTAATTGAACCGTCGTCTTTTCTTGTGTGGGTAGGCTGGTGGCCACACACAAAACAACCGATTCCAAGAGTTCAAATCCGGACGCCCGCAACATGAGACCCACACACAAAATACCAAGAACGACGGTTAAAATCTGGACGCTCGCGACCGTCTGAATTTGAACGTCGTTTCTATTGGGCGAGGCAAAGTATGATGAACACTGTGCTGCTAAGAGAGTCGTCCAGCCGAATCGGTTTCGGAATACCTCTCCGGCTGCTAGACATTAGACTTCCCGCACTTGTTGCAGAATGTCTCGCTCTGAAGGATCCAAGCCCCGCAAAACTTGCACTTCCGAAGAGGGATGAATCTGTCGAAGACCTGGGAAATAGCTTCTCTTCGCGTACGATTTTGCGCGAGATCACTTGACATTGCCTCTCCCGATCCCCGTCACACACAAGGACTATTACTCATCTCGTATGTGCAGTACATCATTACTCTTTTCCTCCAAACTGCAAACCGTCGCTAGGAGGAGTAGTTGTGTGTGGAGAGGCTCGTGCCAGCGTCGCAATTTGGACTCATGATTCGTTTATATCTAGTATGGTAGTGCTTTCTCTTCGAGTTTTCGAATCAATTCCGGACTATCCCTCGCGTATCTGTCCACTACTTGAGAACACCCATCCTCCCGGGTCGCATTTGAAATGAGAGTAGACGGTTCGAGCGTCCATTAGTTGCGTAAACCTCTAGAGCCTGCGTAGATGATAGGCTAGGGAGGGAGTAGCTTTGGCTGAAGACAAAGGCGATGTTCTAGCTAAGATGGACGCCGCGGCGGAGGAAGCGGAAAGAGACCTCGGGACTCTCGACCGGGCAACTATTGAAGCTGTAGCTGCATGGTGGCTAAAGTGGTACATGAAAGCCGGACATAAACGTCTTGGCCGGATCATGGTAAGAGTCGCAAAGAGCAAGTAAAGTCTTCACTGTCACATTTCTTTTCTCTGCAACCCTTCTTGACAAGAAAAACGCGTGGATCTACCTCATAGTCCAACGAGTGAGACTCTCTTGTCAACCTCTGGGAAATGATATTTCCGAGGACTTGTAGCATGATTCTCGATTCAGGCAGACGATACAGACACCGCACACATGCAAGCATCCGCTCTGGCAGACGGCAAGGCGTATTACGTGATGCGTCGTCTCTTTCATGTCAGAGGTGATTAGGATGGGTTTCAGTGTGAAGTGTCCTATGTGCAGTGCTCAGATGAATGCTGAGACCTTGGACGACCTAATGAAGCAGGGGATGGAACACGCTAAGGCAGCTCATGGCATAACCTCTGTCCCGCCAGCTGTTTTGGCACAGCTCCAGGCGGCTGTCAAGAAGACCTAGCTCGGCGACGCCGCAGCAGAATCCCCGTCTCCGATACTGTAGGAAGATCCGGGCGGGACCTGAGACTCTGTGTGGTCCTACGTGGGCGTCCTGATCTGAACCCTCATCCGTTGTCTTTTTGTGTGTGCGCACCAACCGTCGTCCGTCGCCTTTTCAGGTAATTCTTGGGGGGCAGGTGGTGCGCATACACACAAAACGAGAGTTCAAATTGCGACGCTCGCGCCATGAGACCCACACATAATTATCCATCTCCCATGAGGGTTCAAATTGCGACGGCTGCACTAAGAGATCCACACAAAACGACTGCCTTGGAAGTCGCTAGGCGTGTACGCGCACAATTGGCCAGTTCAGGTCAACAGCGATAAGATTGATCAGTAGTCGAACAAACAGGGTCATCTAGCTGTGGAGTACAAACTGTCTGTCGGCGCGTTGCAAGATGGGGAAGGTCAAGTTCGGTGTGCAGGCTTTGCAGGCGATGCCAGACTATGCAACTCTAAGAGAGGTTGTGTTGGAATGCGAACGGCTTGGTTTTGATTCAGTCTGGCTCTATGATCACCTTCAGTTCACCTACGGGCCGACCCTAGAGTGCTGGACAGTTCTGGCAGCGTTGGCTGAAGCAACGCGCAAGATACGAATTGGCCCTATGGTTACCTGCAACGCCTTTCGCCATCCATCCTTGTTGGCTAAGATGGCTGCTACGGTTGACATGGTTTCCAACGGAAGACTCAACTTCGGAATAGGGGCAGGATGGCACGAGGCTGAAGCTGCGGCTTACGGAATAACGTTCCCAAGAGCGGGTGTTAGAGTTGAAATGCTTGGTGAGGCACTTCAGATCATAAAGAGACTTTGGACAGAAAGCGAAGTGATCTTCAAAGGAAAGCACTATCAGCTTTGCAGGGCCGTTTCTCTACCGAAGCCAGTTCAGAAGCCTTATCCTCCGATATTGGTTGGAGGCGGTGGCGATAGGATGCTAAGACTCATCGCCAAACATGCAGACGCGTGGAACGGCGGTTTCACTAGCCCCGAAGGCTTCACGGAAGAAATTGCGCGGTTGGACAAGGCTTGCAGGGAGACTGGTCGAGATCGTAATGAAATAGAGAATACTTTCCAGAGCCGCATTGTAGTAGCAGAGAAAGATGAAGATGCTTTCAAGAGGGCAGAGGAGTGGAGAGAAGAACGCGAAGGAGCAGCAGATGAACCAGACTGGAAGTTTGCGGTAAAAGGCTCACCTCAGACTTGCGCAAGAATTCTGCAAACATACATCGATGTGGGAGTCACGCACTTCACCCTTCTTTTTGCAGATGCTCCGACACTGAAACCCCTTCAACTGTTTGCGAATGAAGTCATTCCAATGTTTCGATAGCATGCTTAGAGAATAAAGTACGCGTAATTGGCATTTTGATTTTGGCTTCTGCGATGAGACGTGTCTTCTTGGGGTTGGTGAGTATGGCACGGATCTGTTCGTCATTTGAGTTGATTTGTGTGTGTGCGCATCATGAAGCCCACACACAAAAGAAAAAGAACCGAAACGACCAACGGAACAGTAACGGATGCGGAGGAATCTCACAAAGGCTCTTTCTTCTTACAGTTGAAACTCGTGGAGGGAGCGGCTATTGAGCAGCCTTAGGACCACTCGGTGCCTTCTCTAGTGAGATTGAGTAGACTTCTAATGGGGATTGTACGTTCTTTAGTTCTTGTTTTCCAAGGTCGATGATCTCATAATCGATCTTGTTCCAGACTTGATCGTAGACCTGGCGTGAAATGCATATGCCGCCCGGCTCAGCCAACGGTTGTACCCGAGATGCGATATTGACGGCGTCGCCGAAAACGTCACCTTCACGATGCACAACGTCTCCGAGGTGAATGCCAATCCGCAGTTGGGTCTCCTTTCCTGCGTGCGAAAGTGATCTTCTTTTTTGTAATGTTCTTTGGATGTCAACTGCACACCGGACAGCATCGAGAGTGCTGGCGAACTCCACTAGGAAGGCGTCTCCCATTGTCTTGATCTCTTGCCCTCGATGTTTCTCGAATATCGGGCGCAGTATGGTTTTCTGTTTCTCCAAGAGCTCAAGAGCTAGCACTTCATTCTCTTGTGCTAAGGCCGTGTAGCCTACAATGTCCGTGAACATAACGGCTGCTAGCCGTCGCTCATCTTTCGACGTAGGTCTCTTGTGAGGGAGATGAGATACAAGGATAACTTCGCCGCTATTCACTAACTGAAGCTGTCTCCAGCTCGAATCAAATGTTCTGCCACGCATCGCCCTGATCCTGACGTTGTGTTCCATCCTTCCGCCCACGTCTTGGCTCTTGAAATCGATTATTCCATCACAGAGTGATTCGAACTGCTTGTAGAACCCCTCCGAATACGCGCCCGCGACGAGGGAATGGATCATTATGTCCTCGCGGGTTCTCGCGAGTGGGACGAACCTGGTTCGCCATGCGTCGGCCATCTCTTTCTCTGAGTTGTATTGTAGTAAGACCGAGGTGTTGTCGTCGATGTGGAGGCGTCTCTTTTCGGGCTCGGGGACATCGTGCGGAGATTCCATGTCTTGCGCGGCGCTGATGTTCCAGTTTGATAGCACGGGATATTGCGTCTGATACGGTTGACGGCCTACTTTGGGTCTCTCAGGAACGCCTATTCCTGTGGTGGCCGTGTAAGTGTCCAGTAGTCTGAAGTTTCCTTCCCTCTCCAGCTTCTTGACATCTAGTCCAAAACGAGCCAGGGCTCCAAGAACCTCGTTTGGAATATGCTGAAATGTGTGATAGTCGGTTCTTGCTCCATTCCTCAATGCATGAGCTGCAATCGTCAACGATGTCTCGTACCAAAGCGAGTGTGGCTCGAATTCAACAACTATGTTGAGACCGTACCGAAACCCACCCGGCACTAAGTCGGACAGTATCGGTAGGACAACGATATCGGACAACCTAAGTCATCCTTTCGTTCGCATACCCTTTGAAGGCCATCAGACTTCTTGGCTATTTCTGTTTTGTGAACTTGAGCCCCGTGGTCCATCGTCTCTCGTGTGTGTGGGTAGGCTGGTGCGCACACACACAAAAATCCAGCAAAAAGTAGCCTAGCGCGCGCTAGACCTGAACCGATTCTTTGACCGCATGATTCAGATTCCTAGCAAGCAGACCTTTGATGAAGAAGCTTTACTATTCGCCAAGTTTCTTTCTGAACTTGAGGAATCTGTAGCGTTTACTGGCTTCTACATAATTCCCCGACATGTGTTTACATTTGTCCTTTTTGGACACCGTCGCCCACTTTTGGAGGAAACCACCTCTCCGCTCGACTCTGAACCCTTCAAGTATTTTCTCCCACTCCGCGCGGTCTACAAAACCAAGAGGAGGAAGTGCACCTAGGCTGAGATGCGCCTGTCCTGTTGGCTTGAGGATGCGTTCTATTTCGTTCACAGCTAACTGTCTGTGATCAGCCATGTTACATAATAGTCCATTCGCGAGCACAAAGTCAACTGACTCGGCTTTTATGAAGCTCAGGTCGGAGGCAGATGAAGCGTGCGCCTCAATGTTGCGGTAACCGCGTTCATTCGCCTTCTTCTCCAACGCTCTAATATGATTTTCATTCAAATCAACTGCGTAAACCTTTCCTTCAGGACCAACGCATTCGGCCAAAGCGAGCGTATAGTAACCTAGGTTACACCCAAGGTCAGCAACCACCTGGCCGTTGCTCACGTAGGGTTCAACATGTCTTCTAGGGTCTTGAAATAATCTGGTTATTGGGTTCAGGCTTATTCGGTTTCTTGGCTGCTCAACGGCAACTTCATGTTTCTCTCTGCCCGCATCCATTTAGTTACCCTACCTAATGTGCTGAGCGCGCGTCTGTGCCACTGCTTCTAGAATTGGCATTGACCTTTAGGCCTGTCGACAGTGCAAGTGCACCGCCAACGATGCCGAGTATCGCGCCAACAAGGAATCCACCCATGGATCCTCCGAAGAGGCTAACGATGGAGAAGACCAGTATGATACTTCCCCACCAAATGCAGCACGCGCGTAAGCCGTGCGTAGCTTCTCCGGGGCGAATGTTAAGCATGATGGCAGAAATCAATACGATTATCCCTGATACTAATCCGAGAATCCATATGCCTGCCATTGCGCCGTATGGCTGTCCCATTATGCCACCTAATCCTCCCATCATCCAGCCGTATCCTCCACCCATCATTCCGGTCCCCCCAATCGTTGCATAGAGGCTGCCCAGAACAATCACGATACCAGCAACCAGTGAGACGATAGATGCTGTTGTCAGCTTCACAGTCTCTGGCATCTTTTCATCTCTGCGAAGATTTCAACAGAAATAGCCTCACTTCCATTCATACTTAACTGCTTTGTGCAGGACTGCTGGTGCACACACGGAACCAAAGCTCAACTCGCGATGCCCGCATCAATGAAAATCCTCTCCTCTTGTGCTGCTAGTTCTTGGTAGTGGTGCGCACCATGATACCCACACACACAATTCAAACTACGCAACGACGATTCAAATTGCGACTCCCGCACCAAGCGACTCACACTCACGACTGCTCCTATCCTACGAACAAAGAACGGGGAATACCACACAGTAGAGAGACATGAAATCGTAGTCTCAGAATGTAAGAGCGAAGGAAAGGGTGCGCATTAACTATCGTTTCGGGCTGAACCTTATCACTCGGTCAAACACAAGTTCGTTCATCTCAATGATCCGACCTATGGAGCAATCATCCTAATTCACTTGGATAGCGGAAGGTACGTGGCCTATAGCTCGATCTGCACTCATGCGGGTTGTCAGGTGCAGTTTGATCCTTCCGCACGCGACATAGCCTGCCCTTGCCATGGCGCATTGTTTGACCCGTACAATGGTGCTCAAGTGCTTCGTGGACCCGCTCGAGCGCCGTTACAAAGCATTCCAATTCAGTATGATGCTTCAACCGGGAACATCTACGTAACCGGCTAAGCTACAGCACTCGTAGGAGTGGGCCACTGTTGCTTCGCGAAACTGCATGGCTCGTGCGACGCTTTCCTATCATTCAGCAATGCTGACAGGTCATAGGTTTAGGAATCGGATTCGTGTGCTCGTGCTGTTGTTCTGTTAGTCACTAGCGTGGTCTGGGTTATGATCAGTGACACAAACCAAAGATAGAATCGCAAGGGTATGTTCTGTATCGTCAGAGTCCAAAAGATGGGAAGGATAGTAAGCGCGAAAAGTAGAGCTGCGATCAAACGACTGATTTGAATACGTTTGTAATTGGATAAGAGGCTCTTGTGGATTAGGCCCTTCTCCTCCACGGTCAATTGATGCGTGAAGAGGGCGAGAATCGCCATTAACCCTGCCATGTCTAGTGCGAAAGCTACTGAAGCGGCGTTCAAGAGAATTTCATGGCCTGCGAGGTCAAAGACAGCGTTCAAGTAGAACAGGTACGGTTCAATAGAGACGAAAAAAAGCAGGATCACATTCAGTGTGATTGTAGTTGCGTCTTCCATCGGGAGAACGGACATGATGCTCGTGTAGCTGATCCACACAGTGATCAGAATCAGGAAGCTGAATCCAAATTCTACTATGTCGTAGACAATTCCCACTGGAGAGCTGGGCAGTCTAGAGATCAGGGAGATCGTGCCTACCGAGAGAGCTAGACCGAACACTAGGTCTGAGAGAGATTCGATTCGTGGCCTGGGACGCTTCGAGTTCGCAGACAAAGCCATTGAAACCTCGACTAGGTATCGGCAGAGGCTACAAAAGGCCTCTTACAGATGAACAGCTCCTGCTTTCTCCACGGCATTCCTCAGTTGCAAATCCAGTTGTGTTAAGGTTTTGGAATCGAGCACTTTCTCAATGACAGGCTACTCAATCCATACGTTTTTTATCGACTTTCCACCGGCGCGCGATAAGGAGCGGCCGAAAAGGTTCTGAGCCTTGGGGTTTACATCCACGATGCGGTTCTTCTTTATCTGACTTCAGCTTGGCTGCTGAAGAGTCAAATGAGCAACGTTAGAGTCAGCGCCGGCTTTGTGCTCATCGTTATGCTGGTAGCTAGTGTCAGCCTCGCAACAGAGGTGTCACCCATCTATGCGCAACCGCCATCCAAGATTCAGCACATCATTTTCATAGTGCAGGAAAATCATTCGTTCGACAATTACTTCGGAACGTATCCCAATGCTAACGGTTTTCCATCTGCGTTGGCAATTCCGTTAGACCTCAACCAGACGACCCTTGGATCCGTCAGCCCCTTCCATCTAGATGTGAACCAACAAGTCTTGATTGTTGGTGACGAGCTTCCGCCCGGGATTTCTGACCCTCCAGAGTTAGATCCCGTTGACGCTACCGCTACGGCGCCTTATCATCTGAACAGCGAATCGATCGGGACAGACATCAACCATTCTTGGCAAGTGGCGCATATGGCATATGACAACGGCAAGATGGATGGGTTCGTCGCCGCAGAGAAGACTACTTTAACAATGGGTTATTACGACAACCGTGACATACCGAACTACTGGGCCTATGCAGATAACTTCGTGTTAGATGACAATTTCTTCTCATCGCTCATGGGTCCTAGTCTTCCGAATCATCTGTACATTGTATCTGGCACCAACGGCCCAACGACTCTGGATGAGAAGTGGATCTTGGAGGGTGGAGTGGTGAATAATCCTGGGAACACTGGGTTAGGAGTTTTGGAAATGCCCAGTGGGATTTCATTCTCGTGGGGAACTCTCGCTCAGGAACTCAGCAACAGTAATGTGCCATGGATGTGGTATACTGGGTCCGCCAATCCGCTCAAACCCACAATCTGGGACGTGCTGCCGCTCTTCACATATTTCCAGAACCATCCGAATGAACTCAACGACCACGTCAAGAACACCCAGAACTTTGTCTCAGATATTCAGAACGGAAAGCTCCCAGCGGTTTCTTGGATTATCCCAGGGGGATGGCTTCCGCCAAGCTTGCCTCAGGTATGTCTACTCGGGGGAGGGGCGAGTGAGCATCCACCTGCAAGAAGCGATTGTGGGATGGGCTATGTCACGTACCTGGTCAACCATGTGATGGATAGTCAATACTGGCAATCAACGGCTATCGTGATAACTTGGGACGATTACGGAGGATTCTACGATCATGTTCCACCACCACAGATCGACAAGTACGGCGAAGGATTCAGAGTCCCAACCCTCGTGGTCTCACCATGGGCAAAGCACGGCTTCGTTGATCACACGATGTACGAGTTCGGCTCGCTCTTGAAGCTCGCAGAAGTCAACTTCAACCTCCCAACGTTGGGTACACGAGACGTAAACGCGAACGACATGATGAACTCCTTCAACTTCAATCAGCCGCCTCAACCAACGCTAGTTGAACCTACAAACTTTGTCGGCCCAGCCGCAGCAGCCAGCACGAGCATCCCCAAGAACACTCAGACCTCCGCAAGCACAACATCACACACAACAGAATCTATCGCCGGCACGAATCAAATGTACCTGCAAGACCAAGTCTACCTCATAGCAATAATCGTCGTCTCGGCAGCCGCCATCTTGGCAGTCACCGTTCACAACTCGAGGCGCCGCCAATCCTCAAGAAATGAATCCGCGAGTTAGCATCGTCGAGGGATCAACGCTACTTTCTGGAGTCCGAGGACTGAAGCAGACCATCAATACCATCCTTATTCTCAAGCGACCTCAATCCGCACATCTGGGTCTCCAGAGTTTCCAGGATAGTCTCGATGCGGTTGGGGGAGGGTGTATTCCACCCTTTCATGGGTGTATATCACCCTTGAGGGTGCAAACTGGTAGAGTTTCGGGAGACTCGTCTCGTCATGTGAGGATGAACCGGTTCACTAGGCCACGGACCCGTTGTAATCGTACGTACGGTTCGTTTGAATTGTCAGACAATTCTTTTCTACCCACGAGCTGGAATCCTAGCAAGGATTAGGCTGTACTCGTTCCTTTCGGGGAGCTGTATGCGCTGACGCATACGATTCAACGTATTGACTCACATGCTCCGCGAGGATCCCGTGAGCCTGTTCGTAGTGATTCATGCCTTGCGTCTGGGCCAGCAAAGGTAACGCGTAGAGGTAGGGTCAGAAGCGTGGAAGGCGACGAAGGAGCGTCCGTGCTTGCCTGACTTGATTCTACATATTGAGCAGGGGTACCCCCCCTGGGGGGGTTGGGTCGACCTGTGACCAAGCATGAGGAACCATCACCCCACAAGCTAGCACGAGCAAGATGATTGCCAACGCTCTCCACTCACGGGTATACGGATGATATCCACGACAACCGCGGACGTTTACAAGGTTGCGTTAGCCTGTGAGCACACAACTCAGTGGTTCAAATCCATTCGCCCGCACCAAGAGACCCACCACCACCAAAATGAAGGTTCAAATTTCGATGCTCGCATCAAGAGAGCCACCACACCACCACCAAGAAATACCTAGACAACGACGAGCGAGGGGTCAAATTACGACGATCGAGCGGGCATGACGAGAAGGTAGACCAAAGGAAGCGACTGGAGGAATTGAAGAAGCTATGGTTCTATGAGATAGTACGAGGATAGCTCAGTGCAATGAGACTGTCTAATCCGGAAGCGGTCTGTGATCGCGCTGCAGTTGGCTGCCATATTTTATGAGAAGGGCTTGTCCTGTTTCGAAAGTTGGATAAATGGCCTCCAGGATCTTCCAGAATCTCTTTGTGTGCTTTTTCGTGAGTGTATGCGCGATTTCATGAGCGATTATGTACCTTAAAGCACTCTTCGGCAAACGCGCTGCATTCAGCTGCACCAGTATTTTGTTGCCTTTCAGTTTGGCTATCCTATGTTTCTTGCCATCAACGCTTTTCACGACCTCGAAATCAAGCGTTCCAAAAACCTCGACCCTTCTTTCTCTTCTTATCTGCTCGTAAATGTCGCAGAGCCTCGAATAGAGCACTTCATTCTGCCCCTGGTTGGCAGCTTCATTGCTTGTTCTGTTCATCCCATTCCCTCCATTGCTCCGAACAGTTGCTCGGTGAGTTCGTCGATCTTGTCGCGGTGTTCCCTGTAGTCAGACAAAATGATGAATCTTGTTTCAGATTTCACCTTACGTCGTACATCTCTCTGAAGTTGCCACCCTTCGAAGAGCAGACCTGATTCTTCAAGATGGTCCTTAAGATGGTTGATGAAAACTATTGCTTTCTGTTTGTCCGCGTCGGGAAGTACGGTCTTGAGTGCCTCGTACAAAGGATACTTATCTTTCCCAATTTCATTCTCTTCGCTTTTCCATTGCGTTATTCTTTCAGAGAAATCCAGCGCCTTTCTCACTGCTTCCTCGGTGTCAATCCTTCTCGTTCTAAGTTCCTCGTAGGTTCTCTCGACTTCTCTACTCAGGTTAAGAAAGAACGGTGAGTTAGAATGCGTCGTCACTTCGTGCTGGATGTTGGTAATGACATCTATCGCAGCGCCCATTGTTCTAGGTTTAGACCTCTTGAGGTGTTCAACATATTCTGCGTCAATGCGCAGAGTCGGATATGTATCTTCGATGTCTTTGACGTCGATTGTTTGTTGTATGAGTTCGAATGTCTTCTTCGAGAGTTCTATTATTTTCAGCTCGTCTACATCTTTCTTCTTGAATCGCTTGTTGTATGCAACAAGTATCTTGACGAGCCATGTGTAGTCAGAGAGATACGGCTCAAGAAATTCGTCTCCACTGAGCATTTCGTAAGATTTCATTAGCGCTCTCATGGTAGTTTCAAATTGCTTAGCTATCATTGGATTCACAAGAACATGCATCGCGCTCTCTAGACTTTCTCGGGTATCCTCCTTCTTCACAGACTCGAAAATCCTCAGAGCCCTCTCAAGCAACTCTCTGAATTCGTCTTTCTCCTTGTCGAGCTGCCTAATGACCACACGGATGTCTCTTGCTTCGCTTGCTTCGAATTTCTGGAACGCTTTCTGCATCTCTGCAAGGACGCCAATATAATCGATAATCAAGCCGAACTTCTTGTTCAGATACGGTCTATTGGTTCGTGCTATGGCTTGAAGAACTCTGTGCTCTTTCAACGGTTTGTCGAGGTACATCGTCCAAAGGACAGGAGCGTCAAATCCCGTGATCAGCATGTCAGTTACTATCAGAATCTTGAGTTCTTTGCCTTCCTTGAAGTTCTCAATGATCTTGTCATGAATTTCCTTTTGGTCTTTGGTGCCGTATTTCTTCCATAGTCTTTGGAAGTATGATCTGACAGGTTCCCTGTCAGCATAGGTCATCACAACCTCTGACCAATTCGCCGGCAGAATTTGGTCTAACGCATTCTTGTAACGGATACACGCATCTCTGTCTATGGTTACAACCATTGCCTTGAGGCCGGTGGGCTCGACTATGTCCTTGAAATGATGAGCTATGTCTTCGGTGATTGCCTCTATCCGCTCCTTTTTCTTGACAAACGCGACGATTACCTTGACTTTTTTCCTGATTTCCTTCTGTTCTGCTTTCGATCGTGTCTTCAGCTCCTCCTCCTCGAATTTCACGAACTGTCGATACTGTATCTCGTTAAGATGATACTCAGGGAGTTTCGGCTCATAGGAGAGTTCGACAGTGAATCCATCCTTCAATGCGTCAAGCATCGAATACCTGTCGAGGTAGAGTTCTCCTCTCGGACAGAACTTCTGGAACGTGTTCCTTTCTGGTTTAGAAAGAGGCGTGCCCGTAAAACCGAAGATGAAGGCTTTCTTGAAAACACTTTTCATCACCGTTCTGAATTTCCCGTATTGGGTTCTATGCACCTCGTCCGCGAGAACAATCACGTTCTCCCTTCTGATTTCTATCTTGCCGCTTTCTCTTTTCAGCTTCGCAAATTCCTTCGGTCTGAACTTTTCGATGGTTACTAGGAAGATCCCTCTTTTTCCTTCCTTCCCCCACTTCAGAACCTCAATCAGGTCGTCCACGTGCTCAATCTTCTCTATCGGCACTTCAATGAAACCAAAATCCTTCTCAATCTGCTCTTCAAGGTTCTTCCTGTCAACCAGCACGAAAATGCTCGGCCTTTCGGTCTCCGTCGAGTGATAGAGCTTCCACGCGGAGAAGGCCATCGTGTAGGTTTTTCCAGAGCCTTGCCAGTGCCATATCAGACCGAACTTGCTGTTTTCTTTTTTCTTCCCTAGATTGCTAGTTACTCTTCGATAGATCTTCTCCGATGCTCTGAACTGCATATACCTTGTCATTATCTTAGTGGACTTGTCTGTCTCTTTCCTGATGAAAGTGAAATTCTCAATCATGTCGAGGAGATTTGTCTCTGACAAGAGACCGTACACTGTGGTTTTCAGAATGTCGTCTTTGAAATCCTCGGCTTTGAAAGGGTACGGATCTTTCCATTCGCTAAGAAAATCCTTGTTCTCCTCGTTGAAGCCATTCGGGAAATAGCGAGTCTTGATGCCGTCGGTGGCTATCGAATACTGAACGTACTTGAAAAGCTCAGGAGCATCTCTCTCGTATCTCTTTATCTGGCCGTAGGCAGTCGTCCAATCGACGTTCTCCTGCGTCGGACTCTTGCATTCGATACAAACTAGGGGGATGCCGTTCACTAGAAGAACAATGTCCGCTCTGATATTGCCTTTAGAGCCTTCAACCCTGAATTGGTTCGTGACAACAAACTCGTTGTTGTCCGTATGTGACCTTGTGAGGTCGAATAGTCTGACGACTTTCTCCTCGTTTTGCTTCCGTATGGGGACAACCAAACCATTTCTGAAAATGTCGAGAAACCTTCTGATTCCTTCGAGATTCGAAGGTATGGTTCGCAGCGAAACACCGACAAAGTCAAGATCGGCATCTGTGAAGTCTATATCTGGATTGAGCTTTCTAATAGAGTTCCTCAGGTCTTCTGGAACCAGTGGTTCCTCGAACCTACTCTTTCGCCTTGCCTCCATTTCCTTTTGAGTTAGGTACTTCCATCCGACCTTCTTGAGTTCTTCAATGATGAAATCCTCAACAGTGCCTTTTTCGCTGTAAGTCATTCAATCAACCTTAATTCTTACTTTCCCTGTGAGAAGTAGATCCATCAATGCCTGCTTGGCCTTCTCTAACTTTGCCTTTTGGTTTCTTTCGAGTTCGAGTTTCTTGGAGATAACCGAGAGATTCTCAGCGATCTTCTGCTGTTCTCGGACAGGCGGTATCGGCACTCTGAATAGTTTTAGTGTGCCAAGATAGATATTCGTTCGACCTACATCGCTGCTTGGATTCACCAACTGATTGAGCAGTTTGTTTCGCAAAAAGACCAAACAGTGCTGCATATACCGCGGTTCAAAAGATCCATCTTTAGGCAAGATTGCGCCAATAGCTTGGTTAGTTGCGGAATCGATTCCCAAGATTGCTGTCTTGCTAACGGTCCCTCGACCATATAGGGCCATTAGCAATGTTCCCTTTGGAAAGACTTTCGCGCTCGACTTCTCCAATCCTAATTTAGTAATTCTTTCTTCGGTGTCGCGAATTTCCCCATCATTAAGTTCGCCAGACTTGAGCCATGGAACAGTCCCATTCCAATACTCGCGCTTCTTCCTGCTTGGTGTCCCTCCACTTTCCAGCTTGGCAACATCTCCGAGTCTGGAGGCGTCCCAATTTTCGGGAATCCTTCCAATCTCAGAATCCTTGAACTCTTTGTGTCCTATTCCTCTTGTTAGAAGTTTCTGCATCAGAGCTTTCTTGAGACGTTCAGCTGTCGTGATGATGTCGTTGGTCTTCTGGATAGCCCTATCAACATTCCAGAGGATTTCGGACGCCCTTTGCTGCTCTCGCCGTGGAGGAACAACAACGCTCAGACCTTCTAGATCACTCTTGACTATTGCCTTGAAAGTTGAACCTTTTCCAAGTCTATCTATCGCGCTCTTGATTAGCTGCAGATAGTAGAAGTAAAACAAATGGTCGGCAGTCTTCTGATTGAATCGTATTGCACCCAAGCCTCTTCCTATGCACAATTTGTACGGTGTCAGGTTGACATCTCCGACGGGAGCCCTGACAGACATCAAAATGTCATCTTTCTCTGCCATCTTCAGCGGATCAGAACAGTATACTACTGGGGACGGATAGATTTCACCGAACTCCATCTTTCCCTGCAGAAAAGGCAGGCCGACGCCTTCTTTGTTGTAGGTCGACGAGGGAGGCGATTGTCCCATGATTAATCTGGCCGCATCACCAAGCCTAACAACTTCCCAATCATTGGGAATGTTTCCGAGCGATGTCTCCCTGGTTTCATTCTCCCTATAGAAGACATCTGCTCTCATTTCTCAAATCACTTTCAAAACATTGTCACGAAAAGTCTCTCGCTGAGCCTTATCCCTCAGGCTAAATGTGTTTAGCAGCTTACCAATCGCGCCTATGAGATCAGCGTCGCTTGACAGAAAGTACTTCACGTTATTCGATATCGCCGTTGCGACTATAAGCGCATCTTGTGGCCGAAGGAGATGATTGTAAAGTAGTTTGTACAACTCCTCATAGTTCCAAGATTGGATAGAAGGAAGGGTGAGAACTTCGATATCGTTCTTGGTAATGAAGTCACGGACTTTGTTCGCCACTTTGTCTTTGTCTTTCTCGGCTATCTGCCTGTATAGTTCTTTGTCTCTGTTGAGTCTGCCGATTATTTCATCACCTGACATTCGATCGTTGATGCATTCTCCTATGAAGCGGATCTGGAACTCGGTGTCTATTAGTTCCGCGATAGTGAAAACCGATGTGGCTAGGAGAATTCTGCCTTTACTATGATAATGTAGCAATTGAGCGAGAATGTCTATGACATCTTGATTCCTCTTTTCTAGATAATCTAGGATCACATTCGTGTCCAAGAAGAAAATATCGGCCATCTCACTCAATCCCTCTTATCTGATTCAGCGCCTCCTCAAGCTCATTGTTGATTCTGTTCCTGTCCTCCTCTAGCTTCTTCAGGTCAGAGTAGACTTGGCTGACACTGACCCTCTCTGTCTCTTCAATCGGCATTACATAGAGGGACACATTCAGATTGTAGTCATTCTTGGCGAGTTCCTTCCTCTCAACGGCTCTGGAGAATCCCGAAACCTCCGAGAATTTGTCGTAAGCGTTTGCGATTTTCCTTATGTTATCTGTTGACAGTGCATTCAATCGTCTGACAGATGGATGGGTCACAAAGTCGTTCGACGCATTGATGAAGAGTATCTTGTTCAGTCTCTCCTTCGGCTTCTTCCTGTTGAAGACGACGATTGCTCCAGGTGCTCCTGTGTTGTAGAACAGTTTTTCCGGAAGAAGAATAACGCATTCAATCCAACCTTTCCCTACAATCTTGCTTCTGGCAACCTTTTCCTGTCCTCGCCTAAACAGACACCCGTTGTCGACTACAACCGCAACTCTACCCTGCTCCTTCGCCGACGCAAGCATGTGCTGAACCCAAGCCCAATCAGCACTACTTTGAGGAGGATAACCGCCTAGTGTGAACCTTTCGCGGAAATTCGCTGCCTTGAGTCTTCCTTCATTATAGCCGTCCTGGTTCCAAGGAATATTCGCGATGACCACATCGAACTGCTTCAGTTTGCCGTTGTCCTTGAATCTGGGATTTTCAAGTGTATCTCCGTTTTCAAGGTGCGCGTTCTTGATATCATGAAGCAGTAAGTTCATCTCGCCTACGGCGTAAATCTCGGGATTTCTCTCCTGCCCATACAAGAACAGTCTTCGCGCTTCTTTCTCTCCATATTTTGGATTCTGAGCCAAGTGCAAATAGGAGATTATCAACATGCCACCGGAGCCACAACACGGGTCATACACATACTCGCCAGGTTTGGGGTCTAGAATCTCGACCATCAGTTTGATGACTTCTCTGGGGGTGTAGATCTCGCCCTCCTTTGCGCGTTCGGGTGCAAATTTCATGAGTATATGCTCGTATGCATCTCCGAGCACATCGGGGGAAACTTCCTCGCCAGCCAGATCGTATTTGTTGAAAAGTTCCACGAGTTGATGCAGTAGATCCCTATTCTCTTGATTCCTAGCGAACTCTAAGAAGTCGACTCTATTGATGACGCCCTGGAGTTCGCTGTTCAGCTTCGCAATCTCGCCAATCGCTGTAGCGAGTTTCTCTGGAAGAGTTTTGACGTCTTTAGTAATCTCATCCCAATGGAACTGTCTAGGAATGTTGAACGTATATAACTCGGCTTTCTCCATCTCTTTCTCAATTTCTTTCTCCGACATTCCTTCGATTTTCTTCAGTCGCTGCCTGTAACGGTCTCTTTCAATCCTCGAAAGGTCATTTACTCTCTTGAGGAAGAGCAGTACAAGAATGAACTTGTAATCCACGGCTGTCCTAATCAGATCTGCGGCTTTGTCGACGAGTGAATTCAACTCGTCTCGTGTGACTTTCCTCGGCAGCAGTT
Source organism: uncultured Candidatus Bathyarchaeia archaeon (assembly GCA_964601325.1). Taxonomy (GTDB): domain Archaea; phylum Thermoproteota; class Bathyarchaeia; order 40CM-2-53-6; family 40CM-2-53-6; genus CAVPLU01. The sequence continues at coordinate 18,081 of CAZRNA010000005.1, forward strand.
CACGTTGAGTCATTTTGTCCGTCTCCTCATAGAACTTCTACATGGTATTTCCTAGAGTGAGAATAGATCGTTTGTAACGAATGCTCGCAAACGGTTATCATGTCTTGCTTGAGAGCCCCAGCCCTTTCACAACCCCCCGTAGAGGTTCGACTGCTTATGATCGGAATCGCAATCGTGTCTATCACACTCGAGCCGCCAGCAACAATTCCTGCCTTTCGCATCTCAACATCAACAACCCACCAACCCAGAGAACTAGCGCCAGAGCATAGTCCACGTCATTGCTTATAGAATCAGAGGCCTCCAAGGACAGAACCACCGATTCGATCTCGTTCTTGCCCAAGGAGGAAGAATGTGGCTGGGCTTGTTGCCGCATGAGTTGCGGATACCTCTGGTTTCGATTAAGGGTTACACGGACGTAGGGCATAACAAATCTCTACTTCGTTATCCCCCACCTACCTCGATGAGGGGTACAATGATTCTCAGCCTAGATTTCGTGAAAGTCTGTTTTTCGTCGTCGTCGCGCGCCAAGAGACAGCGCGCGCCAAGAGACCCGACGACGATGCAGTCGTCTGTTCGTCATTTTTTGAAGCGACTAGATCCAGGCGTGACGCGGACGACGAAACTCGTATCTACCGAGTTGGTGCAAGAGCTCAGCGGAATGGGTGTTCTGTTCTGCGCCCTAGAACTGTCATCGCATGCGCCCTCTTCGTCTCTCTTGCCTTGGTAATGCCAAGGGCTGCGTCTGCAAGCGACTCGGGACCTACTATCGACTTCTATGTAGCAAAGTTCGTTGTCACTACAACTTCTGACTGGACGTCTGTTCGGGTTGCAACCGGGGCGGTAGCTGCAACCGTGAAACTCGAAATCACCAAGGGGAAGGAGGCGCCCGCTCTGAATTTCGGGAGTGACCCTGGGCGAGATACGATTGTGAGTATTATCAAGAAGCCATATGATACAACACTCGTTCAGATTGAAGTTTTGGCAACTCTCACGAATCTACGAAACGACACCGACCTAGTTGGAGTGATCGAGAAAGGCGCTGTGGGCCATACTCTAGTAGCTGTGTTCAATCAAAATCGGGAGAATGCCGTGGCAATCTCGAGTTTCAATGATGTGATCGGTTCAAGTGAGCGAAATGCATATCGTTTCTCGATTCGCACCGCGGATCTCATGGCAGGCGGCCCACACTCTGTGCCCACGCACTCCAGTCCGAAACTGGTCTTGGCATTCTACTATCCATGGTACAGCTTCTCAGATTGGGCGCCTCCAGAAATGAATGATCTCCCACTGTTGGGCGCTTACTCGTCGGATCAGGATGCGACGATCATCAAGCACATCAATCTCGCCAAGTCAGCTGGCATAGACGGATTCATTGTCTCTTGGTGGGGCCAATCCTCGGACACTGACGGTACTTTTAGGCGGATTCTTGCAAGGGCAGAGGAGCTGCACTTTCTTGTTACGATCTATCACGAGTATTCGGATGATCACCGAAGGACTCGTTCGTCGTACTTTGATGACATTACATATCTGCTCGACAACTACGCAAGAAGTCCAAATTTCTTGAAGCTCGATGGTAAGCCGGTAATATTCACATACACTGCCGATGCACTGTCGGTTGAGGATTATGAGAGCGTCAGATCAGACTTGGAGCAGCATGGCTACGATTTCGTGAACATAGGGGACACCCTAGACACAAAGTACCTCAGCGTCTTTGATGGTCTTCACACGTATGCGACCAATCTTGGCGACGCGGATCTCTCGTCCGCGTACAGGTCAGTCTCTCTAGCCGCGAAGTCGTTCTCGATCGTGAACAATGGTGCAGGCCGGAAGATCTGGGCTGCAACTATCTGCCCTGGGTGGGACCTACGCTTCCTTCCTTCGGGTGGACCGGACCTTTTTCAACTGAGAGGTGAGGCTGAATACTTCAATGGCACCTTCAAGGTTGCGATGGCAAGTGATCCTGATTGGGTGCTCATTACTAGCTTCAATGAGTGGTGGGAGAATACAGAGATCGAACCAAGCAAGACCTACGGTTACAGATACATCGACGTGACGACGAACTATGATTCTGAGTTCAAGCAGACCAGATATCTTCCCTTGCTGCAGGTCTCCACGGCAGTCACTGTGGAAGGCCTCACGGCTAAGCTGCATGTGACGATGGCGAACATTGGAAACGGCTCAGCCATCAACGTGAACGCACGAGACGCCATATCGATCGGGGGAGAGAACACAAGCAGAGTAATTGATAGGCTACTCCCGAACGAAGGGATCAACTACACTGTCGAGTTCAGCATCTCTTCCGACCAAGCGACACTGCGCGTCCCACAGGGTGAAGTCAGGCTCAAGGATGCCTACGGCCTCGCTTATGCAAAAGCAACAGACCTGATTCTCAAACATCGACTCTCTGTAGCATCACCTCATGGCTTGGCTTCTGGCAGCGGATGGTATGACGCAGACACGGTTGCAGCCTTCTCGGTTTCGCCAACTTCCATCCGGGTTGAAGGAGTCTTAGGGATGTTGGGGGCGAGTTACGTGTTCGAGAGATGGTCCAACAACCAGTCAAACACATCACCAGACTCTACATTGGTCATGGACGGACCGAAAGCCGTCACCGCACAGTGGAGAACTGATTACACTTCGCTATACATCATCATGGGAGCAATAGCGGCCATGACTGTTGCTGCCGTCTACATGAGACGCAAGAGTCGGAGAACGTGATTCATAGCAGCCAATTGGCTAGAGTCTTCCTAGACTATTTCGCATGTGACTGGTCTGTGGTCGCTTGGCCTGTCGTCGCGGATGTGGTCCGGGTCAGTGCCAACGTGGTTTCCCCATGCTTTGTGTTCCACTTTTCCTGAGCCTTTCTGGTACGTGAGTTCAGCCGTGCCGAGGAACATTCCTGGCGCCATCAGGATGTGGTCGATCAGTTCTCGCTTCTTCTTTCCACCCTCTTCTTTGTCCTCGTATTCGAGGCTGTAGGCGTCTGTTTGTAGGTTCTCGAGGACATGGTAGACGTTCAGGTCTGGGTTCAGCAATGTGCCTTGGATGACGTCGACAAGGTTTTGGAGCATGAACTCGGCTTCGAACCTATCCCTACCCGGGCCGTCGTTCATGTCGCCCATCACCACAATTGATCGCGTCATCTCCTCTGTCAAAGCGTCGTCCAAGTAGTCTCTCACTTTCTTCATTTCAGAAGTGATCTCCTGTCGTGCGAGGATAGATTTCTCATAGTACTCCTTCGTCTCGCTCTGTTTCAAGCCCGTGAATTTTGATTTGATATGAAGGAGTACGATGGTAAGCTTACGCGTATCGATCTGTAATTCGGCGACTAGTGGTTCCCGGAAAAACGTGTGCGCTTTAGCTTCCGTTGGCATGTATGCGCCCCAGGGATAGAACTTCCACCGCTTAACCATCTCCTCGTAGCGTGGTTCATCATATAGGGTTCTAACCGAAGTTGCTGTGCCTCGTTTCACGAGGAGGTATTGTCGTTGGCTGCGCTCGCTGGGGCTCGCCACAACATCATAGATCGGATTTCCAGATTGATCCTTCAGGTACTCCTGAACGAACTTCTCCATCTGCGACGGAAGCTTAGGCCCCTCCACAATACCCAAGATGTCAGGGTCGACCTCACGGATGGTTCCCTGAATTCTTGAACAGAGCGCGGCCACGTCCTTGATTGCCGGACCCGTATACTTGCCCTGCTTGTGGGAGGTCTTGAAGGGCGGCTCGTCAGGATAGAAAAGGTCGTTCATCCACTCAATATTGAAAGTTGTAATCCTCAAACCCACTGGTCCTATCACCTCTCTTGCTCATGGGGATTCGTCATCACGTTCCCGTCGCTCCTGTATGCAGAGAAAGCAGCGTGCTCCAAACAGGCAGTCAGTGAATCGCAGAAAGCCACTGATTAATCCGCTTGTGTGAGGATTTCAGACTTTCTATTGGTACGTCTCGTTCAGAACCACCGAAAGGTAATACTGAAAGGTATCACAGAAAAGCGGCCCAAAATACAGTCCACGCACCACGAGTGGAACACAAAGTGACCGTCGGTTCTAAGTAACCTCTGCGTATGATTTCTGGCGTCGGTTGTGGCTGGGGAATGGGGGAACGAATGAAGGCCGCTAGGATGCATCGGGTAGGAGAGAAGCTGAAGATAGACAGTGTAGAAGTACCAGAAGTTGGATCGAATGATGTGCTAGTCGACATCAAGGCCAGCGGCATATGCCATTCGGACTTGAACTATCGCGACGGCGTGAGCCCGGTCAGCAAACTGCCGCTAATCCTGGGACATGAGATCGCCGGACTCGTATCTAAGACAGGAGAACGCGTGAAGGGAATAGAGGAAGGCGACCGAGTATGTGTACACTACATAAGAAGTTGTGGAAACTGCTCATACTGTAAAGCTGACCGAGAGAACTTCTGTGAGGAATATCAGATGATAGGAAAGGACGTTGATGGGGGATTTGCGGAATACATAGCGGTTCCAGCATCCAACGTCTTGAAACTGCCCGGCGCCCTTCCATTTGAGCAAGCATGCATACTTGGATGCGCAGTCTCAACAACCTATCACGCCCTGAAGCGAGGCAGAATCCGTGCGGGAGACACTGTTGTAGTCTATGGTGTGGGCGGGCTTGGCGCACAAGCGATACAACTTGCTAAGATATTCAATGCAGGGAAGGTCGTTGCCGTCGACACGTCTGAGGAGAAGCTGAAGCTAGCAAGGAAGCTCGGAGCCGACGAGCTCGTGAATGCTGCGGTTGAGGATCCGGCTCAACGGATAGAATCGATGACGGAAGGGAAGCTTGCCGACCTTGTGCTGGACTTTGTGGGTGCCGCGAAAGTTGTGGAACAGGAGATCCGTTGCGTTGGGAAAGGTGGGAGAATGGTGCTTGTCGGTATAGGTCAACATGACATCAGGATATCTCCATACAAGAGTATCATTGGCAAAGAGATGGAACTCATAGGCGTAAACGACCATCTCAGATCCGAACTAGTCCAACTGATTGACATCGTCGGATCCGGGATGATGGATCTCTCAGCATCAATCACACATCGAGTGCCCCTGGATGAAGTGAACACTGGACTCAAGATTCTTGAAGAGAGAATTGGAAATCCCATCAGGGTCGTCGTCGTGAAATAGCACAGCGTGGGCTCACGTACACGGGAATCTGGTTTCGGATAGAGCTATCTTCCCTGACATGCACGTTAGTTGGTTGGGGGAGTCAAGGTTGTCAAGGAATGTTACGTGGCCCATACTTTCAGTTGCAGGCGTCGCGGTCATCATCTTCTACTGCGTCTTCACGTTTACCTCGATCGCTTTGTTTCCGACCGCATTCAGTCCCATCGACAACTGGTTGAGCGACCTGGGCAACTCAAGTTTCAGCCCACGTGGCGCCATATTCTACAATGTCGGTTGCATCCTTACGGGCTTGGCGTTGATGCCGTTCTTTGCCGGACTGTACAAGTGGTACACGAACGAGAGGCTTCGAAAGGTCATGATAATGGTCACGCAAGCGGCTGGGCTCTTCTCGGGGTTCGCATTGATCATGATCGGCGTCTTCTCGGAAGACTCCGTTGCACAACACGTGTTCTGGTCAGACGTCTTCTTCGCCTTCAACCTCATCGTCCTGGTCTTGGCGAACGTTTCGCTGATGACACACCCGAAATTCCTGAGACCGATCGCGTACTATGGCTTCATAGTGGCGCTGATCAACCTGCTCTTCGTCGTCGCCAGTAACACGCCAGTGCTCGAATGGTTTACTGTCTTCACGGCGCTAGGCTACGTCGCGTTGCTCTCGTACAACACGCTTAGGCTCCGGGCATAGTTCACATCATCCGCGTGGGGATTGACACAGCAGCTCAATCCTAGCAGGAAGCAAGCCTGCAAGAGAAAGGTGACAGGAAGAGGCAGCGTCCTCGCCGCCTGATGATTAGATACAAGAAAAAAAGGAAAGGGTGGGTGTTGGTTTGTTGTGGTGTTTGGTTTAGGTCTGCTTGTACTCGTTGATCCAGCTCTTGCCTTTGTCAACGAGAGACTTTCTGGTTGCGTCGTTGCCTATGACTGCGCCTAGGGCTACTCCCACGCCGAGTGCGAGTGCGCTAAGGGCGATATCCTTCTTCGAGTCGCCATTCATTGTTTCTTTTTCCCTCCTGCATCGGTGACTGAGTACGGTACAATGGTGTACCACAATAAGAACATTATTATGCCACCCGTAAGCATCGTCACGTGCAAACCACCAGAGCAACTAACCCTAGTCTTGCATCAAGGGCGAGTAGGTCTTCGGTTTGTAGCCCACATCAACGTGGTAATCGTCAGCCGGACCAGCCCGTTTCCCATGGTACCCCGCGCACATGCGGTGTACATGCCAATCTGGCGAAAAGCAGCGAAGACATGTCATGCCAATTGGGACTCAGCGGACCATTTTCCTAGCCAACGCTATCGCACCTAAGACTCCGGCCCGACCGCCTAAGGCTGCCGGGACAATATACTGGTCGATTTGCTCCAGAATCGCCGGTACTTGTATGTACCCGTTCAATAGTTGCTGAACGTTATGTCGTACCATCTGAAAGAGTCCGGTCTGCTGCATGACCCCGCCGCCTAGAATGATTCGCTGCGGCGAAAGCGTGCAAATCAAGTTCGCCAGCCCCAAGGCGAGATAGTGTGCCTCCAATCTCCACGCCGCATGATCGGGAGGCAGTTCCTCAGCGCGACGACCCCATCGTCCAAGCAACGCCGGTCCTGCCGCTAAGCCTTCGAGGCAATCGCCGTGGAATGGACACGCGCCCGGGTAGGGATCCTTGGTCAAGTCATGTGGGACTCGGAGGTGACCCATCTCCGCGTGTAGAAGCCCATGTAACAGTTGGCCGTTGACCATTCCTCCTCCACCGATGCCTGTGCCGACGGTTAGGTACACGAAAGTTTCCAGCCCCTTGGCCGCTCCCCATGTTGCTTCGCCTAGGGCTGCGGCGTTCACGTCGGTGTCAAACCCGACCGGCACATGCAAGGCTCGATTGATCCGCCCGAGGAATTCTGTGTTAGCCCAGCCTGGTTTCGGTGTGGCAGTGATGTAGCCGAACTTCGGCGACTTGGGATTCAAGTCGACAGGTCCAAAGGAGCCAACGCCGACCGCCGACAGCGGTTCTCTCCCTCGATATTGTTGGAAGAAGGCCATTGTCCGGTCGATGGTCTCTTGAGGTGTTGTGGTGGCGAATGATGTTTCAGCCTCGAGGCTACCAGGGCTGTAACCTATTGCGCATACGAATCTTGTCCCGCCGGCTTCAACGCCTCCATAGACCGACATTCTGCTCTCCTCCTCGAAGCATCACAAGAGACAACCGACGATGGCCTATTCTTTGGTCTCTTCATCAAATATGCTAATAGGGATACACTGCGAACCGGCTGGAGTGTGACGGTAGGCCGTGGCGTCGGATATCGTTCAGAAAACGTTTGCGGAATGGACCAAGGACCTAAGCGGTAGGAATGCCCGGGTCAGTATCTTTGACCACATACGTGACATTCCCTATGCTGTGATTCCTGAGATCAGCAACCCTGTGGACGGGCCGCAGGGGGTCCTGAAGGGGATGAAGGGTTCTTGCACGCCGAAACACTTCCTTCTGGGCCGCATGTTCGAGATGCTCCAGGTTCCGATCAAATACGTGACCTATCCATTTTCGTGGAACGCCGAGTCTGTGGCGTATCTTCCGGAACTGAGGAAGTTGGCGGAAGTTGTCCCTGTTGACTATCACTTGGCATGTAAGGCGAGAATCGAAAACAAATGGGTGGTTATCGACGCCACGTGGGATCGCCCGCTCGCCCGTGTAGGATTTCCGATCAATGAAAGCTGGGACGGTGTCAGCGACACGAAACTCGCTGTCGAATCTCTTGACGAAATAGTCCACCAGAGCGTTCAGGAGCGAGTGAATTTCGTACAGGTCCGCAAGGCTTCATGGACTCCTGACGACAACGCTTGGAGGAGCCATTTCATCGACGCGCTTAACAAGTGGCTGGAAGACGTGAGAAGAAACTGAAGTTCGCCGTTCCAGTTTGACGGTGATATTCACCCGTTTTGCTATGGGCAATCGTTAGTAGCGGGCATGTACCTCAGGTCGTATCAGTCGATCGTAGATTGTTTGAACCTTGCTCATAGTCTCGGTGCTCAGCGGTGGGAGAACGGCAGCCTTCACATTCTCATCGACTTGTCCAGGTCGCTTTGCTCCGGGGATCGCGCACGTGACCGAATCGAACATGAGGATCCAGCGTAGCGCGATCTGAGCGAGCGTTGCGCCTTGCGGGACGATGGTTTTCAGCTCCTCGACTGCTTTCAGTCCCGTCTCCAAATTGACGCCTGAGAATGTTTCTCCCACGTCGAACGCTTGGCCCTGGCGGTTGAAGTTTCGGTGATCGTCCTCTGGAAACTTCGTTTGCGCGGTTATCTTGCCTGCAAGGAGACCGCTTGCCAATGGAACACGGACTATTACTCCAACTTTCCGCTCCTTTGCTGTGGGAAAGAATTCTGTGGCGGGCTTCAATCGGAACATGTTGAAGATGATTTGCACGCTCTGGAGGTCCGCGTATTCTGTGGCCTTGAGCGCCTCGGCGACCTTCTCGACACTAACTCCATAGTATCGTATCTTGCCTTTGTGTTTCAGTTCATCAAGCGCCTTGAAAACTTCAGGTCGATGGTAGACCTCGGTGGGCGGGCAGTGCAACTGCAGCAAGTCAATGCAGTCTACGCCCAAGTTTCTGAGACTTCGATCCACAAAAGCCTCAAGGTTGGTTCGGTTATATCCGTCGGCGGTGTGAGGTGAGAGTCTTCTGCCGGCTTTTGTGGCAACGAAGATCTCTTCCTTGCGCTCGTTGAGCAGCCTTGCGATCAGTTGCTCGCTTCGTCCGTCGCCGTAAACGTCGGCCGTGTCAATGAAATTCACTCCGAGGTCGACGGCACGATTCAGCGCTGCGTAGGACTCCTCATCTTTGACAGGTCCCCAGCTGCCGCCGATTGCCCAAGCGCCAAAGCTGACCTCGGAGACACGCATGTCAGTCCTGCCAAGCTGACGGTAATTCATACACCCAAAACCCGCGGAAAGGAGAGATCTTGAGGCTATTAAGCGATTAAGGTTGACATTTCGGACCTTACGCTCGCGTCAATAACTCACAGTCTTCACAAGGGGAACTCACGGACCGTAACGCTTCGGGAGAAGCGTGGATAGCGGCATCGTAACTGGGATGTCGCCTCTCGCGTGCTGTTGGAGAGCCGCTCATGCGACTGGAGGTCTTTGCTGTAAACGTCTGGTCCAATCAACCAGGGCCAGAAGAAGATCTCGGATGAACCCGCGTGCGGTCTCGTCTATCAGCCGCCCATTTGCGTCAAACTTCTCCCGAGCACGCATCAACAGCACTTCAGGCTTGTTGAGAGGGAACATGTTGCAGAAGACGCAGACCTGCCTTAGATGCATCTGTGCCCGCACCGTGCCGAAATTGCCTGTGCTCGCGCCCATGATCGCTACTGGCTTTCCATTCAGAGGCGGATCCGGTGGACGCGAGGCCCAGTCGATGGCGTTCTTCAGGACTCCCGGAATCGAGAAGTTGTATTCAGGCGTGGCGATCAACAGCGCATCTGCCGCGACGATGCCTTCTCGGAATTGCTGAACTGGTTTCGGGAATCCGACGACGCGTACATCATCGTTGTAGAGCGGAATAGGCGAGAGGTCGAAGGTCTCCAGAGTCATGCCTTCTGGTAGCAACTCTGAGGCAGCGGTCAACAGTCTCGTGTTGTAAGAGCCTTTGCGCAAGCTGCCCGAAATGCCAAGAACGTGGATATTCGCCATCCGAACCACCCGTCATTTCATTCGCGCATGAAAGTTCATTCGCCATGGAGCTGCACGGAGAGCCAGTAGGCTACGCTCCTGCTCTTTCACGGACACCTACTTCGTAACATGACGGAATGAATGTTGTGAGAGTCTTCTTGAAGGTGTGTTTCGTCGCAGCGTGGAACGTCGCTCGATATCCAAACCGTCGCCTTGGGAGTCGGACGAGCGAAGCTAAAAGGACGGACCATGTGTCGCATGAGTGATGCGATCATGACGCGCGCTCTGTCAAGGATTGCGAAGTATCTTGGAGGCTTGGTCTGTACATTCGGTGGAGTCTACCTAGGAAACGCGTACGGGGCAGCCTACTGGCGGTTCGGGCCCTTCAACCTCGCTTGGGATACCCTATTCCGGGGGAGCGTCTTGGTACTCATCGGATTCTTGTTGATCCGACTCAGCAAGTAGCTCTCTCCTAGTAGATGCGGTTCATTCCTTCAGGTTCTCGATCTTAACCGGCTCGATGTGCTCTGCGAGTTTGAAGCCGAATATCTTCGAGTAGAAGTATAGCTCGGCGTCGCGGGCGCGCTTGATGTTTTCTTTTCGTCTGAAACCGTGCTGTTCGCCCGCGAACGTGAGATACGCGTATGGCAATCCTTTCGCCTGTAGTGCTTTCACCATCAATTCTGCTTGGTTTGGTGTAACGATCTTGTCTTCAAGTCCTTGGAAGATTATCATTGGACAGGAGATGCGGTCGGCGAAGTGTATCGGCGATCGTTCCAGGTACAGGTCGCGTCGCTCCGGATAGGGACCTATGAGTTTCACATTGTAGTGTGATTCGAACTTGTGGGTCTCCTTGTCAAGGACCTCTAGGTCGCAGACGCCGTAGTAGCTGGCGCCGGCCTTGAAGGTGTCCCGGAAGGTCAGAGCGCATAGCGTTGTGTAGCCACCAGCGCTTCCTCCTCGAATCGCAAGCCGGTTGGCGTCAACCAATCCAGCCTTGACTAAGTATTTCGCGGCATTGACGCAATCGTCAACGTCTACCACGCCCCATTGTCCATACAAGCGCTGCCGATACTCGCGGCCGTATCCGGTGCTGCCACCGTAGTTCACATCCACCACCGCGAAGCCCCGCGTCGTCCAGAACTGAACCGCTAGGCTCAGCGTTGTGCCTGTTGCTCCCGTGGGACCTCCGTGAGAGATGACCATCAAGGGCGGACGTTCGCCCTGAGGCGCCGTGAAGTCTCGGTTCCTCGGCGCGTAGAAAAACGCGTACGCTTTCAGATTGTTTGTCGTGGGGAACTCTATCGTCTGCGGCGCCGACATGTATCCCGCGTCGATTGTTGCAGACCGAGAACGATAGACGACACTGAACTTCCCCGTTGCGAAATCGTATTGAACTATGGCTTCAGATGTCGTTGGACCCCCTGCCAAGAAAACCGCGCGTCCGCCCCCGGCTCCGAGATACCATATGTCGCTGTAAGGGTTCTCGATCGGTCTAAACTGAAGAGTCGTCGTGTTTAGTTCTGCCAGATTCCATGTCCCTTTGGTCGCGTAGGTACAAATGATTCGCTCTGGTGACGCCCAAGCGTACGTGGACAGTCCAAACACCCAATGCGGCCTGCCAAAGTCTGCGTGCATTTCATGCAGCGGTTCAATTCGGTTTCCGCGCCATCGGTAGAGGTTCCACCAGCCCGTCCGGTCCGAGACAAAATGCAGTATCCCGTCAGGCGACCATTCGGGCTGGAAGATGGATTCGTTGAGGCCACCGGCGACTAGCTGAGTTCGGCCGAGGGAACCATTCGCGTTCAGTTCGGCCACCCAAAGTTCCGTGCCGTCCCAGGGCATGTTGGGGTGGTTCCAAGTGATCCATGCAAGATGCGAGCCGTCAGGACTCAGACGAGGCGACGAGTAGAAGTCATTTCCAGAAACAAGCACTCTACCGCTGTCTTTCCCATCAAGGCTAAGACTCGCTACGGTGTTCACCGCTTTCTGATCGGAGAGCCTGTGATCTTCTCGGATACAGATCATCCGACCTCGATGTCGATCCATCACCCCATCTGCATACCGCATATTGATTTCTGGAGTGACTGGTCGAGGTTCCGCTCCGGGTTTCAGCATGTAGATGCGCTGGTCGGAAAAGTTCGAGAAATAAACAGCATCATCGGCGACGACGAAGCTGCCCCCTCCGTACTCGTGCACAGTGGTCCGAGCATTGAACGGAGCAGGCGTAAGGTCCACAATCCGACCATCCGCCCCCTGCTTCATGATTCCGAAGCGTCCTTTCTCTTCTGGACGCAGTTCCCTCCAGTAGACCTCGCCCGCGGCAAAGCCCACCTCGGTAAGCTGGGTCGCAGAAGCAGCGAGCTCTGACGTGATCGGAGACTTCCAAGAACCGTACGGCACGACTTTCTGCTCAGACATTAGGTGCAGATCCTTACTAGGAATAGTGAAGCCCGAGGCGTACTAATTACTATTTGGCGTTACTCGACCGAGCTGTGATTGGAAATCTTTTTCTTCCGAACGGCTCTCTCGCACGTTCATGATCAATGATCCCGAATCCGTCGCCACAGCGCTCAGGCCAATGTCCGGAGTGAAGGACGTCGACATAGTACACTTTCCATCAGAAAAGGAACTCTGGATAGTGCTGAAAGAACCCGTGAGTCTCGATCGGCTTAGGAAAGCTTCCGAGCGCTTGGGCTACATTGTGGCGAAGCGAGGCTCATGGGCGTCGATGCTTCCTCGAAGCCTAGCTGAGATGATCTGGGACGGAGTCATGTTCGTCGTCGCCAAACACACGCACGTTCCCGGAAAAGGGGAATACTCTGCTCGCGTCGTGAGAGATTTTGCAACGGGAGACACAATCTACCACGTCATAGACGCAGACGGACTTGAGATCCTGAAAGATTACCTGAGAGCTCGATCATGCATCTGCGACGAAACACATAGCAAGACGCAGAATGTGTGCAGCGGCGATTGTTCTACTCCTTCACGTACGCCACATACAGGATCGTGAGGAGGAGTCCGAAGAATACTCCGAATCCAACTATGAAGATGCCGACTGCGGAAAATGGGAATCCGGCGTTCAGGAGGTCTGACGCCTTGAAACGGTCAATGATGAGATATGGGAGGTGGCTGTACTCCTGCATCGTTTCGCCGATCAGTATGATGCCGGACGCAAGAAGGCCTACAGTCGCTGCCACCGCAATGCCGAGCTTTGATGGGGTCCGTCGCTCGCTTGTGCTCCTCAACCACATGCCGGCGAGGATAAGGTAGCCGACGAAGGTCAACTTCAGGGCGAAGACGTTAGGCAGGAATAGTTGGGTATCAGCAACGCCCGAGTACTGTATGTATAGGCCTGTGACGGCTGCGAACATTCTAGGCACGTTCTGTCCTAGAGTCCAGAGATACCATGCGCCTGCTAGAGCCTGAGGTACAAGGAATCCAACTCCCACGGTTACTCCTTGTCTGAAGAGGCTGCTGTTGACCGCGGCGCTTCCACGTTTCATGTAGATTCCCAGTGCCGCGGCCGCACATATGACGAATCCTCCGGTTGAGAGGGATGCAAAGATCGTGTGAGCGTATAGCGGCGGTAAGCTCGGGTTCGCGTATAGCAGGATTGGTTCAACTGCGTTCTCGGACAACCCAACCGTTTGATTTGTGAATGCGATCATGGTCCTGAAGTTTAGGGGGATCAGTGAAGAAGTCAAGGCCATGAAGAAACCTACAGCCAAGTGTAAGCTCGTTCCGATTCTGTCGAAGGTGTACCAATAGATAGCAATCATGAGGAAGTTCGCAATGATGCTCGTCGCTACGAATGCGAATGGCCACCAAAGCAATGTGCCGAGAGTCTTCGTGAAGTCTGGCCAGAGCGCAAACAGTTCAACCGTTATTGCAGTCCCGAGCGAGCCTATTGTGGCGTAGATCAGTACAATTGCCTTCGAGATCGCCTTGCTTGAGTCAACGTAGGTTCTCTCGTTCCGTCTTCGACCGGCCAATTCAAGCCCGAATGCAAGCCACGAGAAGCCGAGTACGAGGCTCGCGCCGAGAACGTGGGTGAACATTGTGAATGCAAACAGGGTCAATGCGGAGTCTAGCGGCGTCATCCTGTTCTCACTCCTTCAGGGCTATCGTGTAGACGGTGTAGGATATTCCGAGAATCGCTAGGACGAGCATTCCCGCCACCGCTGCAACGGCAATGGGAGTTATTGTGAAAGTGGGCGACAGGATATCGGTGACTTTGACCAGGCCGTAGATAACCCAAGGTTGTCTCCCTACCTCTTTGACGTACCAACCAAGAATGTTGACGACTATCCCAAAGAAGGCGGCGAGTATGGATAGCGAAAGCCAAGTCCTCGAGATTCTCTTGCCTCTGATTACTTTCAACGCGATGAATAACGCGATCAGGCCCATGATCACGGCGAGGCCGATCTTCGAGTACCATTGAAGGTAGAGCAACGGATGCTGGAAATCCACCGGATACTCGATGAGACCTTTGATCGGTCTGTCCCAGTCACCGTACGCCAGCAAATTCGGGAACCCAGAAGGAATCGTATTGTATGCGCCCTCCAAGGCAGCTAATGTTGCTGGAGTATATTTTGCGAGCAGCTTGCCCTGCTGGTCGCCAAGGAAAGCAAGAACCGGAATTGGAATTGAAAAGGCCAAGCTTGTCAGCTTGAAAGCTGCCCAGTTCGTCTGTTCGTCGCCCTTGGCTCGGAGTAGTCTGTATGCGTACATTGCCATTACCAGCCCAAATGAGTAAACCCATCCGCCAAGCACGGCATGCGCGCCAGTGATCGCGGATGCTTCATTCAGGAAAGCTCGAACAACGTCCACCTGCAACTGGCCATTCACGACAGATGCGCCAATCATCGGGTATTGCATGAAGACATTCACGCTTGTGATGAGGAATCCGGAAATGTTCGAGCCAAGTGCTAACCCGACGCCGATTGCGACGTGCGTCCAAGTTCCTGCGAGCTTATCCCACGATACCCAGTACAGCACGATCAGAGTGACTTCTGATAGGAATGCGAAGACCTCTAGGAAGAATGGGTAGAACAGGTATTGGCCTCCAAGTCTGATGAACTCAGGCCAGACGGTGAAGAGCCCGAACTCCATCAGCGTTCCCGAGGCCGCGCCTGTACCGAAAATGATCGCTAGTATCTTCGTCCACTTGGACGCCAATTGCTTGTAGCATGCGTCATGTCTCGTGATCCACAAGCACTCCGAGGCTACGATAAGCCACGGAATTCCAAGGACGAGCCCAAGAAGTATGCCGTGTCCGTAGATGCCAAATGCTGAGAGGAATCTTGCAAGATAGAAGCCTGTCAGATCAGACAAGGGACTTGTCACAAGCTCCGTGAATCCACTACATTCAGAGGTTTTTCCTTCCGGACTGATAAATGCCTTTGCAGTCTTCTACTGTTTTGTGGTTGCTGATTGAGACGAGAACGAGCCCTTTCGACCCTTCGCGTTCACTGCCCATTCAACCGTGTTTGGCAGTCAGTCTTCCTTCAACACGTGCTGGTCGTATTCTCGTTCGAGTCTGTTCTTGTGAATCAGTTCTTCTTCCGCGAGTTTGGAGAAGAGTTGGCCAGCGGTCGGAAAATAGCGGGCGAAAGGTCCAGCAGCCAACGACCGGTAGTGCTCATACGTGTCTTTCTCTCGTTGGGCAGCGAACAACAACAGTGTCGGGTAGTCTGCATCCTCTGAGAGCGCAGTCTTCTCCTTGAAGTCCACTATCTTGAGGTCCTCGATTCGTCCTGTGGGCGAGCCTAGTTTTGAGATGTCCGCTTTGCCTTGCATTATCGCTAAGAGTTTCTCCTTATGACCGGCCTCAGCCTGCGCGAGTTCTTTGAGTAGAACCTTAGCGGAATGCAGCGTCACCTTCTCGTACGCCTTCGCATAGAGAACGTAGGACTGCTCTTCGATTCTGACCGCATTTTCAAGGAGCTTCTTCAGCAGGGATTCCGGCATGGCTGTTGTCTCGCGTGCCCTCCTGATCTTCTCAACAGAAAAAGGTTGAGTTGCACTTAGTAGACAGCGACGCAGATAACACTTCAAACCTGTGCGGGCGGATGGCTTTGGACACAATTGGGATCGCAACGACCGGCGGAGACGCTCCGGGAATGAACGCTGCGCTTAGAGCGGCTGTGAGAACAGCTGTCGCAAACGGTCTACGAGTAATCGGTTTTGAAAGGGGATATGCAGGAATCCTCGCCAACGAATCCCGGCTTTTGGACGCGAGAACGGTCGGCGGCATAATTCATCTTGGCGGCACTTTGCTCAAGACAGCTAGGGCTGATGAGATGAAGACCCCGGAAGGAATGTCGCAGGCAGTGAAAGTGCTGAAACAAAATCGACTGGACGGCTTGGTAGTGCTTGGAGGTAATGGTTCGATGAGGGCGGCTTGCCAGCTTCATGAAGTATGCGGCATCCCCATTGTCGGCATTCCTGCAACGATCGACAACGATCTCGTCGGCACGGATACCACTATCGGTTTCGACACAGCCGTGAACACCGGCCTCGAGGCCCTTGACAAGATACGAGACACAGCAACATCTCACGAGAGGGTTTTCGTCGTCGAAGTCATGGGTCGGAACCGAGGCTTCGTAGCTTTAGAGGTCGGTATAGGCGCGGGCGCCGAGGTGATACTCGTACCCGAGATCAAGTATGATATCGACAAAGTGTGCCAGTCGCTTGTCGAGAGTAATCGTCACGGCAAGAAATCCGCAATAATAGTCATGGCTGAAGGCGCTGGGGACTCCGCAGAGGTCGCTCAGGCGATAAGGGAAAAGACCGTATTCGAAGTTAGGCTCACGCGGCTCGGGCATGTGCAGAGGGGAGGACACCCGACGGCTCAGAGCAGGCTCGTCGCATGCGAGATGGGTGCAGCAAGCATCCAGTTCCTACTCGACGGCAAGAAGAAGCATATGACAGGAATCCAGAACGGTCGCATAGTCCCGGTTGACCTCGAATATGCGTCGACAGTCGAGAAACCCATAGACGAGCGACTGTACAAGTTGGCACTGGCGCTAGCGACCTAACATCATACGCCAACCTGAGTGCCAAATGTCGTGTGCAGGATTCGCAGCCGTACATCCAATATGCGTCGGGATGATATTGCATGGACAAGTCCCTTTGGCATAGCGTGATCTCGTCCATCGAAGAGACAGCGCCGCTCTATGATGAGGTCAATGAGATCATCAGCCTCAGACGTGCCGGCAAGGCCAGAGCGTACGCTGCGCAGAGACTCATGGAAGATAATCCGAAACTGGTTCTCGACTCAGGTGTGGGGCCGGGCAGCATGAGCATGATTCTTCTACAGCAGCATCCACACTCGGATGTTGTAGCTCTCGACTATTCGAGCCAGCTTCTAAGAAGCTTCAAGGAGAGGACGAAGAACTACCGTGACAGGCTCCATTTCGTTCGTGCTTGTTTTGAAGAACTTCCATTCAGACCAAACTCACTCGACGCGGTCGTATCAGCATACGCGCTACGTGATTCAACTAATCTCGAGCAGGCAATCGGTGAGTATGCGAGATCTATCAAGAGCAAAGGACGCTTAGCGATCGTTGAGTTGGGGAAGCCAGACAACACAGTCAAGAGATTCTTCGCGACGATTTATGTGAGATTCATTGTGCCTCTGGTTGCGAAGATCCGGATCTCAGGAAGACTGGAAGGTAACCCGTGGCGAATGATAGCGCCGACCTACCAGAACCTGCCAACGACGGGTAGGCTTCTCGAAATGCTTGAGGCAAGGTTCGATCTGCTGGAAAGGAGAACTTTTCTCGCCGGAGGCGTGTTGGTTATACTTCTGCGATCTCGCAGTTCATGAAGAGCGCGTATCTAGAGGTACTTCCAGCCCATCAATGGTGGTTCGATTTCCATCTGCCACAGGAGAGCGATGAGTTCTCCCCGGTGATGGACTTCCTCTTCGAAGACATGGATCAGAACGTCTTCAGCAGTGACACGAACCACTTCGCCCAAGTCGTTGGTGACATCATATTCCTTCAGAAGTCCTTCGGGGGTCAGTGAGGCCGTGTATGTTCGCATGCGCGCCTCCACATGTGCCATGTACTTGCCGATATCTTCAGTAGTTTTGTAGTCATCGAACGCTCGTTTCGTTCGAAGTTTCTCGTTCAGCAGGAAATCCAGCCAGTGGTCTACTGCGCCGAGAGTGTGGATGAATATGTTGCGGAGGGAGTGGAAGCTGGCTTCACGATTCTTCGTCAGTTCTTCCCATGGGAGCTTCGCAAGTGAGTCAAAGTATCTATGTCTCACTTCCATGTTGTATTCAATGAGTTTCCTCACATCAACCATTCATTTCACCGCATGCGCACCGCACAAGACCCAATGCACGAGGGAGTGTATAGCGTGTTCTTCTTTGCGGGAAGCATTTGGAACTTGTCAAGAGGATGGTTTCCTCAGTTGATTCTGATTCCTATCATGCGCAGAAGGATCGGCATCAGACTACCTAAGACATATCCGGCTCCGCCGGAGAACGCGCCGATAACCATGACCTCCAATCCTCCTTTCAGCATCTTTCCATGTGCAAGTCTGGATTTGTAGACTCCCAGCCCGAATAGCGCCGCCAGTGTCAGGCCTACTGAAAAGAGGAGTGCCGTATGTAGAGGTAATAGGAGATACGGACCTATCGGGAAAAGCGATCCGCCGAGATAAGAGAGGGCCATGACCAGTGCGTCTCTGCGTCCGCTATGAATAGGCTCGTTGGACAGCCCGAGTTCTTTCTCTACCATGGTTCTGATCCAGGACTTCTTCGAAGTGGTGATCAGGTCGGCTACCTTGGAACTGTCGACAGGCGAGAGTCCTTCACTCTCGAAGAGTACAGCAATCTCCTTCTTCTCTTCATCTGGAACCGTCTCTACTTCATTCATTTCCTTGGTGATCGCCCATTCTTGGACCTCGCGTTCCGCCTTCGATGACAAATATGCGCCAGCGCCCATCGATATGGATCCGGCAAAAGCTTCTGCGAGTCCAGCTATCAGCACGTAGAAGTTGTTGGTTGTGGCTCCGGCGACTCCGGAAACGACGCCTAATGGTACAAGAAGTCCGTCTTCTGCGCCGAAAACGATCTCTCTGATTTGTGAAAGCCTCGAAACTCTGTTCTTTTCGTCGAAGAGTTTCTCCAAATCCGAATGGCTCATCTTGGATTCCACTTCATCTAGTAGGCTGTGAGGTTGCAAACAGGGATTTATGCACGAGCTTCTGAACCAAGGAGTATGAATACGCCGAGCTACTAGAGAGGATGGGTTGACTCAAGCTGGGTGAGAGCGTGGACAGATCCATAGTGGACGGCTTAGAAAACATCGTGGGGAAAGCCCACGTCATAACCGACCGCGCGCAATTGCAGAACTTTCTTGCTGATGAGACCTCCGCAGCGATCAGACCTAAGCCGGCGAATGACCTCGTCTTGGTAAGGCCAGCAGATGCGCAGCAAGTTTCTGCCGTGCTCCAACTTGCGAACAGGCATAGCATCGCTGTCTTCCCTAGAGGTGGAGGAACAGGCTTCGTGGGCGGAGCCGTCCCGACCCGAGACGGCATAATCCTCTCCTTCGAGAGAATGAACAAAATCGAGATCGACAAGGACAACATGATGGCCATCGGAGAGGCAGGAGTGACACTTGGAATGCTCGCAAATGCAGCCGGCGAGGCCGGCCTATTCTTTCCACCTCATCCTGGCGACGAGAACGCGCAGTTCGGAGGACTTGTGGCCACAAATGCAGGAGGATCAAGAGCAGTGAAGTACGGCGTAATGCGGAGTCAAGTCAAAGCTCTGGAAATCGTAACTCCTACAGGAAAGGTGCTGAACCTTGGTGGAAGGCTCTACAAGAACAACGTCGGCTACGACCTAATGCAGCTCATAACCGGAAGCGAAGGAACGTTAGCAGTGATAACCAAAGTGACTCTTCGACTGTATCCAAAACCTGCGGCAACAGCGAGCATGGTCCTACCCTACGATAGCCGAAACGACGCGATGTCCTCTGTGCAGAAGATACTACGAGATGTGGGCACACCGCTCGCGATAGAGTATGTGGAAAAAGATGTCCTTGAGATTACCGCGAAACATCTCGGCGAGAAATGGCCTGTAACTGTCGGCAACTATTATCTCATCATAATAATAGCTGAAGCGAGCAGAGATCAGGTAATTCCACAAAGCGTGAGAATACGTGAGATATGCCGAGAAAATGGGGGCCTCGAGCCATTCTACGTAGAGTCACAAAGAGATCAAGACAAGATCCTGAGGATAAGAAGCAACGTCTTCTACGCCCTGAAAGCCAAAACGCTCGACATTCTAGACATATCCGTCCCCGTCTCCGAATTAGTGACCGTGATAGACTCCATAGAGAGGATCGCGAAACGAGACAAGCTCTTTCTTCCGGTTTTCGGACACGCGGCTGACGGTAATCTGCATATTCACCTGATGGAGAGAGAAGGCGATACCCTAGACGACATGGTGGGGCTGAGGAACGAGATATACAATATCGCCATTGACGCCAAAGGAGTAATCACGGGCGAGCACGGTATAGGAAAGATCAGAACAGACACACTTCAATTGTGCCTTGCGAAGGAAGAGATCGCGCTCATGGTCGCGATAAAGAGACTCTTCGATCCGAACAACGTGCTGAATCCTGGAACCAAGATACCCGTCTAGACTTTGGCACGGTTCTTTCGCGCTTTGAGATTCGCCGTCAAACAAGACTCCACGAGCCTTCCGATGCATGCAATCTATCGTTCGCGGTAGTCTGCCAAGACGATGCGCATCTCGCGTGTGTGCGTTGCCTCTTTGAGAATCGCCTCAACCTCTGCCTTGTCTTGAGGGTTGCTGATGCGTCGCACGTAGGGCTGGTATCCTCTCAGAACGCAGTCGAGCACGCGGTCTTGCACTGGTTGGCCGCCAGTCGCCGCTGCTTTTCCGTCAGCAAAGACTAAGACTTTCAACGGAGTTCCGCGATTGGCTGCCTCCACTAGGCCGAGGTGGCCTGCGGCGACGAATGAGAAGTCTCCAGTCAGAGCCCACACGTCATGATAGCCGGCCATGTAGGCGCCGATAGCGAGCGGAATGCTGCCACCCATGTATGTTCCGACATCAATACAGTCGTACGGTGGAAACGCGAAGAGCATCGAGATGCCCGTGTCTCCGGTTACGATTCTGCCGCGTAGTCTTCTGAAGACTTCGAAGAGGGGCATGTATGATCGTGCAGTCGGTTGGAACGCCTCCGGAAGATCATCGGGGATCCTAGGGAGAGTTGGCTTCTTGATCAGTCGCCAATCTTGCTCCGACAGTTTGGTCTCCAACACTCGTTGCTGGTATTGGGCCAGCTGAGGGCAAACCACATGCTGAGACACATCTCTCCGGTAGGCTGGTGAGGGGGCTCTCTTCCGGACAGGTGAGTATTCCGCTGCTTGGTCAAGATCGTCTGCATCCACTACCAAGACGATAGGTAATCTCAGCTCCTCAGATCGCCTGAACGCATCCAAGACGTCCAAGTATGCGTGGCGCGGCTGCAATACTCGGTATGGCGTGCCGAGTCCGCGTAGAAGGGCAGTGAGATCGAAGACACTGTCCGAATGCTCTCCGAGTTTGTCGTCAAATACCATCACAACGAAGCCTGCGGTCGTTCCAGCCGAAAGTGAATCGATCACAGCGTTTGCAGCCTTGGCAAATCCATGCGCTTTCACTAGAGTCGCAGAGCGCTGTCCGAGAAGGCTTGCACCATGCGCAATGGAATAGGCTACCTCTTCATGAAGAGAAATCGGATGGACTGAACGAGTGATCTTTAGGTACTCAGCAAGAACCTGTGAGCCCCCAAATCCGGGCACGTTTGTGACTATGCCTAACCTAGCATCATCCACTGCGCGAGCAATAACTTGAGCCACATTGTTAGCGCGCCTCAAAACCTTTCACAGGAAGCTTTCAGCGCAGGCTTTCATAAGTCTAGCATCGGCCTTTGGCTCAAGATTCTTTTTCTTGTGGGATGACCATTAGGCGCCCTCAGGAGCAGCAGGGAGGTTGCTCGATTGTGCCAGTTGACAAGCAAGCCCGAGCATTGATAGAGAGATTCGTGCGCGAAGGCAGTCCACCGGTGAGCAAACTGACGCCGGCTGAGGCGCGCCGTCTCACTCGAGAAGTGAATCGTAGATTGACGTCACCGCCGGAAGCAGTTGCAGTCGTAAAGAACATGAGAATGTCAGATACGTCGGCCCAAATTCCTGCACGCGTGTATATTCCCCGAGAAGGCGAAGTCCTCCCGGTTCTTGTATACTTCCACGGAGGCGGTTGGGTCTTAGGCGATCTCGACAGCGTAGATTCCCTATGCCGATCCCTTGCCAACGCAGCAGATTGCGTGGTCGTGTCAGTGGACTATAGGTTGGCTCCGGAACACAAATTCCCTGCAGCAGTTGAAGACGCATACTCCGCAACAAAATGGACCGCAAACAACGCAACTAGTTTCAGTGGTGATCCGAAGCGGATCGCAGTCGGAGGAGACAGTGCAGGAGGAAATCTAGCAGCAGCGGTATCACTCATGGCGCGTGATAAGCACGGTCCGCCCATCGTGTTCCAGCTTCTCATATATCCGGCAACGAATCACGCATTTGACACCATTTCGTACAGCGACAATGCAGAAGGCTACTGGCTTTCAAAGGACGACATGAGATGGTTTTGGAATCACTACTTGCGCGGCGAGGAGGATGGAAGGAACCCGTACGCGTCGCCATCACGTGCAGCAGATCTGAGCTCTCTGCCTCCAGCCTTCGTGATGACTGCGGAGTTTGATCCGCTGAGGGATGAAGGTGAAGCTTACGCGGCTCGGTTGCGTGAGTACGGAGTCCCTGTAAAGGTGGCTCGTTACGATGGCATGATACATGACTTTGTCAACATTGCTGAACTGCGACAGAGTCGGGTTGCTATCGGCGAGGCTGCCGCAGAAATGCGCAAGGTTTTCGCGACATAGCGGTTATTTGCCTTGGAAATGGGGTGATCGTTTCTCGCGAAAGGCTCGAATGCCTTCTCCGTAGTCTTGGCTGTCGTAGACGCGGCGACGTATTGCCTGGATCTCCTCACCGGTCTCAGCGTCGATTGGATGACCTTTCGAGAGCAAGCGGAATTGCTCCTTCAAGGCTCGAACAGCCAGCGGAGCATTCCTCAGAATCTTGCCGGCCAAGTCTCGTGTGAAGTGTTCTAGGTCGGCGGTTGGGACGAGGTGATTCAGGATGCCCGCGCTAAGCGCGTCTGAGGCGATGATGGGTTCGGCGGTGAAGAACTTCTCCTTCGCTTTGTTGAGTCCAAGGATGTTGATGAAGTGGATCAAGCCTGATGCGTTGTATGGAATCCCGATCTTTGCAGGAGTTACAGTGAAAGATGCGGTTTCACAGCCGATCAGGATATCGCAGGTAAGCGCCAGATCGCACGCTCCGCCCCAAACGCTCCCCTCGATCATGGCAATTACCGGCCCAGGATAGTCCTGCACTCGACGCAGGAGACGCTCAAATGGGGACGCATAAGGAAGCGGATCTCGACCAGGTTGAGGGAGCTCGTTAACGTCGTGGCCGGCCGACCAAACCTTTGCACCCGGCGGGGCGCGCAAGATCACCACACGAATATCAGATGCCTCAAACTGGTCCAATGTCTTGAACAGCTCATTAATGAGCGAGGCATTGAGGCAGTTGCGTTTGGCTGGGTTGTTCAGAGTAATGATACCAAGGTGACCTTCCGTCTCGCTGAGAACTAGCGGCATAACCTCCACCTTCTCTGTGATTACTTAGTGGGAGACGGGAATAAGCTTCTCTACGAATGAGCTGTCGCAGGCATCGCGTGTGCACTAAGGCCTTTGTCAGGATGCTTTGTAGGAATCTTGCAACGAAACAGAAGTACGCTCTAATGGACACGAAAAGGAATTGTTCCTACTATAGCTGTAATCCGAGGGGTCCTACTTTTACTCGATTCCACGAGATGCTCAATCTGAAGAGATTCAAGATTCGACGAAAAGCCTTAGTTACGGAAGCACTTGCCAAGGGCACTCAGTGCTTGTGTGAGGATGACCAGGAAGGGCTACCATAGAAGGCAATGCGTTTTTGAAGCATTCTAGGAATTGGATTCTGTTTCTATTCGTGGTCTTCGTTTGGAGTTCGGGCTGGTCTGTCATGAAAGTCGCGCTTGCCTATGTTGATCCGTTGAACTTTGCACTTCAGAGATTTGTGCTGTCGGCTCTTGTGCTGTCGCCGCTCCTTGTCTATGCACGGAAAAAGATCCGGGTCAACAAGACAGCAATCCCGAAACTGCTGGTGTTGGCCGCAGTCAACACTGCATCAATTATCCCATTGTATTGGGGATTGGTCTATGAGACATCAGGGATAGGTGCAATCCTAACCTACACTCAGCCTCTGTTCGTGTTCTGCCTCTGTGTTCTGTTCTTGAAGAGTGAAGCGAAGCCTGTGAGGTTTCTGGGGGCGTTCGTGGGCTTCTCCGGCGTCGTCGTGCTCTCGGTTGAAAGAGCGGGTTCGATTCAAGTCTCTCCAAGTATCGGAGATGTGCTGTTGTTGCTTGGGGCTTTCCTTTGGGCTGTTGCTATCGTTTACTACAAGAAGAGCTTGAGCGATGTCGACCCGGTTTTTACGAGCGTGATTCAGCAAGCCCTCGGCGCTGCTATCGTAGCACCGTTCGCTCTGGGCGTGGAGGGCTTCTCGTTACCCTTGACACCATCCTATTTTATGATGGTTCTGTATCTCGGGATCTTCGGGAGCGGAATAACCGTGTATCTTTGGCTATTCCTGATAAGAGACGAAGACGTCACGGTTCTCGCTTTATCGAGCTTCCTGATTCCGATGGTTGCAGTGTTTCTCGGATGGCTATTCCTGGCGGAGAATGTCCAGCCAATATCCTTTCTCGGTGTCGCGATGATACTCATAGGCCTGTACCTTACCAACAGGTCAGGATCCCCTTCCTAGGAGCTACAAGAGCGCTACACTGAGATTTAGTCCAGGAAGGCAAACTTGCAGTCATAATTACCGTCTTATTCGGGCTCCAGCTGGAACGTCCCGTAGTGAGTGAATCCTTTCGGCTTCAGGAGCCGGCCAAGTCTGGCGGACAGGTACTTCTTCGAGTAGAGATCATTGACATGTTGCCTATCCGAGTCCGTCTCTAGTGGCAGCAATTTCATTCTGTGTGTTGCCCCGCCGATCGTAATCTCGACGGACGGGTTCTTCATCGCATTCCTAACCCAGTCTCTCCTCGTGTCCTGTGTTGCAACGAAGAGCCTTCCATCACCATCTACGGCGAACCATGTAGTCACATCATGCCTTCCGCCGGTTCTTCTGCCAATTGTTGAGATCTTGAGAGTTCCCTTCTTCTCGAACCCAGCTGGCCATCCTGCTCGCATGTGAAATCCATCCATATCATGGTTGACGACTATCTAGGATTAGCTTAACGGAAGATGCGATGTCGGTTCACATTCGGCAAACGTAGGAATCATGGCAACTGATTCCTAGAGACTAACGCCTTAGCCGTCTTCCTTGACAGACAGTTTGCACGTTATCGAACCCGCAATTACGAGCAGGCACCCGGCCCACAGATTCCATCCAGTTCCCACTCCAAGGTACAGGGTCCCAATGATGATCGACAGGAGAGGAGTAAGATACGACAGGGAGGCTACTAGAGTCACATTTCCTTTTCGCATTGCCGCATCCCAGAATGCGTAGGCAAGGATTGTGGGAAAGACTGCCATGTAGGCAAGTTCAAGCATTGACTGACTTGTCCATTCAGTTCGCTCCGGAAACAGGAAGCGCAATCCGACGAGCACCAAGCCACTAGCGAGAAGGAACACAGGCACCGCCCCACTCTCCACGTCTCTTGCCCATCGTCGGGTTAGATTCGAGTAAAGCGCCCAACAGACTGCCGCTACGATGGCAAACATGTATGGAGCCCAGTTGCTTCCGAGATTCCAGACAAACGTCTCCCACGATCCGCCAAATTGTGCGGAGGCAAGCAGTACGCCGCCGAATCCGAGAAGGCACCCGGGGATCAATGTGAAGCGAGCCTTGCTCCTGAGAATAGGAATCGTCATGACGAGAGTCAGGCTCGGCCACAGGTAATTGACGAGACCCACTTCAAGTGTCTGCAGACGATTCGCCGCAGTTCCAATCGCCAGATAGAGGCTCGCCATGTAAACGACGAACAAGATGCCGCATCCGAAGAGGTAGAATCTGGAGACACGAACGATCCTCTGGAGCCGGTGCGAGACGATGAGATACGTGCAGGAGAGACCGCCTGCCAACAGGAAAATGCAGGACGCAGATGTCAGCGTTCCGAGTCTTTCTGCGAGGCTCCTTGAGAAGGCGATTGTGGAACCCCAGAATAGTAGTGCAAAGATCGCTTGAACTGTGCTACGCGTTTTCTCATCCACAGGAAATGCCTCGTGTTCTACTGAGACGCTTCGCCTCTAGCCCGACTAACCTTCTCCGCCACGGAAGGTTGGTCTTGCTTGCAAGAAGTCTTTTTCTATGGCATATCTGAACTGTCGTGGCTGCAAGCAGTTGAGGTTCAGACAATGGCTGACATGAGCAAGTATCAGTGCAATGTCTGCGGCTATATCTACGATCCAGCTGAGGGCGACCCAAGCAATGGCGTGCAGCCTGGAACAGCTTTCAGCGAGCTTCCGGAGGAATGGCGCTGTCCGCTCTGCGGTGCTGACAAGTCTCAGTTCACGAAGCTTGAGTGAATACGGCTTGAGGCTATGGTTTCTTTCCGATCACTATTGAATTGCTTCCATACGGAATTGTCTGGGTGAATCTGAACCCAGCCTGTTCCAACTCTCGAATCAGTTCGTTCTGATCGATGATTGGCGGGCCTGACGCCCATGCAAGCGGCCCGCCACGGGTTTTCTCAACGATGGCTAATCTTCCGGATCGTTTCATGATCCTTAGAAACTCGTTAAGGACCTTTGGTCTGTTGGCGACCTCATGAAAGACATGACTCAGGAAAATCAGATCCACGATTCCGTTATCGAGCTTGATCGCAGTTCCGTCACTCACCAAGACCTCGACGGTCACATGGTTCTTCTTTGCGTTTGAGACGGTCTTCTCCAGCATGCGCGAAGAGACATCAACCGCAATTGTCCTTGCCGCACTCCTCGCTATCGGAATCGTGTAGAAACCTGGACCACAGCCGAAATCCACAACAACATCGGTCGCCTTCAGGCCAAGCTTCGAGATTAGCTGCTCAGGAGGCTCAAGGAATCTTCTGAATCGATTGTTCAGCGTGAAAGCTAGCCTTTCAGGATAACGCTTGTGCACGTGCTCCCCTTGAGACTCCAATCCAATACACATTCCACAAATCAACAGCTCACACCGATAAGAGCTTGATTCCATTAGTCAGGCAACATTTCCAGTGTCTACGTCTTACAAGGAAAGAGACAAAGCTACTTATGAGAGGCGGGGCGAACGAGGCCCAAATAGAAAGCGCTGAGAATCCACCGTGGCCGAAACGAAAGCTGCGAAGTCGAAGACGGGCTTTTCGCCCTTCCTTGTTCTGGGACACGCAGTCAACGACACATCTGCTAACCTGTTTACTGGCCTGTTGCCAGTGTTCACAAGCCTCTTCGGCCTCTCCTACCTGCTCGCGGGCCTCGTCGCCATGGTCTTCAACATTACATCCTCAATCATGCAACCGCTGTTCGGCCGCTGGTTTGATCGAACCCAAGCGGTCTGGCTTCTCGAAGTCGGTATCGCTGTGAATTGTGTAGCGATGAGCCTCACAGGTATCGTTCCAAACTACTCAGCTTTGTTGCTGCTCGTCGGGATTGCAGGCCTAGGTTCCGCAGCGTTTCATCCACCGTCATTCTCTACGGTCGTGAGATCTGGCGGCCCCGCAAGAGGTCGCGCAATGGGAATCTTCCTTTCCGGAGGGAACACCGGTTATTTCCTAGGCCCGCTTGTGGCGGGAGTACTAGTCTCCACGCTCGGATTGCCGGGATCATTGCTGCTATTACCGATCGGTTTGGTCACGGCTGCGCTTCTCTTCAGAATCCGCGTCGGAGAACATCACAGTGCACCGCAAACGACCGATCAGAAGCGACCAGCTAACATGCGACTTGTCGCCCTGTTGGCGACAGTCACGGCCTTCAGATCCATTGCCACACAGGCCATCGTGACCTTCCTGCCACTGTATTTCGTCGCAAGAGGCGAGCCGCTCTTGCTTGCCACATCAATCGCGTCCCTATGGTTGGGTATCGGAGTCCTAGGTCAACTGGGAGGCGGGTATCTCTCGGACCGGGTCGGACGACGATCAGTCATAGTGGTCTCGCTCATTGCAGGTGGACTGTGCTTCTATGCGTTCCTGAACTCATCAGGCTCCATCTCCATACTCCTGCTGGCTCTCTCAGCCATTTTCCTCTACGCAAGCTGGTCCGTGATCGTGGTGATGTCCTCGGAAGCGGCACCAAGCAATGTCGGAACAGTAACCGGCTTCATGCTAGGATTCTCCGTCGGCGTAGGAGGCTTCGGAGCCCTAGGCTTCGGAGCAGCCGCAGACAAACTGGGCCTAGACTTTGCTTTCACTCTGACCATAGCATCTGCTCTAGTTGGGGGACTGATGGCGCTCCTTCTGCCGCGATCGAAGAGACTTGAATCGCGCAAGACCACTACCCTTCAATAACCCGTCTACAACCCAAACCCGCGCCAGGAAACCTAGGGCCAAAATAGGTGTGAACATGCGAACGCGCGCTGGGTAAGGCCGCATGATCGTGACACAAGTCTTAAGTTCACATGACCCAAAACTGGTCTATGTGATGAACATGGCAGACGCACATTTTGAAGTCTTCAAAGACGCTTCAGGACAATTCAGATTCAGACTGAGGGCTCCCAACGGAGAGCCGATAGCATCCAGCGAATCCTACAAGACAAAGGAAGCCTGTATGGACGGCATCAAGTCAGTCCAGAAGAATGCTCCAATTGCGAAAGTGAAGGACATGACGGCCTAGAGGCATCGCTGCCTCACTGAGACATCAGGCATCTATCCCCCAATTCTTTCTTAGCGGCTTCCTACCGTAGGTCATCCTGCTCGTAGTGACACACGGGGTGCAACACGCTCTGGTTCGCGCCTAGGTCGGTTGCTGTTCTTCAGTAGGCTCTCAAGAGTTCGGTGCGAACGTTGCCTTGCCGATCGCGGTAAGCAAGTTGCCAATTCGGCGCCCACGCCAGTGCGACCGTCTCCACCTCAATGTCGCTCCTGGCCGGTCTTACGGGAACTTCATCAAATGCTTTCGTAGCGTCGTCCCAACGTGCTGTGATGGCAGTCGTCTCCTGCTGGAGCTCGCCTTCTAGCTGATCAATGTCTTTCTGCAAGGTTTCCACGCTATCAGCCGCTTCTTGAGCCCGCATCTCAGCCGCGCCCTTCTGACGATACTTGCTTAGAGCGGTGGAAGCGGAGCGCATTGATCGTCGGCCTAGGAACATACCCAGCACCGACTCACCAGCAGAAACCACGACTTCTCGCTTTCGTGCCTCGGCATCCGCCTGTCTCATAGCAACGGCTGTTTGCGCGCGCCGTAGTCGATCCTGAAGCGTTCGCAGACGTGTTTCGTAGCTCTGATTGACCTTGTCCACTTCCTCGTCTCGTTTCTCGCGTGCGGACTGGCTCAGTCGCATGCGGAAATCGCGTTCGGTCTCATTAGATTGAGAGTACGTTTTGAGAGTCGAGCTGTAAAGCAGTTTCAAACTACTGTTGTGGTAGAGGTGATCGGTCAGGTCATCCTTGAGCGTGTTGAGCTCTCGTGCCTCGTTGATAGAGTCAGGCAGCTGGTCGAAACGAGCATCTGGCTCTGGATGGTTCAGTAGATCGCGCGATGTCAGACTCAGTGACTGTGCGTCTTCCCAGCGTAGCGGTCCGGTACCGCTCGACGGCTGAGCGAGCAGCGCAAAATCTTGTGAGGTATCCACATTGAGGCGCCGGTCTGCAAAACGGATGCGGCCAATTCCCAACGCGGCCGGCACATAGAGAATAAAACGATTCTGCACCTCAACTGGCCCGCCAGCTTGTTTCTCGATATCCTGCTGGACTTCAGCCGAGCCCCTACGCGTCGGGACATAGACCTGTTGAATCTCAGATGGAAGGACCGGGGGTGACGCCGACAACTGTCGTGCTATGGCGGTCGGTGTAGGCGCAACCATGGCAGGCGTTCCGAGCGATGTTCCAGCCTTCGCCATAGGTGTAGCCACGGACGTGTCAGGCTGTCTTCCGTTCATCAAGACATGGATCTGGTCCTTGGTCAGCGGTCCGCGTAGGTAACTCATCGCCCACCTAGACTGAAAAGTCACGGGCGCATCCTCGTGTACGTTATGCAACAAGAAGACTCGGTTGGCCAGTGAAGAGATGATTTTGTCCATCGTATTCCGATTCATTGTCTTGCCGGCGACCGAAGTGGCACTCTCGAGACCTTCGAGCAGGCGCATCTTGTCTCGCTCAGCTTGCAGCCGGCCGATGAGCCACGTGCCCGCGTTCGTGAGCCCCTTGTAGTCCAAGTCAACAGGGTTCTGCGTAGTCAACACGACGCCTAGGCCGAAAGCTCTGGCTTGTTTCAGCAAGGTAAGCATGGGTTGCTTGCTAGGAGGATTAGCCACCGGCGGGAAGTAGCCGAAGATCTCATCCATGTACAGAAGCGCACGTAGGCTGGTTGTGCCGGGTTGAGCACGCATCCAAGTAATCACTTGGTTCAGCAGCATCGTCACAAAGAACATCCTCTCGCGATCGCTCAGGTGAGCAATATAGAAGATTGAGTGGCGAGGTTTGCCGTCCGGCGTGCTGAAGAAGCTGGCCGCGTCCAAGGGCGATCCTTTGAGCCAGCTTTGAAAACTCGGTGCAGCAATTATGTTGTTGAGGCTGATCGCGAGTTCGAAACGGTCTTTCTGGGGGAAGAACGTGTCGACAGGAAGGACACCGAGTTGACTGATAGGAGGATTCTGAATCGCCAAAATGAGCTTCGCAAGATCCAAGTCTTGGCCTTGACGCCAGAAATACTGAAACAGATTAGCCAACAGTATGTGCTCCCGAGACCGCACCGGATCAGCATCAATCCCAATGAGCCCCAGGAGCGCGCTCACGGTTCCTTGAATGCGCTCAAGAATGAATTCAGAGTCAGTCTCCCAGCTTAGTGCTGGTGCAACAAAAGACTGCAGGATAGACACTGGAACGCCTGCGTCGCTACCTGGAGTGTAGATCACAAAATCTGTTGAGTCTCGCAGCATTTTGATCCGAGCTTTGTCTTGACCCCAATCAGCGAGCCCCTTGCTCCACATATCCGCCTGTTGAGCAGCGAACTGATCTTCGCTGAGGCCTTTGCGTTGCGCGTCGTCCACGTTGATCCAAGGCCGGAAATCTTCCGGGCGCAACTCGGGAAATGTAAGCAGCAGGTTCGTCATGTCGCCTTTCGGATCAATTATGATCGCCGGCACATGGTCAATCGCGGCCTCCTCAAGGAGACATAGGCACAGGCCGGTTTTGCCACTGCCGGTCATTCCGACGCAGACGGCGTGGGTCGTCAGGTCGCGAGCGTCGTACATCACGAGCTGATCTAGCAGTTTTCCCTTCTTCAGATCGTACTCTTTGCCCAGATAGAATGAGCCTAGTTTCTCAAAGTCCAACGTCTATCTTCCAACAATAATGTGAATCCGAACTATACAAGTGTGATATTTCAGCCGGCCGGTATAGCTGCGCCAGAGCTTACTCTAGAGCTTCGGCCATCGTTATCTCGTCCACGTATCTTCCATCCTTGAAGAACTTCTTCGGAATCCGGCCGGTCTCCACGAAGCCGAGTTTCTGGTAGACGTGCTTCGCGCGTTCGTTGGTCGCATAGACGCTTAGTGTTAGAAGTTTCAAGCCCACAGAGCGAGCCTGTTCGATCAAGGTCTTCATTATCTCTGTCCCGATTCGCGAGTCTCTGTAACCGTTGCCGATTATGATCCCTAGTATCCCGACATGCTTATCGTAACCACTGGTCTTTCTACCGAAGTCGGCGCTCCCAACAACCTTGCCATTCACCTCAGCAACCAAGTGGAATGTCTCATCCTTCTCAAGACGAGCTAGAGTCTTCGATAACCAGTCGATCTCCTCATCCCTCGAAATCTTCTCGTCAATGAGTATGTCGGCTCGTTCTTCGACAAGCGAATTGATCAGCCCCAATAGATCATCAAGATCATTCCACGTGGGGGTCCTCAGGACTACTTCTCGCCCATCCTTTGCAGAGAACGTTCGAATAATTCTCCCCGCCTTCATGGCAGATCAGACTAGGTGACTGCAGCTGGCTATTTGGTG
Organism: uncultured Candidatus Bathyarchaeia archaeon; assembly: GCA_964601325.1. Classification (GTDB taxonomy): domain Archaea; phylum Thermoproteota; class Bathyarchaeia; order 40CM-2-53-6; family 40CM-2-53-6; genus CAVPLU01. Next base: position 50,209 of record CAZRNA010000005.1, read on the forward strand.
CCTATGTTCTATCTCGATGTGTTTATGGTTCAGAACCAGGCATCCTATGCTCGTAGGCGCTAGTCATGTCTCATGTTGCCCGTTACATAGAATCCGTAATCTTGGAGTCTGGGTGGCGCTAGAAATGGGGAGAATGGCTCTCTACCTTCAGGATAAGCATCCGATCAGAGATGGCATCATATATGCTCAGTTTGCCGAGAAGCATGGGTTTGAGGCGGTGTGGCAGGCTGAGTCGCGTCTCGCAAGAGATGCGATAACCCCGCTGGCTGCCATGGCGACGGTGACGAGCAAGATCAAGCTTGGCACAGGCGTGATCAACAACTGGACCCGGAACGTGGCTTTGACAGCACAGACATTTCTCAGCCTTGACGAGCTGTCGGGCGGCAGGATGATCTTGGGCATAGGCGCTTGGTGGGATCCGCTCGCCTGGAAAGTGGGTATCGATCGCTCACGACCGCTGAAGGCGATGAGAGAGTACGTGGAAGTTCTCAGGCGTCTCTTCAGGATGGAGACGGTGACATTCGATGGCGAGCACGTCAAGGTGAGAGATATCAGGCTGGATGTGGTCCACGGCGACCCTGACACTCCGCGGAACATTCCAATCTACATAGGCGCGACCGGATGGCAGATGATGGAGCTCACAGGAGAGATCGCTGACGGTGTGGTTCTGAACTATCTCGTCTCACCACAGTACGACCAAACCGCCATGGAGTACCTGAAGTCGGGCGCAAAGAAGGCCGGCAAGAAGGTCGAGGACATTGACCGACCTCAACTTGTCGTATGCTCACTTGATGAGGACGCTGACAAGGCCATGGACGGAGCGCGCCCATTGATCGCACAATACCTCGGACAACAACCGCACATCGCCAAAGCCAGCGGCGTCAAGGACACACTGATCAAAGAGGTTACGGAGGCCCTGGGAGGATGGCCGGCAAAACCAGGCGGCCTCGAGAAGGCAATGGAGCTCATCGACGACAAGCTCGTTCAGCTGATCACTGCATCAGGGACAGCCGACGATTGCCGCAGGAAAGTCGAAGAGTACAGCCGAAGCGCGTGCACTTGCCCGATTCTATACCCGCTGGGAGAAGACGTTGAAGCGATGATCTCAGCCTTCTCTCAAACATGAGAGCCAAGCAACGAGAAGATACCAGAAAACTTGACTTTCCAATTCCTATTCTGGAGGAATTAGTGCAAACGTAGCCTGCATGTCAATCTTCTCGCTCAGTCTCTTGCGCTGAATCCAGTAGTACACGCTCGCTCCCACTGCGGACCATACGACGAAAAGCAGGAACGAATCACGAGAGCCTAACACGAATTCGCCGAAGAGGACGAGACATGTGGCGAAGGCCAAGACCGCTACTGGAATGTTGAACCATCTGAGGTTGAACGTTGCCTTCTTCAGGATCAGTGGTTTCTCAAACCAGACTGAGAGAATGCTCAGCGACACCAGAATGTATGTCCACAACATACTCAACGTTGCAAGATCGAGGACTTTGAAGTAACCAGTATAGTTGCATTCAATCGCGGCTAGGAAGGCGACAAAGTAACTCAAGACGAGTGCATGAGATGGGACGCCCCGCGTGTTCAATTTGGTGAATGTTCGAGGAGCCATGCTGTCAAATGACCATGCGAAAACGATTCTCGATACGCTCATCATCAACGGAAAGATGTCGCTGAGAACTGAGATAGCCAACGCAAATGAAACAAACAATAATGCATACGGCGGCAGCACGAATGCGTACAGATCCAACACGCTAGAATCGGGATGGGCGTTCACGTATCCCGCCGCGAATTCCCAAGGCACCAGGTGATACACACTGAACGAGTAGAGGAAGTAATAGACTGCTGTGAAGATGACAGCCGCCACAATTCCTTTCGGGACCGCCCTCTCGGGATTCCTCACCTCCCCTGAACCTGCGATCGCGGTCTCCAGTCCCCAATAAGCAAAGAACAGTATCGCTGCAGCTTGCAGGAGCACCGCCAGACTGAATTGGTTTCCTGATCCAACCGTTCGTCCCGCTTCCAAGATAGATGAGACTGCCTGATCTCCCAGTTTCGATTCGACGTTCTGAAGGAAGAATGATTGTCCGTAAATGAGTCCTATGATCGTCGTCAGTATTCCGCCGGCAATGAAGACTACGAAGGAAAGCCTAGTTGCCCACTTGAGGACTCTCGCCCCGGTGAGGTTGACTAGGAAGCAGATCGTCAGTACAACCAACGTGAGGATCGTGTTCCAAGCTGGCGAGTACCCGCGGGAAACGCCGAGTAGGCTAAGGGAATCTGAGAAAAGAAACGCGGTCGTGTAGGCGATGAAACCGAGAGCTGTCGTGACGCCGAACCACTTGGTCCATGATGCCCAGAACCCGAGGAACGGGTGAAACCCCCTAGAAATGAAAACGTAGTCCCCTCCAGAACGTGGAATCGAGGAGGCGAAGATCGCGTAGCAGAGAGCCACAAGGATCGCTGGTATTCCAGCAACAAGAAACGCGAGCGGAACGAACGATTGTATCCCTGGGACGAGATTCTGGATCGATATACTGCGGACGGCGATTGCCAAGCCGATGAGTGTACAGCAAGTCATGACGAAGACATCGAATGCGCCGAACTGCCGCTTCAGCCCCGTTTTAGCGCCCGCGAAGCCTACATCGTAGTCCTGCATTCGTTCCCTGAGTCTCTTCGTTTCAGCCTGAATGTACTGGAAGTACAAGCTCTTCGTTATCTTGTCAGCTTCCGCCCGGACTTGCTCCTCATCAATCAGGATGTCGCCTTGAGTCACACGGCTCACCGAGAGGCACGTCCACTAGTCCTCCCCCGAGGGCTCTTAATCTTGCGTTCGATCCTTGGGATATGCACAGGACAAAGCGGTTGCGAGCGGGGGGGCCACGAAAAGCTTGAGAGTCGGCATGTGAGTGGCTCTCGCTGCGTGGAGGTTCAGCCAATCCAGCCGAACATGAGGAAGGGGCTCCTAGTTCTGATATTCGTTATCGCCGCAGCATCCGGGATCTATGCCGGGGCCGCATTGGGTCCCAGTCTTCCTTGGCACGCAGCGTCGGGAACCACAACAGTCTCGTTCACGGCCACAACGACCGTCACATCAATTGTAACACTCGCAGCCACGACCGAACAGGCAGTAGTGGAGGGAGACTTCACGTTGCCCATCGTTGGCTCCAAAGGGCTGACCGGCAGTAACTTAACGCTATCCAGTTTCCGGGGCAACGTGATAGTGCTTGAATTCATGAGACCTTCGTGTCCGTTCTCACAGAAAGCAGCACCATTCATGGAGAAGCTCTACGAGCAATACGCGAAGAAAGGAGTCATCTTCATCGCGATTGCTGGACGCTGGGATGCTTCATCCGCCGCCGTTGCAGAGTTCATCCAAACGTACAACTCGAGCCTGACCTACGTCTACGACGCAACGGGCGAAGTATTCCAAACGTACGGCGTAAAGGCAGTCCCGACATTGTTTGTCCTATCGAGAAGCGGAGCCGTTTCGTCATCTTATCTGGGCGCGCCTTCCTATGATATCATCGCAAAGGCAATAGACGAACAGCTCGGATGAGTGCTCCTCTAGTTCCAGTGAAGGAACAATAGCCGGAACTTTGGGCGACTGACATTTGACAACAAGAGGATACATTTGACAACAAGAGGACGCCGCTACAGGCGCGGATATCCTCTAGCTGTTCTG
>CAZRNA010000005.1:53993-57460 GCA_964601325.1 uncultured Candidatus Bathyarchaeia archaeon
ACATTTGACAACAAGAGGACGCCGCTACAGGCGCGGATATCCTCTAGCTGTTCTGATTGGGCTTGAGGAGAGAAGAGCGGTCCTGTGGCGCGTGTTCAGCGAAGTAGTGAAGCTGGATGGCACGGTGGAACGTGGAGAAGAACTGTACGACTTCAACGAGTCAATCGTGAATGCGCTAAGGCCCGCTTTCAAGGAAGGAGTCAGAAGCATAGTAATTGCGGCTCCTGCAAGGACAGACTACTCCGAGAATCTCCTTGGACACATCCGGAAACATCACGCGTGGCTTGTCCGAGAAGGCCCTAACGCCGCGACCTTCGGAGAATTGATCGGCTCTGCTGGACAGCCTCATGAAGTCCACGAGTTAGTGAGAACCAAAGCATTCCGCGAGATGATAGGCGAAACAAGGTCTCGCGATGCTGAGAACATCGCCGCAGTCTTGGAGAAGACCCTTGGCTCGGACGAAAGTGAGACGGTTGTGTCGTACTCACTTGAACAAATAGAGGGCCTAGTTTACGGTCGGCAAGAGCACAACAATCCCAGAGCAGAGCACATTGTTCTAACTGACAAATACTTGGCGGATAGAAAGAACAGAGGAAGAGTCCTAAGGCTTCTACAGATCTCAAAGAACAACGGCATAAAGACAACCATCGTGAACGCTGAGACGAGAACGGGAATTCGTCTCAGCCAACTCGGAGGCCTCGTATGCTTCGCCAAACCAAATAGAAGGAAGAGAAGCTGAGGAGAAGCACCGCGAGGTGCTTGGGCCGGTCATGGCCCATGTGGCAACTCGATCTACACATTGACCTGTTTGGGACGTGAGAATCAGTATGGTAATGATGGCGACGGCGGTCGGAACCCCCCCGGGGGGGTACCCCCCTCAAGATCTGGATACTGGGAACCCCAGCATGTGAGACTCATGAACACACCAAACTACTCGCAAGAAGCCAAACGCTGAGAGACGGCGCATCCAGACGAGGGGACTCCCTAAGAGCGGCGGGAGATCGAGAGGTGGAGTGCATGGCAGTTCCCTTGACGGCCCCTAGCCACAATCGCCTATTGCACAGACAATCAGACGACGATCGGACGGGCCTGGAAAGAGATTCCCCAACGGCTCTTCTTCGAAGAGCGAGTGACTCAACCGAAACCTAATAGCGCGTCCAGTTCCTCACATCTGTCTTGCAGCGGCGACCAATCCATGAGCGGAAAATCAGGCAGTTTTGTTGAGGTATGTATCTACAAGGTGAAGCCTGACAAGACTTTGGAGTTTGAGGATCTTGTAGCGCGCGTGGTGAAGCATCATCGCGAGTTTCCTAGCGTGAGAGACGTACGGTATGTGAAGAGGACACATAGGCCGGGTGACTTCGCCTCAGCCGAGAAGGGCCTGCCTGCGATCAGGCTCACAAGGAGACCAAAGGAAGTCACGTACGTATTGTATTGGGAGTTGGATGATGAGGTGGCTCATGGGAAAGCCACGAAGTCGGGGCTCGAGCACTTCTTCAGGGATTTCGCGCGGTGTCTTGTGACAACACCCAATATGATCTTGGGACAACGAATCCAGTGAACAAGCCCCCCCATTCGGAGGAGCAGCTTTTCTGTATGCCTCTTGTGAATGCGCAAACACTGATTTATGATACGCAAACGCTCTGAATGCCTGGAGTTTTGGTCCGTGGCGAGGCTCAGATCGATTGGTGTGATCGGGATTCCATACAACGTGGGCTGGAAAGGCGAGGGAATAGATGAAGGCCCTGCGGCGCTTCGCAAAGCAGGACTCGTCGGACAGCTCAGTCAGGCTGCTGATGTAGTTACGGATTTGGGCGATGTAAAAGTGAATCTGCCTCCGCGGGATGATACGAATCCAAGACTTCTCAATCCTTACCAAGTTGTAGCGGTCTGCAAAGCTGTGGCTCCCCGCGTGAGAGGTGCATGCAAGCAAGGATATTTCCCTCTCATACTCGGTGCAGAGGACAGCATAATCATGGGCATCGTGGAGGGACTCCAGCAGGGACTTGGTGAGACTATCGGGCTGATCTATCTGGACGCACATGGCGATTTCAACACCCCCGAGACCACGCCTTCAGGACTTATCGGAGGCATGGACGTAGCCATGCTCGCAGGGCACGGGCCGGACCTGCTCACAAATATCTTCGGCCACAAACCACAGCTACGCGAGGAACAGATAGCGATCTTTGGTGCTCGAGACCTCGACCCGCCCGAGCTAGAGATGCTGAAAGAATCCAAGGTTCATCTCTACACTATGGACAAGATCCGAGAACTGGGGCCCGAACACGCCATGAAGGAGACAACCGAGAAACTGCTACGAAGCTCAAAAAGAATCTACATCCACATCGACATAGATGTCTTGGATCCGAAGGAAATCCGAGCAACTCAATTGCCTGTGCCGGGTGGGCTTGGACTAACTGAATGTTCGAATGCTCTGAGGGTTATCAGCCAGTCGGGAAGATTGTGTGGATTAGCCGTCATGGTGTTCAACGCTCAGAAAGACCCCAATGGAAAAGAAGCGAACCAACTGAACCAGCTGATAGTGAACAGTCTCCGTTAGAAGAATAGAAAGAACCAGAGACGTCGGCAAGGGTCTCAAGCAGCCTATCGAGCAGGCCACAAACAACGAGTTCCATGCTGTTCCTGTATCTCAGCGCTTCCGAAGGGTCGAGACCGGATTGGCAGCAAAGACTTTGACCTTTCTGAAACCGAAACCCATGGTGCGGGCGACAGTATTTGAAACGTCAGTACGCATCGATTTGTGCGTGTGAGTAGGCTGGTGCGCACACACACAAAACTATCTGGAGCGACGGCGATCAGGGGTTCAAATAGGTTTGCTTTCCAGCTGGGCCGTTGTGATTTCTTGTTGAGGGGGACTCGTGACAGTTCAGTAGGAACTATCGTTCTATGAGTTCTATTGTCACTCCGTCGGGATCTGAAAAGAGCGCGACTCGCCAAGGTTTCTTGCCCGGGCTCCGCAAGTATCTCATACTCTTCGCAGCACCCTGTGCGAAGTAGACGGTCTCCACCATGTCCTTGGCTACATCAAGTGGATCTGCGATCATCGGTGCTCCCGCAGCCTTCATCTTAGCGACGGCAGAATCGAGATCTCTAACTCGAACGCCCAGGTGCGTGATCCCGATCGAACCTCGCATAGCTTTCTGGAAGGTTTCTGGGTTCTGGCGTTCTGAGGCGGCATCCTCAGCAGTGACGAACTCCAAGAGAAGACGATCGCTGTACATGAAGGCGTTGACATACTTGATTCCCGGAGCAGAATTCACAACGGATTTCCTTAGCAGCTTCATTCCCAACGCTTTTGAATAGAATTCAATCGATCTTTCGACGTCGTGAACAGTGAGAGACACGTGGTCCATTCCCATACAATATGGCACTCAGTGGTGGGTACGGGATGGCGAGTTCTTATCTTTTGACAGACTGAGTTGGCCGTCATTGGGAGCAGTTTCTTC
>CAZRNA010000006.1:0-54140 GCA_964601325.1 uncultured Candidatus Bathyarchaeia archaeon
TTCGCGGCGGAGGGCGACCGTTCCTTGCTCTACATGGTTGGCCGCTTGATCATCGGGCGATGGTGGGTGCATTTGAGCCGATCTTTGCGAGACGACAGGGCTGGAAGCGTGTCTATCCCGATCTTCCCGGGATGGGAAAGACCGAAGGTCCGGAGTGGCTCGTGACGCAGGACCAAGTCCTCGACGTTCTCATCGAGTTCATTGAACGTGTGATTCGCAGCGAGCGGTTCACGGTGGCAGGGCTCTCATATGGGGGCCTGCTGGCTCAAGGTTTGGCACACCGCCTCGCCGACCGAATGGACGGCCTCCTGCTTCTCGTTCCAAGTATGGGCCCTGAGGAGACACGCGACCTTCCGTCCCACCATGTTATTCACCGGGAGCCAATTAGCTTCGAGGACGTGGCTTCGGAGAATGTCGCTGGATTCAGGAATATGGCAGTTGTTCAGACCCAAGAGCATCTTGAAGCTTGGAAGCGAGATATAATCCCAGGTGTCAAGGCTGCAGATGGCGAGTTTCTCGGTCGGCTCCGGAAGAACTACGCCTTCTCATTCGATATCGCTGCGCTCTCAGAGCCCTTCACTAAGCCAGCTCTCTTCCTTCATGGAAGGCAGGACAACGTTTGCGGATATCGAGACGCTTGGAAGGTCCTTGAGAGCTACCCTCGCGCGTCATTTGCTGTGCTCGATCGCGCCGGTCACTCTCTACAAATGGAACAGCCTATGCTCTTCGAAGCCCTGACGGGAGAGTGGCTTGATCGAGTCGAAGAAGCCGCCCACGCATGAAAGAGTGAGCATGCAAGGACAATGAGGGCAAGCACTTTCCTGCGTGTGAGCGCACCCACAGATGTCAGCAGTGGTCTCCGCTACCCTCATTTTCCTATGAGCCCTAGCTGTTCCAGGATGTCTCCGTGGCCGCGTGTGAAGTCGCTGGTCTTCAGATCTCCGGCCGAGATATACCGTAGTTCAGAAAACCAATCGGGCACTCTGGTCGGCTCGGGAACTGATGCCCTGTAGACGATACAGAGATCCCAATGGGCATTCTCAACATCGCTTGGGTCGCCGGAAATATGCGACTGAATACCCACAAGTGTGCAACTTGGTTCTCCGACGAGCAACTGTTCCTTCAGGATTCTTTTGGCACACTCATCCGGAGATTCGCCGAATTTCAGATGCGAAGCTGGCAACAACCATTTTCCTGACGCCGCGTACTTGGGTGCAAAGCTGGGGCCTACGAGGAACTTCTCCACCCAAGTCTCAGGGTTCTTCATTTTCCCGACTAGAACCTTGCCTTCCTTCTCGGCGATGATGAAGCTTGAGATGCAAGCACCACCCTCGGGCACTTGCCCTGGCATGAACAAGGCTTTCTTGACCATGATTCCTCGCTTGAGAATGATGCCGGTGCACTAATAGGACTTGGCTTTCTCTGCGCGTATGTAGAAGACATTCCAATCGAAAACTAGGCCGTTCCCTTTGACGAACTCCAGGAGGCGCTCTCTCAGTTCAGATAGGAAGAGTTCACGTTGTGTTGGAGACATCTCTGAGATCTCTCGTCTTATGGTGGCGCGGCATAGTCTCATTTTCAAGTAGTCATTGACGCTTGGCATTCGCACTCTGTATCGTCGGTTCGTTAGCTGTGCATTCCTGAACCCTGCATCAAGAGTTGTTTGCAGCTGTGTCCTGGAATTTAGTGAATGGTGGAAGCTCTCCATTCCAGCGAGCGCTGATCTTTCAAGAGCCAGTTGCGGGGATGGAGTTGTGGTTCTGTACTTCCCGAGAACTTCGCCAAATACTCGATGAGGCTTGACATCGATTAGATGCCAATCATTGAACACTAGAACTCCACCGGACCTGAGGACTCTCAGGACCTCTTTCAAGCCCTTGCTGAAGTCCGGAATGCCGATGCCGCAGTTCGAGATTGCAGCATCAAAGAACCCATCTGGAAAGCGTAGGTCTTCTTCACTCATCTTGATGAATCTCACATTCCGTCGATGAGCTTTGGCTGCTTTCTTGCGAGCGAGCGCGATCATGGTATCTGATCGATCGATCCCCACTACAAGCCCCATGGATGGAGTTGCTTCGCTGGCCTCTATGGCCGCAACTCCCGAACCGGTTCCCAAATCAAGGACCACATCTCCAACGGACGAAGAGGCATCCTTAACGAGATCTCCCGCGAAGAGCCTGAAGATGGGCACCCAGTATCTATCCCAAGCGACTGCGTCTTGATCCCAAAGCGCCTTCAGAACCGCGTCAGCTTCTGCGAGCGGTATTCTTGAGGAATTCGCCTGTGACACTGCTTGTCGCAACCTTGTGTTTCAATAGTGGCTAGTGTGCATCATGTGCTTTGCCATTGGCCTTGTGTGAATGCCGGAACGAGAACCATCATTGCTCTAGAGGCTCGGAAGTCATTTATCCTCAGTTCGGGTTGCTCGAATTGAGAGGGATAGAACCTGTTTGATCGGCATGCGCAACTGTTGAAGCCCAAACAGTTGAAGACCATCCAACAAGAGAAGATCAGGAAGATCGTGCGCTACGCATACAGGAATGTTCCATTCTATCGGAAGCGTCTCGACGAGGCTGGAGTGAAGCCCGAGTCCATTCGGACGCTCGACGATGTCGTAAAGATACCCTTCACTGTAAAGACGGATCTCAGAGACAATTACCCGCTAGGTATGCTCGCCGTCCCGCCGCGTCGCTTGTACTGCCTTCACGCGTCCTCCGGGACGACTGGGAAACCGATCGTCGTCGCGTACACTCGCGGGGATCTTGAACGCTGGGCTAGGCTGATGGGCAGAACCTTCGATGTCTCCGGCGTGAGGAAGGGCGATATCGTCCAGAACATGTACGGGTACGGACTATTCACGGGCGGACTTGGTTTCCACTATGGTGCGAAAGCTGTTGGCGCAACTGTCGTGCCTTCCAGTGTTGGAAACACGAAACGGCAATTGATGCTGCTCAAAGACTTGGGGAGCACTGTGGTCGCGTGCACACCCTCCTACATGATCTACTTGTGTGAAGCAAGCCGAGCTGAGGGCTACAACCCGAAGACCGATTTTACGCTCAGGATTGGACTCTTCGGAGCGGAACCATGGAGCGAGGAAGCACGAAAACGAATTGAAGACACCTTCGGTCTGCGAGCCCATGATTGTTTCGGTATGTCTGAACTGTATGGTCCCGGCGTGGGGATTGAATGTGATCAGCGGAACGGTCTCCATGTCTGGGGTGATGAGTTCTTGGTCGAGACGATCAACCCGGAGACTGGTGAAGTGCTCGAGCCCGGCAGCGAAGGCGAGCTTGTATTCACAATGCTCTCACGCGAAGCGATGCCTCTACTCCGCTACAGAACACGAGACCTCTCGAGAGTCTTTGAGGAAGAATGCGGATGCGGGAGATACCACAGCCGGATTCAGCGCATCAAGGGTAGAAGCGATGATATGCTCATCATCGGTGGCGTGAACGTCTTTCCAAGCCAAGTGGAACATGTCTTGATGAATGTGCCTGGAGTCGGGGATCAGTACCAGATAGTCGTGTCACGCGAAGAACTTGACCACTTGGCCGTGAAAGTCGAGGCGCCAAGAAACAAACTGAACGATCAGGAACTGCTGAAGAAGGTTCAGACAGACCTCCTAGCCACCCTGGGAATACGCGCTAGAGTCGAGCTGGTTGAGGAGGGAGCTCTTCCACGCTTGGAAGGCAAGGCACGTCGTGTCGTTGACCTCAGACCCAAAGAGTAGATCACGGAGCGGAATCGAGGTGGAAAGATCTTCGGTAGGGTTGGCGCTTGTAGTAATCCTGGTCTTGGCAGGCGCGTTTCTCAACCTGAAATTCGTCCTTGCGATTCTCGCACTGATCGTCGTATTCGTGGGCATTGTCGAATTCCGACAATCCGGAGCGACCATGGCAATAGTGGGCCTGGTAGTCGCCTTCGTCCTTGCTGTGGCCTACTTTGACACTAATCCGGTGGTTGCTTTTGGCGGCGCGATCTATGGAATCTTCAAGTCTTTCGGCATAACGATCTCCGTGCTCGCGACAATGTTGATGATCTTTCTGATGAGGGAGGTCGGAGCGCTTGAGAAGATCTCAGTCGCAGTGAAAGCTGCGGCTACGACAAAGGAACAGCAGGCGCTTTTCCTTGGAGTCGGGTTCGGATCATTCGCCACATCGCTTGGAGTAGTGACCCCGTCACTCTTTCCTCCCTTGTTGGTTGCCATGGGGTTCTCGCCTTTCGCCGCAATAGCCATCGCGGTGCTTGGCTACAATGCGACTACGTCTTACGCACTCCTTTCAGTCCCAATCAGTCTGCCCGCGGACATTTTCAAGTTCGACCAGTTCGCGTTTGCGTACAAGGTGAACATCTTCCTTCCAGTTGTTTCCGTTCTAGTCTCGATCGCCATGCTCTGGGTGGTCGGAGGCAAATCATCCGTCAGAAAAGGCATCATCCCGGCGATCATAACAGGCCTCTCGATCGGATTCTCGTGTCTGATCTTCGGGCTCATCCGAGTGCCGATCATGCTGATCGGAGTCTTGGCCGGACTCGTAAGCATGCTCGTACTCTACTCACTTCGTAACCTAACAGCGAAACCTGTGCGAGCACCTGAGCCGATCGATCGAGCACACACACTCAGAGCCCTCAGTCCATGGCTCATTCTCATAGTTCTAGCATTGGTAGTCAGTGTTCCTCAGGTTACGGATTGGCTGAGGCGTGTCGATGGACCCGCTCTCTGGATCTACGACAAACCCTTGGACTTTGACGCATTTGCTCAGGTGTACACGTGGATTTTCGCGGCAACAATCCTCTCACTGCCCATTCTGAAACCCACTCGACAACAACTCAGTGATACAGTAAGCCTCTGGCTGAAAAGAATCTGGCAACCATTCATCGCATACGCTCTGTTCTTCGGAATCGCCTATGTCATGGCGTGGAGCGCGATGGACATCTCAAACGGAAAGATAGTTCCCACAAACGCATTCGCCGCTATGAACATGAACAATGTGGTTGGATTGACGTTGGCCGCAGTGTTCGGGTCAATGTTCGTGTTTGTGGCACCTTGGCTCGGCCTATTCGGAGCAGTTGTCGGAGGCTCTGAAGCAAGCTCTAACGTGATGTTCTTCCCGATCCAGCACAAGGCGGCGGAAGGCATAGGGCTCACTGGGGCGGGGCAGAACAGCTCGGCTTTCATGACGATCTACGGATCGCACGCAAACGGAGGAGGCGTCGCCTCAGCCATCACGCCTTCTAAGATAAACAACGCAGCAGCCACGATCGGAGCGGACGCGAAGCTCGAGAGTGAGATCATGAGAAGCCATGTGCCGATCGTAATAGCGATCACTCTAGTCGTAGGCGTCCTGACCGGTCTGTTCATACTATTCGGGATCTAGAGAAACCGCAACAAATCGAGCCTAACGGTCTCAAGCGGTACCTCTTTATCGTCTGGAGCCTTCTCCGCCGATGACAGGGTCAAGATGGACTACTTCGAAGCCGTAAAGACTAGGCATTCAGTACGAGCGTTTCAGGAGAAACCCGTAGAGGAAGAGAAGATTCGCAGAATCATTGAAGCCATCAACTTGGCTCCATCGGCAGGAGATCTTCAAGCATACGAAGTCATCGTTGTCAAAGATCCGATGCTGAAGGACAAGTTGGCGAAGGCAGCCTTGGGCCAGGGTTTCCTCTCCGAGGCTCCTGTCTGCCTTGTGTTTGTCGCATATCCTGAGCGTTCCTCGAAGAAGTACGGACGGAGAGGCTCCGAGCTCTACTGTATCCAAGATGCGTCAATAGTGGCGACATATGCAATGCTTGCGGCCACAGCGCTTGGATTGTCGTCTACATGGGTTGGAGCATTCGACGAGGAGGTCGCGGCAAGAGCGGTCGGTGCTACGAAGGGCAAGCGTCCTGTCGCTATCTTGCCCATTGGTTATGCGGCTGAGTCTCCCGAGAGCACTCCTAGGAGACCTGTTAGCGATATCGCGTTCCTAGACACTTCCGGAGTGCCCTACCCATTCTCTTTCACGGACAAGAGCTTCGAGAGGCCGACTCGGAATCTGAAACCTTAGACTTCTCTGAACAGGAACGGGTTGAGGCATCTCTTCTTGTCGCGCCAAATCTCTGAATGAAGCATACGTTCTGTTGCGGCTACGTTGCTCAGTAAGCTATTGTCATCTTGTGGGCGTGATGCTGAGGCCTGCGATCTCTTCGGGACCGGAGAAAACCGTTATCATGTGGAGGACGCAAGCTTAGCCTGTTGGGGCCGGTAGTTCAGCTGGTTAGAAAGCTCAAGGCTTGGCTGGAACGTCGGCTTTACACGCCGAAGGTCGCCGGTTCGATCCCGGTCCGGCCCACCATCTCACATTCAGCACCGCAATCCATGCCGGACGAATCGACTCTCCCCTCCACCCGTCCACAGACTTTCATAAGGCGTCAAACTACAATTCAAGAAGAGCGAACTTGCTGAAAGCCAAGATCAGCCAGACAAAGCGAATCTCGGTCGCTCTCGAGACCAACGGAAGAGGCTTCATTGGGTTCATTGTTCAGCTGCCGGGAGCCTTTGTCCGAGGCAAAATGGAGGAAGAAACTCTCTCCAAAGTGGACAGCGAAGTCAGGGCCTATACAAGATGGCTGGGCGCGGAGATTCCTATCGATTACGACGTTTGTGTTTCTCAGAGGCATTCATGCACCTTGACCGTGGAAGATGCTGACTCTGAGATCCTTCTGGACGAAGAAAAATCGGCAATGAACGATCGCGAATTCAGAGAGTTCTGTGACCTGACCAGATACTCAGGGGAGACATTCTTCGCGCTCTATACGGGAGCTGAGCTGAAGAACTGGGTTGATGACAGCAGGATCAGGAAGACGTTCTATGGTGAGACGCCCCGAACTATCCTAGAGATATTTGAGCACGTGAATGGTACTCAGTACTACTACCTTTCGAGAGTCAGCCTCAGGCCGAGAGAGCGAACCAGAGATTTCCTGCAGACGAGGCGGAATTGCCTCAGCTATCTCCAGGAGCTATTCGAGGAGCAGGGTGAAGATCAGCTATTCCAAGTGGACAACGAGGAGTGGACGTTAAGGAAGGTGCTGCGACGATTCGTGTGGCACGACAGGATCCACGCAAAAGCCATCGTTCGCATGATGCAGAAGCAGAAGCGGCTTGATCTCATAGCGAACTTCCGAGATCCCTTTCATTTCACTGCCTAATTGCGCTCCTTGTGTTTTCTTCTGAAAGCACTTGCTCACGGTGAGCTGTAAGCTTCTCAGCACACGGTCTATTTGCGGGATTCATCGGGGGCGTCTTTCTTGTATGCTACGTGCCGTCCCAGAGTCCGATCCGGAACTTCCCCGAATCCACGCCATAGATTCTCTTGATCCTGTTCGAATCGGTCTTCTCTTTCAGGGACTTGACGAGAAGGCTTCCGTACGCTTCAAGTGGGACTTGGTAACCGGCCTTGCTTAGCCATCCGATCTCTAGGTCCGTTAATCCATCACACAAGACCATTACTATCACGTCAGGGTTTCGGCGCTCTGCATCAGCCAAGAGGGCGCGGAAGGACATTTCATCAAGGGCCATGATTTCTGTGGCTTCTGAGATTCTTTGGCTCGGCTCCCAGTAGGCGTACCCGGCGATCGAGTCTCCACGTTGAACGACTCGCATGTTCTCGGCAGGTTTGATTTCGATGCCCATTGAGAACTTTCGTGCCTTCAAGAAGTTCTCTGGCCTGTAGATGAATCCAGTACTTCCCTGAACCGCTCGCTTGTAGGCGCTGTACACGTTGTTGGAATCTGTTTCCAAGAAGGGACGAACAGCGGCATCCTCTGGTGAACGCGTGCGCGTCTGATTCGGGTATTTTACCGCTACCTCGGAATGATCTATCTCACTGTAGCCTAGGCGCTGATACATTGTCATCGCTCCTAAACGTTTGGAAGTCGTCAAGACGCTGTACTCAAGGTCACGTTCATGGAAATACTCGTGCGTTCTCTTCATGACGGCTGTCATGAGTCCGCGTCTGGCGAAATCTGGTCTAGTACTCACAGTGTTCACTCCGCCGACCTCCAGCCTTCCTTGAATGGTTTGGATGGGGATTCGCATGAGGAGAAGCCCGCTTGCAACAGTTCCATCTCGCGCTACCGCGAATATGCCGAATTCGCGCGTGTATCTCTCATCGCTGGACCTAAGCTCTTGAAGTAGGCTAGGCGTGACAGGCCATGATAGACTGAGTTGGAAGATCAATGCGACCTTGTATGGATCATCGATCTCGTCGAAGAAGACTATTCGATAGTCTGACAAGATAGACCTCGATGACTAGATCCTAGACCTGTCTGATAATCCTTACAGGAATGCAGAAGAGCGTCTGCGAATACCGGATCGACCTCCGAGAAGCCTGCACACCGCGACTGTCAAGACTTGAGTTCCTTGGACCTCTAGCCAACTTAATTAGGAGCAAATCCGCTCGTCGTGTTGCCTACGGTCCCGCGATGTACTTTGAACTCCGTTGAAGTTCAATCATTGTCTAAGATATTCGAGACGAAGGAGGGTCCGCTGCTACGTAAAGTCCCAAAGAAGGTCGTGGCTGTTGACGGGATCAGTTTCAGCGTCCCGAAGGGAGAGATCTTCGGGCTTCTTGGTCCAAACGGTGCCGGCAAGACTACGACGATCAAGATGCTGTGCACCTTGATTACTCCCACGTCAGGCGACGCGTTCGTCAACGGGTACAGCGTGGCGAGGGATGAGCAGAAGGTGCGCGAGAACTTGGGCGTAATGTTGACTGGAGAGCGAACCCTGTACTGGAAGTTGACGGGACGGGAAAATCTGGAGTACTTCGCAGCTCTATATCATCTAGATCCATTGGACGCCAGGAAGCATATCGATGAACTGCTTGACTTGGTGGGACTGAAGCAGCATGAGCACATGTTTGTCGAGAACTATTCTACAGGCATGCGAATCCGTCTCTCATTCGCCAAAGCAATCCTCAATGATGCTCCTGTACTGCTTTTTGATGAGCCGACCGCCAGCCTGGATCCTCAGTCATCGCGCCTCATTCGGGACACGATTCGAGGTTTGAAGAATCAAGGGCACGCGGTTATCTTGACAACTCACAACATGGAAGAAGCCGACCTACTGAGCGACCGAGTCGCCATAATCGACCGCGGTAGCATCGTAGCTCTTGGATCTCCTTCGGAACTGAAGGAGAAGGTGAAGATCAATGATGTCATCGAGATCGAGGCTCGGAATCTTTCCGACCGCACCGTGAGTGCTATTGAAACGTTCAGCGAGGTGTCCAAAGTAGCCGTTACGGCAGATCCGCAGTCGAGCGAGAAGGGCTCCCTGCGGATTCATGCGGAGAAGGGAAAAGAGGTGTTGCCGAAGATCCTCGAGTTCCTGGTCCGCAAACAAGTCAGCGTAACCAAAGTAAGCTTCATTGAACCAACTCTTGAAGACGTTTTCATATCAGAAACCGGCAGGAGCCTTCGAGATTAGGATGCGAACCATATCAGGGTACAAGGCTACTGTCGGTGCGCTAACCGCGATCTTCTGGAAAGGAATGAAACATTACACCAGATATCCCGGAAGCTTCGTTCTCATCCTCGTGATGCCCTTCCTGTTCACTCTGATGATCTTCGGGATGGGGCAGTTCGTCGGCGGTTCGAATGCCTCCGCGAATTTCGCTACACGAACTGGCACCACCAACATCCTGGTCTACGAAATCCTTGGAAGCGCTGTCTGGATGATAGGTTGGGTTGTCGTCGAGGATGTTGGGGTTGCCTTAAGAGATGAGCAGATGAAAGGAACGCTTGAACAGAACTTCTTGGCACCCGTAAACCGTTTCACGCTCTTGATCGGGCTTAGTCTGACTGACATAGCGATCACGAGCTTGGTCTTTGTCGTGGTCGTTGGGGTGACCACTATCATCATGCTGCCCGCAGCCTTTCTGAATCTCCTGCAGGCTTTTCTGATCCTGTTGGTTGGTCTGATCCCCTTGTTTGGGATCGGGTTCCTCTTCGCCGGGTTCGTTCTCAAGTTCAAAGAGCCCTACATATTCACTCAGATCCTGAACCTTCTCTTCGCAACGCTAACAGGCACCTACTATCCAGTTACCCTCCTGCCCTACTGGGTCCAATTCCTATCCGGCGCATTACCCCAAACGTACGTAATCGAAGATATGCGTCAAATAGTCCTAGCCAACCAGACTCTCGTCAGCATCTACGGAAGCATATTCGTGCTCCTCGTTTTGGCGCTGGCGTACCCAACATTCGGTTATGCCATTTTCAAATATCTTGAGAAGAAGGCAAGTGTGACGGGTGAATTCTCAAAATACTAGTCCACTACTCAGGTTCGTCGCCGAATTCAGAGCGGCTTTCATGAAGGACCTGCGTTCATACGTGCGTTACCCCGCCTGGATGGTGGGCGAATTCATCAGTACACCGTTGTGGTTCTTTTTTTTCGCGCTTGGTGTGACGCTCTTCGCGCCAACGTCTCTCTCCTCCAGCCTGCCACAAGAGGGCGGAATGAGCTTCTTCTTTTTCGGATTTGTCTTCATAATCCTCTTCGGCACCGGCATGTGGGGCATAGGGCAGACCGTAAGAAACGAGCAAATGGCCGGGACATTGGAGCAGTTCTTCCTTACTCCGGCGAGCCGTGTCACGCTAATCATAGGAAGATGGGCTCGCATGTTCCTTACAGACGCGTTGATCATAGGGTACACAACCCTCCTTCTCTACCTGATTGGTGGTGGCTTTGTGACACTTAATGATCCGGCGCTCTTCGTATTCTCGCTCGGTCTCTACGAACTGGGGCTGATTGGTTTCGGGTTTCTCTTCGCAGGGTTGACCATGCGCATTAGATCCTACAATACGATTTCTAATCTCGTCTTCTTCGGTTACATGGTTTTGACTGGTGCTCTCTTTCCGATCAGCGTGATACCGGTACCTTTCCGCTACCTCTGCATGATCATTCCGTTCACGTACTTCAACGACTTGGTGCGGCATGCTGCTCTTGCGACGCCAACGATCCTGTCTGGAGCCCTTGAATATGCTATTGCAGCGTTACTGTCAGTGTGTATGCTGGCAATTGGCTTCGTCGGGTTCAAGAAGATCGAAGATGAAGCACGCATGCGCGGAACAATCGCGACGAGCTGATTGGAAGGTCGCCGGGTTTGGTGCGTCTAGCCTCGAAATTGTTATGCATTCACACAGCGTCATATGTCTAGCAGTGTGTTGACGAATGGTCAAAATAACGTATCAACCCTGGGAGGAGATTGTAATTCATGAAACAGTGGAGTATCCGTTGGCCGCGTTACTGGAGATGCAGAGTTTCGGGGCTCCGCCAGGTTCCATGGGCCGAAGTCTCATGTGGGCGAACGGGATTGCCTTCGCGTATGCTGCGATACCTGTAAGCGACGATGTTGTGGCGGAGCAGTTGAAGGGTAGGATGCATTGGGCGAGTGTTGTCTTCGCGACGATGCCCGCCTATGAGAGCGCCGTCATCCTTCAAGAGACGAATATCCGGGTCCCTGTGGTTGATGTGAGTGGCAATCCGACCCTCTATGCGGTTGCTCGGTGGCTGCGTGAGCGCGCAGCCTGAGTTCCGCTTGCGAGCCCTAGAGAACTAGAGAGAGCAGTTGTCGAAGAGCTAGGGTTCGCGCGTTCTTTCTGTACGCACCCATATTGAGGATTTCTTCGATTTCCATGCTTGTTCACGCCACCTATCCCAGTAGTACATCAGTGTTCCTATATAAGCACAGTATCGTTTTCCGACACATACCATGAGCATGGGGGCGTCATACACCCGAATCAGGGCGTCATACACCCGACGAACGGGTGTTATACACCCTACACAAGGTGATATACACCCGAGAAACACGCAAACGGAAATTGATCTCATTCGCTATCAGGCGCACAGTTGCCGAAATCGCAGGCTCGTGTTGCCCTCCGTGCTCTACTTGCTCAACTTTCCCAGTATCTCTGACGCCTCTAGCATCATTCCCTCAATAACTTGAGCCACCGGCTTGATCTCATGCACGAGGCCTATGCTTTGACTGCAGGGAATCACGCCTGCGTCTAAGTCGCCGCCTTCGTACATGCGTTTCGTGGCCGTTCCTGCGACGACCGACAGGATCTCCCCCAGCTCAGCCTGCTTGGATTCGAGCTCGGCCACTTTGAGTGCAGCCGGATTCTTCCAAGCGCGAACAGTGTTCCGTAGAGTGCCCAAGACTGGTAGCGTGTCCAGCTCTGTGGCTGAAGCCAAGGCTCGTTTGAGATTATCGTGAATAGGGCACTCGGTCGTGACCAGCAATCGCGTGCCGACGGTGACTCCTTCGGCGCCCAGCGCCAATGCTGCAACCAATCCCCTGCCGTCAACGATGCCGCCTGCCGCAATCACCGGAATGTTCAGCGCGTCCACGGCAGTCGGCACCAGAACCATGGTCGTCAACCCGACTTCGCCGATGTGACCTCCTCCCTCAGTACCGAAAACGGTCACAGCTTCCACGCCAGCTTTCTGTGCGCTGAGTGCATGGCGGACGCTGACGCATTTGTGCATCGTCTTCACGCCGCCGGCCTTCAATCGCGCGAGCAAGTCTTCCGGAGGACGATGGCCGCTCGTCTCTACTATCGGGACATGCTCTTGGAGTATGACCTCGGCGTAGAGGTCGTTATCTATGGGTCTCATGGCTGGGAAGAGGCTCAAGTTCACGCCGAACGGCTTGTTGGTCAACTCTCTTACCCTTCGGACAGCTTGGCGGAATTCATCTTGACTTTCATACATGGCTGACGCCATCATGCCCAACGCGCCGGCGTTCGAGATGGCGGCCACGAACTCAGGTTTGGAGACATGCATCATGGTGCCGCCGACGATCGGATACTTGATGCCAAACAGTTCAGTCACACGAGTTTTTTCTAGCATCGAATGGTTCCCAACTACACGTGTTCCAGTCTTTGGCAGGACTGTTGCTGTGATTAGAATTTCACACTTCCTATGGCGCTCGCAACGACGGTTGGCGGATCTGCTAGCAGCCCTCCCGAATCGGTCCTTGAACCGAACAAATCTTTAGCTTGAGTGTGCTTCAGGGTACTCCGGTTTCGACGAACATAGGTGAAGTCAATGCCTGCAGAGGGACAGGACACGAGCGGTCGCAAGCTCTGTTCTTTTTCCGTTTGTGGGGCGCTAGCGGATTGGTCCACAGACTTCTTTGGCGAAACCCAATACTACTGTGACAAGCACAAACCTATGATCCCGCAATCTCTCCTCAAAAGAGTAGGCGTTTGAGTAACAAGCGACTCAGCGTAGACGAATAATCGCCTACGTTTCCGATGAGGTTTCTGACTGGTCCGTCTTCGGTGGCGGCTTAGCCTTCTTCTTGGTTGGCGCTTGCTCTAGTTTCTCTGGAACCGGTTCAACTGCCGCGACCGGTTTCGGTGGTGGAGCTGGGGCCGGCTTGGGTTCTCGTAGCCTCGCAATTGCGAACATGGTCAGTCCTATTCCCAGCGCGAATGCGGCGAGAATTGCTAGCACGATCGTCGCGTACAGGATGGTGCTGTCATTTCTCCAGACCGCCCTGAGCGTGTAAGGTGAGTCCATCGTGATTACAGTGGCTGCGGAAGTCGACTCCGTATCTCCCGTCCATTTCACGAAGATCTGCTTCACACCGTAGCTGGTATCGACCTCTTGTGTGACTGAGAGCGTCGCCGAGTTCCCCGCATCATACCATCCTCCTCCTTGTACGATTCCGTAGTCGGAAGAGGCCGTGAGCAAGTACTGCGTCTTGTAATGCGCGACTGCCGTGCGAGGCGCATCCATCGTGACCTGAACCGAGTTCCCTGAGACGGGGGCGGAGTCAATCATCCATTGTTGGAAGACGTATCGGATGCCATCCCCGCCTGAAACGGACGAGGGCACAGGACCAAGCGTAACAGAGTCGGTCGGAAGATACCAACCCTCCCCAGTGGCGGATGCAATTCCCATTGGGTCGACTGAAACCTTCAGGAAGTTCTGAAGTTGATAGTTCGCGACCACGCTCTTCGCCGAGGTCATCGTCACGGTGCCGCTGGGTGAAGCTCCTGAGAAATCCCCGCTCCAGTACGAGAAGACGTAGCGTTGATTCGCGTCCTGTGGGACAATAAGCGAAGTCACACTGAATGACGCTGCTGTTCCATCGTTGTATGTTCCTTTTCCGTTTACAGGAGCAATTCCAGCAGGATTGGTTTCGACATCGAGTTGGAACGTCTTCGTTTTCTCGTAGGTGGTTGTCGGATAGTAGTAGTATGGATAGGACCACCAGTAGTAGTCCCAGTAGTACGGGTAACACCACGAGTAGTTCCAAGGATAGCAATAGTACCAAGAATACTGCATCGGAGAACCCACAGAAGCGCCGCCTGAGAGGCTCAGAGCAGTTGATTGACTAGGTGCTCCAGATGCGACAGCTGCGTTCGGGTACGCAGCCAGCACCATCATGAGGATCAGTGCGATTTCAGCAGAAATGACCACAGAACGTCGAGCCAAACTGTCTCAACTCATTGTAACGGACTGTATATCGTATTTCTACGTTTTGCAGTTAGCATCGACCGTATCAGACCCATAGACTTGTCATGGTTCGAAATTGCGTGAGGCTGTGAAGAGCCAAGCGGGTATTCACTAGTCTGCGAGCGGGCATGATTGCGTCGGCGTATCAGGACTGTCGCGGCGAGGGCGGCGATCAACAGCATGACTGGCTGGGCCACTGATGGATACTCTGGGATCGGTTTGCCAGAGGGTTGAAGCTCGAAGTCAGCCGTCGCAATGCCTCCTGGAGTCACTATGACCGTTTTGCTTTCGGGCGTGTACGCAGGGTCAACGGAGACGGTGAGATTGTAGGATCCTGGCGCCACCCACATCATGTATGTACCGTCAGTAGTCGTGGAAACGGTGGCGGGCTCTCCCGAATTGCTTTCAGCGACGACTTGCGCCCATGGGAGCGGGCGGAGGTTTCCGTACATGTCGTACCAGTAAACGGTACCCCGGATCATGGACATCGACGCATGTGATGGCGTGACCATCAGGGAAAACGCTGCCAAGCCTAGGACCAGGAGAAGAACGGCTGTGATTCGTTTCATAGCAAGGGTGCTATTCCACCTTCGAATCATTGGATATGCCAGCTTAAGCATACGTAAGCTTACGGACACCTATAACCCTATCCGTGCTGAAACCGCCCAAGCAGTCTCCGCCTTCCCTTTGAGATGGAGACAGGCGCACATAGCGACGTCTGCAAATGTAAAGCCCAGACGTTTCCTCTGGAAGCCGAATCTTGCGTCTGTGATCGTTGTGCTACATCTTGAGGTTCCATTCCGTGGTGCCGTACTTCTCCTTGACCAGAACGGGGATCATCTGCAGTTCCAGATCTGTCGCGGGGCCGGGAACGAGTTGTGTCTCGAAAATCCGCGTAAATGCATCACCTAGGGCTCTCTTGACTTGGTCGATGGGGATCTGTCGCCCTAATTCCGTCTTGACAGAGGTTACGGGGAGACGTGTGCTCTTGACGAGCGCACTTGGCATCTGGGGTTGCTCCCACCTCAGTATCTTCCATACCATCTCGAGATCCGTGCTTACCAGAACGGAGCCATGATAGAGGACGGCCCCCCAACGAATTGCACCTGCCCCTCCCGAGATCTTTCTTCCCCGAACCACTATGGTGTTGATGGGGACTCGACTCGACTTCAGGCCTAGGGTGCTAAGGCATGCAACCACACATTCGAGGCCTCGCTTGAATACCGCCTGCTGGGGGCCAAGACTCGGTGACGAGGATTTTCGAGTACATATCGAGTAGTTCAGGTTCCCTAGGTCCTGGTAGACCGCCCCGCCTCCAGTAAAGCGTCTCATAACCTCGACGCCGAGTTCCCTACAGGCGTCGAGTCGCAGCTCGGCGTTAGCGGACTGGTTCTCACCTATGACGGCTGCGTTGCGGTTTCTCCACAGACGCAGTGTTGGTGGCGACTTGCCTTCTCCCACCTGCCGCGCTATAGCTTCCTCAAGTGCCAGGTTCGAAGGAGCATCCGAGTGCTCCAAGTCGAGAAGGCGCCAGCTATCCGTTTCTCCTTCACCTCGAGACACAAGGAATGCGAGTATGATCGGTTCTGGTGAGGCATCTATTGTTTGCTTGCAAGCCCGGCCCGCAACTTGTCCACTTTCTCAGGGAGAAAGGCATACAGTTTGAATTCGCTGATGTAACGACCTATCTTTGCGATTATTCCCGGAGCGTCTGTTCCAAGCTTGCAGACAAGAGAGTTTGTTGTGAATGACAATTCTTCGATCTGGATGATGTCCCTATTCGCTTTCGAGAGATGTATGACCTCATGCAGTTTGTCATGGGAACCGCCGACCGCGATGATTCTGTGTGTTCTTTCACGTCTCCATTGCTCAAATCGGGCAACTTGGTCATCCGAAATCCAAGCTTCAATTCGCCGACGTTCAGGATCGATAGCTTTGATCCTGACGAGTATTGGAGCGTCTTCTTGGATGCAATATGTCTGCGTCACTTTGTCTGCGGGAATGGCTTTGCCGTCGCAAAGTTGAGCGACCAACGCCTCTCTCGTTATCTCGGATTTGACATTCGTCGAGACTGGACCGATCTCGATTTCAATGCTCTGCCGCTTTGCGTTGATCCCATTCACGAAGGCCTTGAAGTTATCATCGACCTCGATTTCAGAAAGATTCTGTGGCGCGAGCCCTATTTCTTTCTTGATCAGCTCAACGAAGAACTCGGAATCCGAGCCCTGGACTTCGGCGTTGATGAAACCGTTGCCTGTGACTCCAAGTTGTACCGAAACATCCAGACCTGAGGAGAGTTTGTTGATCTTTGCTTTGAAGACGGGCGTGAGTTCCCTTCGTGCATGATATGGAATTCTTTCAGCTATCGCCAGTCTGCCATTCATGATCATCGGGCCTTCTGATGAGGCGAGAGAGCTGATCGTGCTAGTGGCGTCACTGTTTCAGCTCGTCTTCTATCTGCTTGATTCGTTTCTCCAAGAACTCCACCACGGGGGCGTTCTCGCTACTTTCAAGTTGCCCACCGCACTTGGAACACCTGAAGGACGATTCCATCGCCTCTTCGAACGTGACTCGCACATCACCGCACTTCTTGCAGATGAAGAAACTATGGTTTGTCTCGTAGTCGAGCTTGTGCTTCAATTTCTCCAGAACGCGTCTCTTTCTGCTCCTGATAAAGGCGTCCAGCTGATCCGTCTGCAGTTTCCAGTAGAAAATGAACCAGCCGGTCTTTTCGTCGCGGACTCTGGTACACGAAACCAAGCCATGGTCGTAGAATTTGTAGAGGATCTTCCTTACCGTGTTCAGTCTCACTGTGGATTCGTTGGCAAGCATTTCGTCGGTGGCTTCACTCTTCTTCCTGAGAATGTTTATGACCGTTACCGCCTCGTCGCCGCCAAATAGACGGGCGACCTTCATCAGCTCTTCATCCAAGACTGCCATGTCAGAGCCCTTCAAACGAGGCGAATACCTATCCTTTAGTGGCGTACCATTTAATCTTCTTCCAGATTGGCCTTGCGAGCGCCTGTGAGAACCTTTTCAGCCTTGAGGCCAGACATTACTATTGGTAGGCAACATACTTTGGCCGAGCAGATCGTGGTCCTTCGGTTAGGACACAGAATCCCGCGCGACCTGAGGGTTACGACACATGTGTGTCTCACAGCCAGGGCCTTCGGGGCCGACGGACTCATTCTGGCGGATGTGGTCGACACCGCGCTTGAGAAGACCATTCTGGATGTGCGTAAGCGATTCGGTGGGAGTTTCTGGATTCGGATGGGCGAACCTTGGAGGCAGGCTGTGAAGGATTGGAAATCAAAGGGCGGGGAGATTGCGCATCTCACAGCATATGGAATCCCGCTACCGGAAGCGATGGAGGCGATCAACGCCTCGCCTAGACCCAAGCTTGTGGTTGTTGGTGCAGAGAAGGTCCCAGGAGAAGTGTTCGAGGCTGCCAATTGGAATGTGGCGGTAACGAATCAGCCCATAAGCGAAGTCAGCGCACTCGCCATGTTCCTTGACAGATACTTCGGAGGCAAGCAATTCTCAAAAGAGTTCGAGAACGCAAAGCTGAGGATCATCCCATCAGCGCACGGAAAGAAAGTCGTGAACTTGGCCGAGCCTGAGGGCTAGCTCAAGCGTCAGGCTTTCAGTTCTGTCGTGTCTTTCCCTTCTTTGCTCCGAATCCTGGCGACATCAGCTAGGGTGACTTCCTTCGTCGCGCTAGGTGCAAGCTTCGGGACCGGAGGCTCACTTGTGAGCACCATCAGCTTGATTCGCAGGACATGTTCAAGTTCTTTTACCAATCGCATGTTAGGAATCATCTTGCCAAGCTCTATCTTCCGGATGACTGACAGGTGTTCCTTCACTTTCATCGCCAAGTCTTCTTGGCTCAGTCCATGCTTTGTTCTCGCCTTCTGTATGATCTGTGGATAATTGTCTGCAATGTCGAGTTCCTGAACCTCTCTTGGGGCTCGCCTGTCCGCTGGCTTGGACGGAACGGGACGAGGGACAAAGACGGGCATAGGCCTCGGCCCAAGAATTGGAGCGGTCAGAGGGATTGGCTTCGGTTCCTGGTATGGCGTCCCCAAGCTCGCGCATGCACTACACGTCGTCATCTTTGCGCCTTCGACGACGATACGATTTGGTCTGCCTTGGATCTGGCGCCCGCAAATGTCACAGTTCAAAATGCGCCCCGACCGCGCAACATGAGCCATGTCCACGCTTAAATGGTTTGACTGTTCTACTCGAAGCGTGTCATTTGATGCAGAAGGCGACTTGGCGGGATCTCAGGAAACTCAGAGGCATCGCGAACTATCAGTTTGGAAGCCATCTGGGTAACGTCTTCTTCAAGCAGCCAATAGAGCTCACAAGATCAGGAAAGACCAACAAGATACGTTTGATCTTTCGCGACGGCAAGCTCATCTCAACCTTGCGAGCGAGAGATGGTTTTCTGGCTCTCACGCCTGACGGGGCCAAGATCATTCTAGCGTCGATGAAGAAGCCGCCTCGCGTTGTCGTCGTCCGTGGCGATGTGGCGGAATTCATCAGAGCCGGGAGAAACGTCTTCGCCAAGCATGTTGTGAGCGCGGATTCTTCAATCAGACCTCAAGATGAGGTCATAGTGATCGGTGAGAAGCGGCAACTCCTAGCCGTAGGGCGAGCTGTCCTAGCTGGGTGGGAGATGACCCAGTTCAAGAGAGGAATAGCCGTGAAGACTAGACGAGGCGTCGAGACAGACGAACAGACGCAATAGACTTATCCTATCATTCATGATGACCAGCTCTCATCGGTTGACCCGACGATGGCATACAAGGCGTACAAAGCTGCGAAGGGCGCGCCTCAAGGCAGAGACGCGAAACGAATGATGCAGAAAATGGGCATGAAAATCGACGAGATCGATGGAGTCACTGAGGTGCTGATACGCACCGCCACTCGCGAGATCATCATCGAAGAACCGGTTGTCACGTCAGTTGTCGTTCAGGGACAGAGAATGTATCAGATCACGGGCGGATCTGCACATGAAAGGGTGCCATCAGCCGAAGCGGCACAGCCCGAGGTTCCGGAGGAAGATGTGAACCTGGTGGCCACGCAAACCGGAAAGACTGTGGACGAAGCTAAGGCTGCACTGAAAGAATCCGGCGGAGACCTCGCAGAGGCAATCCTCAGGCTGAAGCAGAAGAATCAAGCCTAAGCATAATGTCTCAGGATCAAGGAAACAGCATCCGTTTCGCGAAGCCGAGCTGATGATGATAATGGATAGCACACGATACCTCATTGTCGGAGGAGGACTGGCGGGCGGATCCGCCGTCGAGGCGATCCGAGCACGAGACCAAGAAGGACACATCGTGCTCGTCTCAGACGAGAAGCATCTTCCCTACGATCGTGTCGGACTCTCGAAAGGGTACTTGATGGGGAAACTCCGCCAAGAGAGCCTGTTCCTCCAGGACGCCGAGTTCTACCAGCAGCAGCACGTGGAGCATTTGCTTGGCCGACGCGTGCAGCAACTGAATACAGATGCACGGACGGCACTCCTGGACGATAGCCAAGAACTGGAGTATGAACGTCTTCTGCTGGCGACCGGAGGACGCGCACGTCGTCCCTCGATACCAGGTAGCGATCTATCTGGGATCTACTGCCTACGAACGATCGAAGATTCCGACGCAATCCGCACGGCTATGTCATCTGCCCGCCGCGCAGTGGTGATGGGCGGCGGCTTCATCGGATGCGAGATCGCCGCAGCGTGCAAGCAGCAAGGACTCGACACGACAATAGTTGAGATCCTCCCCTCGCTCCTGAGTTTACCACTTGACCCGGAGACAGCGCAATGGGTCACGAAGTACTTCATTGAGCAAGGCGTTCACGTTCTCACGAACGAGACGGCGGCTCGCTTCGTCGGATCCAACGGTCGAGTCGCAGGAATCGAGACCAAGACTGGGAAGACGATTCCAGCTGATTTCGTGGCAGTAGGAATCGGCATCACACCAAATGTCGAACTGGCAAAGGAAGCCGGGCTTCCAGTTAACAACGGAATCGTCGTCAATGAACAACTTCGAGTCGATGACACGAGCATCTACGCCGCAGGTGACATCGCATCCTTCTACAGCCCAGTCTTCGCTAGACATCTACGAGTGGAACACTACGATGTCGCCGCCAAACATGGCGAAGTAGCAGGAGCTAACATGGCCGGAGCACAGGAGAGATACACCGAGTTGCCGCACTTCTTCTCATCCATGTTCAAGCTACGGATCGAAGTCTGGGGAGACGCGACGCAGCGAGACACGGTGATTCGACGTGGTCCACTCGAGCTTTCTGACAAGGGCGGATTTGCACAGTTCTACCTCAGCCAAGAACGCGTGCAGGCATATCTCTCTGTTAACCGCTCCTACAAGGAAGTAGAGTCAGCAAAGAACCTGATTCTAGGCCGGCACCCTGTCAAACAGACCTTGCTTCTTGGCAACGAGTCAGTAGACCTCAACAACATGGTCAGATAGAGCCCGCAATAGCAATCGGATTCTGGTCCAGGGAGAGATGCATCAGCGAACAACTGCTTCTAACGCATGCTTGAGATCCTCGATTACGTCCTCAGTTGCCTCTATCCCAACTGACATGCGTACGAGTCCGTCTGTGATTCCGAGCGCGTGCCGGTCTTCTGGTGACATTCCCGAGTGGGATGTCTTGGCTGGCAAAGTAAGCAAGGTTTCAACACCTCCGAGGCTGGGAGCTATTATTGGTAGCGTCGTCCTCTTGATGAACTCCTCAGCTGTCGCGGCGCCTCCTCTAAGCTCGAAGCTCAGCATGCCTCCGAAACCATCGAGGAGCTCGCGTACCCTCTCGTGCTGTGGATGTGTGTCGAGCCCCGGATAATTCACCTTTTCAATAGCCTGATGATCATGCAAGAACTTTGCGATTCTTAGTGCGCTTTCATTCTGATATCTGACTCGAACTGCGAGCGTTTTCATTCCTCTATGTAGGAGAAAGCATGCGTGAGGGTCGAGTGACCCGCCCAAATGATCTAGCCTGTTCTTCACTCTGTCCACCAGCTCTGCGCGTCCGATAACTGCGCCAGCAACGATGTCGGAGTGACCGTTCAGATACTTTGTGCAACTATGGAGTGATAGGTCGAAGCCCCATTCCGGGGGCCGGAAGTTGATTGGGCTCGCGAAAGTGTTGTCTATCATCGTTACCAATCCGTGAGCCTTTCCGAATTCGACAATGGACTTGTGGTCCGCGACCTGCATCGTCGGATTCGTTATCGTCTCAACGTAGATCGCTTTGGTGTTCGGTCTCAACTTCGTCTTCCA
The DNA here is from genome assembly GCA_964601325.1 of uncultured Candidatus Bathyarchaeia archaeon. Taxonomy (GTDB): domain Archaea; phylum Thermoproteota; class Bathyarchaeia; order 40CM-2-53-6; family 40CM-2-53-6; genus CAVPLU01. The sequence continues at coordinate 21,805 of CAZRNA010000006.1, forward strand.
TGACTCTGGATCATCTGCGTCAATGAAATCATAAGATATGCCGAACGTGCGAAGATCTTTCGTGACAAAATCATGGGTTCCCCCGTACAAGCAATCTTGGACAAGCAGGTGGTCACCTGAAGAGAGAACTGACAATAGTGTCGTTGAGATAGCTGCCATCCCGCTCGCTGCCACCAAGGCAGCTTCAGCATTTTCAAGTGCTGCAAGCTTTTCATGAAGAGCCGCATGATTTGGCGTATTGTTCAAGCGAATGTACTTGAGATCGTGGTAACTAGTCTCGCCAGCGTACTCGAACATGGCCGATTGGAAAACCGGCATACTGACAGCGCCCATTATACGCGGTTCAGGTTCCCCCGCGTGAATGAGTTTAGTCTCGATATGTTTGAAGTTCTTCGGCAACCGATTTCTACTCCTCAAGGCTATCAGAACCTGCTAAAGACCTAATGGTCTTTTCGATCGTACACAAATGGTGCTGGAGAACGGAGCCCACGAAATGCACTGGTCAACCAGAGCCTCAACGACAAACATCTTTCATGAGGTCACATACAGTGCTTACCGAATTTCTCAATGCCTTCGCGTTCTCTTTGAGAATGCTGTCAACAGCGCCGCGACGACAATCAAGAGGCCGCCGGCGATCTGATATGCGTTGAGGGATTCGGCGAATAGTATCGATGCAGCGACTATGGCTGTAGCTGGCTCAATTGAGCTAAGAATGGAAGCTCGCGACGGCCCGATCAGTCTCACTCCCTGAAAGAACGTCGTTATCGCAACAATAGTGCTCACAACAGAGATCAGCAGAACCCATATCCAAGCTTGAAAGTTCCATGAAATACTGATGCCGCCAGTAAGTGAATCGGATAGAACAAAACTCAGCGCGGCTGCACCCATCACGTAGAAGGATGCCACGTCGCCGCTGACATTTCTCAAAACCCTGGTGCTGACGAGAATGTACATCGTGTATGTGATTGAAGCTCCGAGCGCCAACAAGGCACCAACAAGTACGATATGCCCTGTTGGGTTGGCCACTAGGCCCAGACCAACTAGTGCCAGCGAGAGGCAGACGGCGAGGGAGACGGACATCTTCTCCCAGCCAAGCACCAAGGAACCGGCCGTCACGAAGGGAGGGTACGTGTAGAGGATCAACGAAACAATTGAAACCGGAACGTAGAGCAGCGAGTTGAAATAAAGGGTCGACTGGGCGAAGTATCCAATTCCGCCCAAGGCCAGCAAGATCAGCAGCTGATTCCTATCTGGAACCGCAAGTCTGCCAGTTGCTAGAAGAAACGCCCCCATCGCAAGGAACGCCAGAATGAACCGAACCAAGAGCAGCTCCCGCACGTTGACGTGGTTTTCGTAGGCGAGACGGGCGAAGATTGGCATCAGTCCGAAGGAGACCGCTGAACTCAAGACGAGAACGTTGCCACGCCAATGCTGCTTCGTGGAGGTCATCCCGAATGCAGGTTTCCGATTTGATACGGACGTTGTGGGCGACTCCCTTTCATGTATCTCCTGATCTGCGTCTAAACCCGTACACACACAACGCAACCGCTGCGCTGATGATGGTTCAAATCACAAAGAAACCTGACGACCAATAAACTTCCTATTCATGCCACGCCATTGAAGATGCCTCAATGGCATATTGTGAGGCGTGAGCCACCGTGCCTCGATCCACGAAGATTCCTGAGACGACGACACGGCAGGGAAAGGAAAAAGAACAGATCGAAAGAGGAACCTCATAATCTGTCCCGTTGTAGATGAAGGAAATGTACGAGTCAATTGTTGATGGCGCAGCAACTACTGCAATGCATGGATTGGCTGCAAAGTATAGGTTCCTAGGATCTCCTTCGCAGAGACTGTAGTCGTCTCCGAAATGAGGTGCACTGTACTTGACAAGGTATCCGACACTGGTCACTTTCTGACCAATATAGGCGGATGGACGCTCGTGTAGTTGTCTCACTGACACCTCACGCCGATATAGCCGACCGGGCCCCAAGACGAAGAAAATCGAAGCGCCCATGAAAACCAGTATTAGCATTACCGCGAGAAGGCGAATCCTGACGGTGGTCCTGTTCCCACTATTCTCGCTTACCACGGCGCGATCGGTCATTACACCACTCTTCCCCGGCACATCAGACACTCGAGAGGCTTCTACTTGGACCTGGATTTATTAGCTGAAGTGGTAGCACTCTGACTTCAATCTGTTGATTCAATTGGAAACTAAGACAATAGTTATCTCAGGAATTGTCGCGGGAATCGTTATTCTGGCACTCTCAATGGTAGTCAGTACTGCTACACAATTACTGTTCGACTACAATGTCTTAGCCCTCGCGGGCATGCGCTCAGTCAACGATCCTGTAAGCATGCTATTCTTCGTGTATCCGTTCGTTGTCGGGCTGGCAATGGCAATACTCTACGATTTCACCAAGAAGAGCTTCACAGGAACTGCAATACGAAAAGGGATCGTATTGGGACTGCTTGGATGGATTGTTTACGGCATTCCATCAGCATTCATAGTATTCAGCAGCATGGACTATCCGATAGGTTTCACGGTGAATTCCGTGATTGGATCACTGATCTACATGCTCGGTGCGGGGACCACCATCACAAGGCTCTCGAAGTAGCATCGTATTCGAAAACTGACGGCTCTAATCACGATGTCTGCACCATTAGACGCATGAGGGGCACGCACTTCTTTGTCTGCGGGTGACATGTTTGGTGCATTGTTACGAAGGGCGGATCGTAATCTCCCTTGATGTTGCGCTGTCAGGACTGTGGCACTGAGACCCCTGAAGAATTGGCATTTTGCCTGAAGTGTCGCAGGAGACTCCATCCAAGAAGCAGGTATGATCTTACTCTTGATGACTACGCCTACCCGCCGGACCGAGACGCAATCGAGATGATCAAAGCCACAGGAGTCCTACCCTATCTTGTGAAGAATCTTGCGGTTGGAAAACTCGAGAAGGATCTGTTGGCAAAGCTTTCGCGTGAGGCACGCACAGTCGAATATCCGGACCCTCTGGATGCCCTAGTCCGCCACTGTGCCGTCTTGTTGAGTGTTGATTTCCTACCAGAGATCTTCGTGGTCAACGGCGAGCCGCCAAACGCCTTCACATTCGGGACCGAACAGCGCCCCTATGTGGCCGTCAACTCTGGCGCCCTGAAGCATTTGGGACCGCGTGAGCTGACCGCAGTTCTAGGACATGAGCTGGGTCACGTGAAGAGCGGCCACATGCTCTCTCATACAGTCGCGGAGATACTCGGCGGCGGAATCGGATTCTCCGCCTCATTGCTGGGAGTCAGTATCGTTTCGGTCCCTGTTCGCCTTGCGCTCCTATCTTGGCATAGAGAGTCTGAGGTGACAGCCGACCGGAGTAGTTTGCTGGTTGTGAGAGACATCGCCGTCGTCAAGTCCTTCATTACCAAGCTAGCAGCGTGGTCATCTCGTGGAATGTCATCATTGAATCCGCTTGATATTGAGAATGATAAGGTTGACACGCTTGAATCCGTCTCAGAGTTGTTCCGCACACATCCACTGTATTCCCGCCGATTCAAGCTCTCAAGAGGGTTTTTCGAAAGCGTGCAATTCCACCAAGCAAGTCTGAAGATCGAGGCGAGATTAGGCTATCTCAGGGCTCTGATTCCTGTCTGCCGTTTCTGTGGAGCAAGAAAGCCTGTGGAAGAAATGTTCTGTCCATCATGCGGCAAATGTCAAACGTAGACGTATCCTCTCTGATTGGTGGTGAGCTCCCTCTCTCTTATTGAGAGAGTCATGCAAGAAAAGACGGCTAAGCCGCGCTGACCTGCTTCTGCATTCGGCTCTTTATTCTCTTCAGTCTGAAGAAGTCTTCGCGTTCGCGTTCTTCCAGATGCATCTGGATATATCTGATCGAGTGAAGAACCCGTGGAATGATCACGTAATCGAGGGAGTTGACGCGCCTCTTGGTTGAGGCTATGGCTTGGGCGAGTTTTCGTGTTGATGCCTCTGCGCCCGACAATTCCGTCATCGCCTTCACTGCTTCTGTCATCTTCATCGTGGCCTCATCGAGCTTTGCTGATGTAGCTAACAGATTGTATGGCGCAGTTCGAGTCGGCGTGACTTTGACTTGCACTTGTGGCAAGGTGACGCCAATCACATTTCTCGTTTTCGTGTTCAGCTCGAAACGATCTTCCACCCCGACTGCGAACTGTTCGAGTCTCGCCAAGCCGTGCACCATCTCTGCTTCCACGAAGAGGTTGTAAGCTTCTCGAAGGAGCGCGTGGGAGCGTTCTCGGAGCTCCGCTATCTGGCGCACATTCTCGAACAATTCAATCATCAACGCGTCCAGTTTCTCTCTGAGTAGGTCTCTTCCGCGCTCTGCAATGTCTCGCCTCTTTCTTAGGGCGAGCAGTTCCATTCTTGTCGGGTGAATGCCCGATATAATTTCTGACATTATGCGGTGCCCTTGTCCCTATGAGCAGGATGATACTTCGCGATGGTTGATGGATCAATACGCTTGAGTTCGACTTCAGGTACCATGGACAGGAGATCCCAGCCGAGGTCAAGTGTCTGTTCGATGTCTCTGTTCTCGTACTCGCCTTGGCTGATGAATCGTCTCTCGAAAGCGTCGGCGAAATTCAGGTACAGCTTGTCTCTTGTTGAGAGTGCTTCTTCTCCGATCACGGCGACGAGGTCTCGGAATGCTCGTCCTTCCGCGTACGAGTAGTACAACTGGTCGGAGACTTCTCTGTGGTCCTCGCGTGTGCGGTCCTTTCCTATTCCTTCCCTCATGAGACGTGAGAGCGAGGGGGATACATCGATCGGAGGATAGATGCCGCGCCTGTGAAGGCCTCTGTCAACGATCAGTTGCCCCTCCGTTATGTAGCCAGTCAGGTCGGCGATTGGGTGAGTGATGTCATCGTGCGGCATGGTCAGGATTGGCATCTGCGTGATCGAGCCCTTGCCCGTATGCGTCCTTCCAGCCCGTTCATAGATTGTGGACAGGTCAGTGTACATGTAACCAGGATAGCCGCGTCTTCCAGGCACTTCCTCACGAGCCGCTGAAATCTCGCGAAGTGCTTCCGCATAGTTCGTCATGTCAGTCAGTATGACAAGTACATGCATGCCGAGCTTGAACGCGAAGAATTCGGCCGCGGTAAGTGCAACTCGTGGTGTGAGAATTCTCTCTATCGCGGGGTCGTCGGCCAAGTTCACGAACATCGTCACATGCTCGAACGCGCCTTGCTTCTCGAAGTCTTCTCGGAAGAACCGGGCCTCGTCGGCTGTGATGCCGATAGCGGCGAACACCGTCGTGAAAGTCTCGCCTGTGCCTCGAACTCGAGCTTGTCTGGCCACCTGCGCGGCTACCGCGTTGTGTGGAAGCCCCGCCCCGGAGAAGAATGGCAGCTTCTGTCCTCTGACGAGCGTGTTCATTCCATCTATGGCGGAAACTCCGGTTTGGATGAACTCTCTTGGATAGGTTCTCGCGCATGGGTTGATCGGTGCGCCGTGAACATCCCAGTAATCCTCGGCAATGATATTTGGGCCACCGTCGATTGGCGTCCCGCTGCCGTCGAGCACTCTTCCAAGCATGTCGGATGATACCGGGAGTTTGATTGTTTCCCCCGTGAATCTGACTGCGGTTCCTTTCACATCCAGGCCCGATGTGCCTTCGAAGACCTGAACCACCGCCATCTTGTCGCTTACTTCTAGGATCTGTCCTCTACGCTCCACACCGTCCGGAGCGATGACTCTGACGAGCTCGTTGTAACCGACATCTTTCACGGCCTCCACGAACAGCAATGGCCCAGAGATTCGCGAAATCGTCCTGTACTCTCTCAGAACCAGGCTCATGCTTGCGGTCCCTCCGAGCCGTGTGTCTCGGCGGTTAGTTTGCTGAATTGGTCATCCAGATTCCCTTCGATTCTTGCTGCGAGTTCATCGAATCGCTCTGAGGGTTCGATCTTGCACCGCGCGATCTCCTGCCTAACAGGGAGATCTAGGATCCGCTGGAGGGTTACCCCATCCTCCACAGCCTTCTCCATCTTCTTGTGGAACTTCATGATCAGGCGCATCATCGCTGTAGTCTTCTCAGGCGAGCAGTAACTGTCGACAGGATGGAGTGCGCTCTGAATGAGAAAGTCCTCCTTGATCATGCGAGCGGCTTCAAGCGTTGCCCTCTGACTATCTGATAACGCATCCGGACCAACGAGCATTACGATCTCTCTCAGCTCCTCATCTTTCTGCAGAAGCGACATCGCATCTTGCCGAATGTGCTTCCAGGGTTGCTTGGTCTTCTGCTCATACCATTCCTCGACTGAGTCGAGGTAAAGCGAGTAGCTCGTCAACCAGTCGATGGCTGGAAAATGGCGTCTCTCGGCGAGCGACTTGCTCAGAGCCCAGAAGACCTTCGTGATTCGGAGCGTATTCTGCGTTACAGGCTCGGAGAAGTCTCCACCGGACGGTGAGACCGCGCCGACGGCTGATATCGAGCCAGTCCGTTGCTCACTGCCGAGAACTTCCACTCTGCCTGCGCGTTCATAGAATTCCGCCAACCTCGAAGCCAGGTAGGCAGGGTATCCTTCCTCGCCAGGCATCTCCTCTAATCTACCGGAAATCTCTCTGAGCGCCTCTGCCCATCGAGAAGTGGAGTCAGCCATCAAAGCGACATCGTATCCCATGTCTCTGAAGTACTCTGCCATCGTGATGCCTGTGTAGACGCTCGCTTCTCTTGCCGCGATTGGCATGTTCGATGTATTCGCGACCAGTATCGTCCGAGCCATAAGCGGCTGTCCGCTTCTAGGGTCCTTCAGTTCCGGAAATGTCTCGAGGACTTCAGTCATCTCGTTGCCGCGTTCTCCGCATCCGACATAGACTATGATTTCGGCGTCGGCCCACTTCGCAAGCTGTTGTTGCATCACCGTTTTTCCGGTGCCGAATCCTCCGGGGATTGCGGCGGTTCCTCCCTTTGCTATTGGGAAGAGGAAGTCCATTATTCGCTGGCCTGTGACGAGTGGCACGACGGAAGAGAGCCTGGATTTGACCGGCCGCGCCTTTCTAACCGGCCAGGTGTGCATGAGCTGGAGCTTCACGAGCCCGTTCTGCGTCTCGACCTCAGCGACGTCATCTGTAACACGGTAATCGCCTTCCTTCACAGCTGACTTGATCGTGCCGGTGACACTGGGAGGAGCGAGAATGTGCTGTTTGACAAGGACAGTCTCTGACACTTCTCCAAGAATGTCGCCTCCCACAACCTTCTCGCCAGCCTTCACTCTTGGTATGAAGCGCCAAGTCTTCTTCCGGTCGAGTGCAGGTGACGTAACGCCACGCGTGATGAATGTTCCCGCGATCCCCATCAGGGTTGGGAGCGGCCGCTGTATTCCGTCATAGATCTGATTGATCATCCCTGGACCTAGTTCGACGGAGAGAGGGTTCCCGGTCCTTTCTACACGCTCGCCGGGTTTGATGCCAGCGGTCTCTTCGTAGACCTGAATGGTCGCTTTCTCGCCCTCGACTCGAATGACTTCTCCTATCAGGCCTAGGGTGCCCACCTTGACGAGCTCGTACATCTGGGCGCCTAGCATATCGTGGGCCACAACGACGGGGCCTATGATTCTCTCGATGACTCCTGGCTTGTACAAGTGAATCGACCGAGCTGAGTGCTACGTCCTACTGGAACGGTGTTGGTAGATTCGTATCGCAATTAAGCATTTCCAGAAACAAGGTCAGGGGAGCCGCGACGTCACAGAGATGCTAGCGTCTCTGCAGCGTGGAGAAGGCACGCCTAGCGCCACCTTGATGGAGTACTTTGATTCAACTCTCTTGCTTATACTCGGCGGCCAGCGATTCTTCAAACGATCAGTGCAATGATATCGATCAATGAAATGAAACGCAACAGCGAGCAGCTCGTTGACTGTACTGTCAGAATTGAGCAGATGCTGATGCAACTAGCCGCTGCAGAATGAAGTCACCTAGAGCAGGAAGCGTCCTTTCTCCATCAGTTTCCTATCGTCCACCCACAAGGTGGCATCTTTCATGATCGCGTCTATGTGGGTTTGCGATTCCCAGTCTGCGCCTGTCTCATCCGTATAGGGGTCGCCGAAGGCGACATGGATGGTCGGAAACTTCTCGTCTTGAAGTAGGTTTCCAATGAGCTTCGTCAGGGACATGTTCGTGCCGATTGCGAACTCGCCGAGTCTGGTGCTGTTCTTGTCTGTCTGAAGGTACTTCACCAATTCGCTCTGCAACTTGCTGTTGGAGCACCTGATTGAGGAGGGTTCGGCTCGCGAGTTCCTCACATTTATCGTGACGGGCGATCTCTCCAGCACGCCATACTTGTCGCTGAACCAGTCGCCAAGCTCATCAGCTACTACTGTTCCTTCTGCTTTCCATGCTGCGGTGAATAGCTCGCCATCAGGGAGATTGCCCCAGTCTCCCTTCTTTCGGAAGATTCCGTCGGACACCTTCCATCTCCACTGAGGATTGAATTCGACAGCCAAGTCAGATCCGGCCGCTGTGGTAACACGTGCCTTCTTGGCAGTTCCCACGCGTTGATGAATCCGTTTCGTGAGTTCAGATATCTTCTCGTAGTCAGCGCACATGCCTTCTTCCATCAGCTGCTCGTTCACGGAGGGCATGTGTCCATGCCTCGCATACCGTTTAGCGAGCTTGATGAATGGCATCCTAAGGCCCAGTTCGCCGCTCATGCTTCGTGCGGCGTAGAACGTCACATTCGCCCAAGGAATAGCCTCCTCTAGAGGCTTGGGAAGTGATGTCAGGGGACGCTTGCCAAAATCCTCCAAGAACGCAATCTTCACATTTCCCGGACTAGATTTCTCGGCTGCCCGCTTCAGTGCTTCCCCGATCCTACGGGTGAAAGAGTCTGTCACTATGAACACGTGCTCGCCTGGCTTGACTCCCATACAGACTTCAACTGCTATGCGCGCGCCATCATCCACTGTGCCCAAGAGAGAATCACGAGCTTTCGATGCTCAGAGTAAGCGTATTAACGCTTGGGCTATTTCACGGGAAAATCTCGTGCCTGAATTGTTGGGCGCGCTTACGCAGTCAAAACAAAGGTTTAGGCGCCGATTGTGCGTTCCGGCTATAATCGGGTGTTCGGGAACTCCGCCCCGGTTGCTGGTTGATCTTATGATCGTGGACTACCCATTTCTCACAAAAGAAGCTGCCTGCATTCAAGCCACTACCCACGTCAAGAACATCGCTTCACAAAGAGTCTTAGAGAGAAGCTGACTTGAATAGTCTGATAACTGCAAGGTTGCCTTGGTTAGTCGACGTATCGTGATCCGCTTCATCAGAGTCGCCGAATCAAAGGCCAGATTTGCAATCGCACTCATCTGCATCATACAAATCGGAATCCTACCATACCCCGCAACTGCATGGTCAATTGACGCTCACTCAGCAATCGCGAAAGCCGCGACAGAGCTGCTTCCAAGCCCATGGAGACAATTCTTTGCATACTACGCAGAGTTACTTGCTGAAACTGCAACTTATCCTGACACCTACTATCGTGAAAGCGACCCGATCGAATCGCCGAGACACTTCATAGATCTGGAAATCTGGAACCCAAACGACCTGTCAACTGGCACACTTCCACAAGCAGTCGAAGAGTTCACTGGAGAAATGGAGTCTGCGATACGAGCGAAGGATTGGAACAGCATGTTCATTGATGCTGGCCAAGTATCCCACTATGTGGCCGATGTTACTCAACCGTACCACACAACAGTCAACTATGATCCTCAAACCAGGAATGGTGTCGGAGCGCATCAACTGTTTGAGTCGGCAGCTCTTGCTCATCTGTCGGAGATTAGATTGGTGGTCTCCGCTGATGTGGGACCTGTCATGCCGATCAGCAATGTGACTGATTTTATCATAGAGACAGCTGTCCGGAGCCACTCCTTCCTGTCATCCATCAATCAAACCCTCATCGACGAGGATCTACAGTGGAGCCCCGAACTTACCCACATTGTCGAGAACAGGACCAACGCGGCAATCATCGCGACGGCCAGAGTCTGGTACACTGCAATGGTGAGGTCCAACTCCCCGCCACCAGAACTACCAAAGACCGACGAGCTTTCAATCGTTGTTGAGAGCATCGCTCTGAATAGCACGAGCTACGGGATCATCAGACTTTGTGTGATTGATTCGCTTGGAGTGAAGACGCGAGCCGACGTGTCCTTGAGTATTGACGGATCAACCTTCCGAGGGCAAGTGGCAAATGTCGTGCCTCCTGTCGGCGAGTACGTAATCGTCGTGCCGTCAGGAACGTACAACGCCAATTTCGTCTTCACGGCACAGAAGGAAGGATACCGACCTGCAGTGGTCACCCTTTCTATCGGTACCCCTACAACGAGTCCCACAATCGCCGTGGTGAATGTTCCGTTTCCAACGGTCGTGGCCTTGGCGGTGATGGTGGCTGCCCTCGTCGCGCTCATCTGGCACCGAAGAAGGTCCAGCCAGTGTCCCTGATGCCCTCACGGATAGTTGAAGCCCATGTTGGCAACTTCAATCTGTGACGGCGAATGTGCGATAATCTCGGGGGCTCCCTGGTAGAGTTCGATCGTTCCCGTGACTCGAACTTCCTTGTTGAGGTAGAATGACGCAGGCGAGAATTGGAAGTTCTTCACATCGCTTGCGAAAATTGTGACTTCGAAGTATCCTTGGTAGGGGTCGTGAAAGTCCAAGAACACGGTTCCCTTGCTTGAGACATACGTGCGCACGATAGTGCCTTCTACCGTCTTGGATTGGCCGACGTAGTTTGCTGCCTGAAGATAGGATACCACATTCGCATTGGGAAGCCACTTGCCATTGGGTGACGATGTGGTGCTCGTTGTGGTTGTGACGCTGACCGTGTCGTGAACAGTGCTTGTGACGGTAAGCGTGTCATGAACGGTGCTCGTGACGGTAACGGTCACCGGGGGTCTAGCCCACGGCCCGATTGCGAATCCTGCGGAGAAAGCGATTATCACGATGAGAATCGTGCCGACGAGTTGAGGCCGCAAGTGGAATCTGTGCTTACGAACTCGGGAGACGGGCTTCCTGACCTCTCCGTATCTCGGGGGCACGTCCTGCCAGGACCCCTCATCCCAGAACTGTGAGGTCTCTTGAGGAGCAGTTTTGGCTTTCATGCTGGATCCACAGCTCGGGCAGACTTGAGCGTGAAGTGGTGTCTCAGTCCCGCAGCTTGGACAACGTGGCAAGACGAGGAAGCGCTTTGAGGGCGATTGCCCGTCGTCGGTCATTCGCATCAACGGGGTTGTTTGTTTGCCATCGCAAAGATAAGGCACTTGCGACTGAAACCTATTTCGCGGAGACTTCTGGAGCTTGGCGGTTTCAGAAGAGATGCAGATGAGTTCTAGAACCAGAGCTACTTCCAAGGTCATTTATCGCCAACTCAACATATAGAGTCACGTGGTCTTGGGGCGTTGAACCTTAGGTCGATCCTGCTCGTTCTCCTTCTAGTAGTCGCGTCCGTGATTGCCGCCTTCGAGTATGTCCAGAATGCGCAGCTCTTAGCCGAGAATCAACGGCTCAAGAAGGAACTGTCTGACAGCAGTCAGCGTCTTCTGACGTTGCAGGCTCAACTGAACGAAACCCAAGAAGAGGTTGAAAAGCTTCGGATAGACATCGCGAAGCTGCGTGAACAGCTCAGAATGGCAGGGTCCATAACCGTCGGGCTAACCTTTCTCTGGCAACTAGGTCCTGAATGGGCTGTCCCGCTGTTCCGGTTCAATGTCTCGGATCTGCAAAGAATCGTGCAAATTATGAACGATGTAGAATGGGCTGGCTCAGGCGTGTATTTCTTCATGCGACACGCGGCGCCGGAACAGCTCATGTCCGACACATGGGGACCACCATGCACGATGCCGTCAAACATCTGGCCGAAGCCAGATGTCTCCGAGTGGCAGCCTTGGGGGGCGGAAGCTTGGCAGCTTTTCCCCGAGAAGGATATACCAGTTGGCATATTCGACAGTGTTGGCACAGACGAGAATGGGTCTCCTATCGGGGGATGCGTTTGGAAGCCTGAAAAAACAGAACAGGTGTTCGTGGCCATTGCGTTACCTATGTCGGAGTACCCGATGACCGTGAACACGACAGAAGGACCGAAATCTGGCATAGAACTGCAACTAAACGTTGAGGCTTCAGCGGGGCTACTTACCCACGAGCTAATGCACGTTTTTGGATTCAGTGACGAAGAGCTAAAGGCGAAAAACATGTACGATCCACGATCTGCGCTTCCGACTGAGTGGATTCCCCGGATTCAAGCAGCCGCCAAAGCGTTTGAAACCAATCCCCCTCAACCTGGCTCAGGTTAGCGATGCAGGGGCCGATGCAGCTACATGGTTGAGAGTAGCAAGTCTAGAAAGGATCCTTTGTCTTGTAGGCTTTGATCAGTAACAGCGTGGACACCAACGGCAAGGCTTTTCCAGATGCGAAGACCATGTTTGTGGGTCGACTGAGAGTTCTTGTTCTCTCCTGCCAAGCTTCGAACTCGGCTTAGTCTGTTGATGTTACTGAGCATTGTTCTTGCGTCGAGTGTTGGGTTGGTTCCGGTTGCTGTCTCAAGCGCGCCGTGCGTTTGTGGGCCCAAACAAGTGATCATTCTATTATTCGACTTCCAAGATGTGAAACACAACTCATCCAATACACTGCAAAAGTATCAAGAGATCATCGTGGCAATGGACGAGAGCTTACGACGCCAGAGCTATGGAAAGCTGTGGCTCGTTGGCGGTAAAGTCTTTGATTGGAGACAGTCTCCATATGTTCTGGATGCCCTCGTAGGCATCACAGAAATCTCACCTTACGGATCGGTACGCCACGCAGGCGAAAAGAACGCCGCCATCCTAGCTGATTCGACACTTGAATCCGCTCGCCAGTGGTGGATAGACCCCGACAAGTATTTCTTCGGAGTCTATGCGGGTGGCGTTTGGCCCGTTGCGTTCCCTGCCAAGGGTGTCAGTGTCATTGGTGAGAATTGGGGCGTCGCGACCTACATGCACGAGTTCGGACACCTAATCGGCTTACATGACATCTACAATCCCGGGTCGATCGGAGAATGGGATGTCATGGGCCTTGCAGGGAAGGAAGAACCGCTGGAAAAGAACGAGTTCTCTGCTTGGTCAAGAATCCAATTGGGATGGCTCACAAGCGACGACGTGGTCATCACAAAGGCAATACCGGCCACTTTGCTAGAAGTCGAGTCGATCGATGAGCTTAGCGGAACAAGGGCGGTCATGGTGCCTGTCCATGCACAGACACCCCAATACTATGTTGTTATTGAAGCTCGGTCCACAACACTCGTCATCTACTCTTTCGCAGGCTATTTCATCGAACACGAGACCGTTGATGTCATCTCTTGGGAGGATTTCGCTTGGGAGCAATCGCATGTCTACAATTTCACCTGCCTAGCTATGATCCAAACGTTAAGCGAAGAAGGACTTGGGCGAGTCTTCACCGGCGAATCGACACCAATCAGTGCGGACATCGGAGTGGTTCTGCTGTATACTCGGCCGCATAGTCTGAGAATCAAGCTCACCAGCAACGCCGATGCAAAGAACGCAGAAGAAGCGCTCAAGGCGATTGGTCTTGCTTCAAATGTGTTGCGCGGGATTCTATTGAAGAGCAACAAATTGAATGAGGCAGGGGGATCATTCCAGAACGGAGACTTCGATGCTGCAAGAAGCTCGGCGGAGAAAGCGAAAGCGGAAGCTCCGATCCTGCTTACACTGCAAGCAACTATTCTAGTCTTGGTTGTTGTCTGCCCAATTGTGGGGATACTCTTGTACAATCGAAGAAGGAAGAGCGTGAAAACGACGTTGAAGCCAACTCCCGCCAAAGCTGTGGGGAGCAAGTTCTGTCGTCAATGTGGAGCAGAGATACCTCGCGACAGCACGTATTGCGAGAAATGCGGCACTAGACTCGCCTGACGTTGTCTCGATCTTGAGTGGGACAGACGACTAGTGCATTGGGATAGAAGAGGACTGAACCAGAACTCTCAAGAGCGGAGAAGACCATAGTTGGCCGCGTCTATTCTTTGCCAAAGCGTCCCAAGTCCGGAGATAGTCTTCCTTTTTCTAGGCCGGAACTCCCTTCCCCTTTCTTCTTAGTTTCAGATGTCTCCGTGATCCGGCGCTCCATCCCTTGCCGTCTTATCCGCCGGACTTTCCCTTGCCTTGTATGCGGGAATCAGTGATGGGGAGAACGATACCGTCATGGCGTATCGTCGTCGAACAAGAAATCGTAGCGATGAACAGGTTCAAGCAGTTCCTCGGGCCTGAAGACCGAGCTGTCTTCGATGACCTCCTCAGCCAATGTAAGCTCTACGCGGCGGAGGCCGGAGTCCTCGTCTCACCCGTCAAGGAAGTGCCGCTGCTGCTATCGATGATCTTCGCTCAGCACAAGAGACTCGTAGAGCTCGAAAGACAGCTCAACGAGATCTCGAAGTGATGTTCGATATTGTCTCGTACGATAGCGCTTCCTGAGAGTCCGCGTGTTTTCATTGGTCTGGTCGTAGAGTTATATCTCTTGCCCGCTGAGGTTCGCTTTGAATGAGGATTCCGTAGGCTTGATTCCATTCAAGTTCCTTGATGATGTGATGAGCCTGAAACGTGTTCCGAGGAGCGGCTGGATAACATATAGAATCGGCAAGCATGACGTGGAATCTGTCTCTTCGCATTCCTATTCGGTGGCCGTGATTGCGCTCACGATGTCTGAGATCATCCGATTGCGGAAGCTGGAAGTGGATGTGGAGCAGGTGTTGAAGATGGCGCTCCTCCACGACCTCTCCGAGTCGCTGACCTTCGATATCAGCAAAGCGTACCTACGATACCTCGGCAGAAAGGGCTCTCGAATGAAAACACGCCTCGAAAAGAAGGCAGTCTCTCGCGTGCTAGCGGATCTTCAGAATGACCGGCTCGCGCGCACATTCAGGACAACCATTGAGCGCTATTCTTCCTCGAGCTCGCTTGAGGCGAGGATCGTACACTGCGCTGACGCTCTAGATCTTCTACTTCAGGTGATCGAATATGAGAAGATGGGATACTCGAAGGCCACTCTGGACCCCATTTGGAGGGAGACCAGATCGAAGTTGATGAAGTACAAGCTCCCGCTCGCCAACGAATGGTCACGTCAACTACAGCGAGTCAGAACGGGGCTTCGGAGCAAGACTAGACAGGCAGCATGAAGGCGCATTGTCGTCAAATGATGCGGATGTATTCGCTTGAGACCTGAACGACTCCAACGTCCGGTTCGAGCGCCCATACCCCGAACTGGTTTATCGCAGGATCAACCACAAGGGCGATGACGAACGGCGAGAATTGCAGCAGCTTCCCGTGCGTCGTCATGTCGGTTTCTGACATGAATATGCCGTAACCGGGATGAGAGTGATACCATCCAACAATCCTACCGTCAATCTTCCCTCTTACTATGTCGTCGGCAACTCTGGCCAGCTTGTCTGCGGGGAGCACGCATGATGTTTCCGAATCACTGTCTCCTCCGATTACGATGTCGTTTACCCATAGTCCGTCGTCAAGGAAGGATCCGATCAATAGCCCGATGCGCTCATATGGACGCCTTACGTCGGCGGAGATTCGGTCCAGTACCATGCTCGCGATGTTGATGTTGAACAAGCTGTTCGCCGTCTTGGGCCATCTTGCACTATGCCCATGTGGAAATAAGCATTGACGGTCTCAACACGAGTATCCTCATGGCTGAGAGGCAGGAATCAGCATATGACTCAGCAAGATATCAATCCTTAGAACAGCATGTTCGAACACTTGGATTCATATCAAGGGCGACGCAGTATGCGGCGACGACACAACCGATGATGGAGGTGAATTGAATGAGCGAAACACACGAGAAGCGGCTATTTGGACTTGTTCTGATCCTCGTAGTTGTGGTGGCTCTTCTAGCCGGCGTAGCGATCTATTCATCATACATGAAACCGGGGCCCGTGTCAACGCCATCCGGAACTGAGCAGAAGACGATCTCAGTGGGCGGCACTGGAACCGTCTCGATGAGCCCTGACATCGGCTGGTTCACAGCCTCCGTAGTAACACAGGCAGCAACTGCAGCTCAGGCTGAACAGCAGGACAACGACGCAATGTCGAAGGTCATCTCCGCGCTCAAGGGCGCTGGAATTGTTGAGAAGGACATACAGACGGTTGAGTTCTCGCTAAGCCCGATCTATCAGGATTCCAAGGATCCTGGTAAGATGCCGATACTTGTCGGCTATTCGCTAAGGCACTCAATCCGTGTGACCGTCAACGACGTAAGCGCACTCGGCAAGATGCTTGACCTTGCGATCTCGAACGGAGCAAACGATGTGAGCGGAGTATACTTCGGTCTATCCGACGCAAAGGCGAAACAGGCAGAGTCACAGGCGCTCGATCTAGCTGTGAAAGACGCCGACAATAGAGCCGAGACAATCGCGAGTGCGATGGGCGTCAACCTAGTTGGTCCAATCTCCGTCAGCATAGGCTACTACTATGCACCTGTTGCGATGGATCTCAAAGGCGGAGCAGCGCAGGCACCTGTCATGCCAGGACAATTAGAATACACTGTCAGTGTCCAGATCGTCTACGCTTTCACCTAGCCGAGAATCAAACACCCATTTTTCTCATTTCCACTCGTTTTGATGACTATTCTACTGGTCCCCCTTCCAGAGAGGGCAATCTTCATAATGCCTCGGAACCTAACACATACCTGAGGCACGTTCGATGCCAATGGCTTTTGTTTTCATGAACATAGACACGGGTGGCGAACAAGAAGTTCTGAAGCAACTTCAAGGGATTCCAAATGTCAAGGAAGCGCATCTCGTCTACGGGGTCTATGACCTCGTTGCAAGAATAGAAGCGGAAACCATGGATAAGCTGAAAGAGATCGTGACATGGAAGGTACGAAGACTCGACAAAGTGAGATCAACCCTCACAACCATAGTAATGGAATCCGCCTGACGCATCTGCACGAGGGGTCCTACACCGCCAACGAAAGACACGTTACTCTGGAACCTTGATTTCTCGAGGTTAGGGTGAACTTTGACCTCTAGCACAGACTCGAGGTTCATTGGTTCTCCCAGTCTGTGGATGGCCACAATTCTCGTGATCATCTACGTGACTACAGCAATACTCGCGGGAAATCTCTTCGAACCTGATCTGAATGTCGTTTACCCGTTCGTTCAGGTGAACGCGGAAGTCTGGCATGGCGCAGTATGGATGCTCTTCACATCGATGTTTCTTCACGCGAACTTACTGCATCTTGGAGGAAACGTGTTCTTCCTCCTCCTCTTCGGGACAGCCCTAGAAGAGCAGGTTTCAGTGAAGCGATGGCTAATCACTTACTTCACAAGTGGTCTCGTTGGGAACATATTGTTCCTGCTGCTTCTCCCGGATGCCAGCGGTGTCGGAGCGTCAGGAGCCATTTATGGACTCCTAGCAGCTGCGGGAGGATTTCGAGGGCTTATCGGGATGATCTTCTTGGGCGGACTCGACCTATTCGCAGGCGGCGGGTTCCTAGCACACGCAGGAGGCATACTGGCAGGCCTAGCGCTCAGGTTCTCTTGGCTGAAGAAGACTCGCTGAGCCGGAGGCACGGCCGGCTTTCTATATACTCTACGATGGTTGAGGGGGGTACCCCCCCTGGGGGGTAGGTCCAACTCCTGCAAGTTGCTCCTGTCCTACGGGATGAAGTCGCCTCGTCAAATCCCGTTGGATTCGTGTGCGCTATTAGCCGAGAGTATGTATCACCAGACGTGCCGGGAGCGGATTGTATGTAAAAGGGCTACAGTAGTAGGGGGCGGTATATGTATGACACTACGGAACATACTTGACAGGCAGAACACGATTTGATCGCTAACAATCCTTCCCAGGGACCAGTCCCGAACGAATGGGGTCCCACAGCTGAGATGACGATGCAGCCAGGATCACCACAGAGACCGGGAAGACGACCGATCTCCGCTCCTCAGGCAATGAAGCTCAGAGACGTAGAGATCGTTGTCCTTGAAGACAGATGCAAAGGTTGCTCGTTCTGCATAGAGTTCTGCCCCAGAGATGTTCTTGAACAGGGCACCAAGCTGAACGTTAGAGGCGTTCATGCACCCCAAGTGAAGGATGCCGCGTTGTGTGTTGGATGCGGAGTATGCGAAGAGATCTGCCCCGACTTCGCGATATTCCTAGTCGAGAAGGCGACGAGACGCTGAGAAGAGATGTTCTGACCGGCACGTATTTCACACTTGGAGACGTAGCATGCGCGGAAGGCGCACTGGCTGCTGGCTGCAGATTCTTCGGAGGTTATCCAATCACCCCAGCCACAGAGATCGCTGAACACATGTCAAGGAGACTCCCTGAGATTGGCGGCGTCTACTTGCAGATGGAAGACGAGATAGCCTCGATGGCCGCCGTGATCGGCGCATCCTATGCCGGCACAAAGTCCATGACTGCCACCTCGGGCCCAGGCTTCAGCCTGATGCAGGAGAACATTGGACTCGCAGCCATGACCGAGACGCCGTGCGTCGTAGTGGACGTGATGCGTGCCGGACCGAGCACAGGTCAACCCACGAAGACAGGCCAGCAGGATGTTATGCAGGCAAAATGGGGATCGCACGGAGACTATGAGATAATCGCATTGGCTCCGTCTTCCGTCCAAGAGATGTTCGATCTTACCGTTGAAGCATTCAACCTTTCAGAGAAGTACAGGTGCCCAGCATTTGTCATGACTGACGAGATCATCGGGCACCTGATGGAGAGGCTCGCGATACCAGAGCCTGAGAAGATACGACTGGTTGACCGCAAGCGACCCAGCGTACCGCGATCTGAATACTCACCTTTCCGGGCAGGAGAAGATCTCGTGCCTGAGATGGCGACCTTCGGTGAAGGATACAGATTCTACGCTACCGGCCTAACTCATGATGAGACTGGTCACCCACGAACCGACAGCACAGAACATCATGCAGTCTTGGTTCAAAGAATCTGCGACAAGATCCGCAAGAACGTGAGAGACATCACCAGAGTCGAGAGCGTTTTCCTTGATGACGCCGATGTCTGCATCGTTGCGTACGGAAGCGTCGCGAGATCTGCGCTCGCAGCCGTAGTTGAAGGACGAGAGAGAGGAATCAAGATCGGATTATTGAGGCTCGTTACAATTTGGCCGTTCCCAGACGAAGCAGTTGAGCAAATGGCTTCGCGAGTGGACAAGATCTTGGTGCCCGAGATGAACTACGGCCAACTGGTCCGCGAAGTTGAGAGAAGTGCAGGCCGCCGGAAAGTGACTTCTCTACCAAAACTGGGAGATGCTCTTCACACGCCCGAGGAGATCTTGGCCCAAGCAGTAAGCTAAGAATGGGGGATGTAGGAAATGTCGGCTGTTCAACACCCGCTCGAAGATTATACGAGGAGCGGGATGATTCCCCACATATGGTGCAACGGTTGCGGTAACGGCATCATACTGGGAGAATTCGCCCGAGCCATAGACGAGCTCAACTTTGACAGGGACAAGATCGTTGTCGTGTCAGGGATCGGTTGCATAGGAAGGATCTCGGGATACACGAACACAGACTCATTCCACACAACACATGGCCGTCCAATAGCGTTTGCTGTGGGAGTGAAAGCGGCGAGGCCTGACCTGAAACCCGTCGTGATCAGTGGGGATGGCGACCTCTTCGCGATAGGGGGGAACCATTTCATTCACGCCGCTAGAAGGAACGTCGATATCGCTGTAATCTGTTCCAACAACTTCAACTACGGTATGACTGGAGGCCAATCTGGCCCCACGACACCGATCGGCGCATTCACAACAACAAGTCGATACGGCAACATTGAACACCCATTCAATCTGGTGCACCTGGCTGCGGCTTCAGGAGCCATCTATGTGGCACGGTGGACAGCGATTCATGTCAAACGTATCAGAGAATCCATGAAGAAAGCCATCAGCAAGAAAGGGTTCAGCTTCGTCGAGATCATAACCCCGTGCCCAGAAGAGTATGGGCGAAGAAACAAGATCGCGGATCCGATCCTAGGCATGAAATGGCTCAGGGAAGTCAGTGAAGTCCGATCCAACATCGATCCGATCGACGCCGTGGTCGGACCTGACAAGATCGTTGTCGGAGAATTCGTCGACGTCGAGAAACCAGAGTTCAGCGACTTGCTGTGGGGGCAGAATCGATCCATTCAGGCGGAGCTTGACAAGGCAGGGAGACGCACTAATGTCGCGCTTTGAGGTAAGGATAGCAGGTCTAGGCGGTCAGGGAATCGTGACCGCCGGAGTAATGATCGGGAGAGCAGCCTCGGTTTTCGGCGGAAAGAATGTGACCCTAGCGCAATCCTACGGCCCCGAATCCAGAGGAGGAGCCTCCAAAGTCGAAGTCATAGTCTCCGACGAGAAGATCAACTACCCAAAGCTCAGGAAACCCAGCCTAGTAGCGGTCATGTCTCAAGAGGCTTACCGAAAGAATGTCGGAGATCTGACCGGCGACACGATCGTCATTATCGATCCTGACATGATCCAAGACGACCAGTTGAATCACACCGCGAAGACATACAGAGTTCCCGCAACACGTATCGCCGAACGCCTGGGCAAGAAGATAGTCTCGAACATGGTGATGGTTGGCGCAATAATCGGCCTAACCAATATGGTAGAGACGGCAGCTGTCGAGAAGGCGATCGCGAAGTACACTCCGCGAGGCACGGAACAACTGAATATCACTGCTTTCAAAAGCGGCTACGATTTTGCTCGAGGTTTGCTCCAAGAACAGAAAGTACCCGCATAGGCCACTCTTTGGCCTACTATTGGCCATTTCATCCTCTATGCAACTAAGTCGACGTGGCCAATCTAAGTAGAAAGTGACGGGAGACGCTGGAGAGCGTGTGCTGACTCTTGGTCTTGGTTCTATTGAATATACAGTCCAGTACGTATGTAGCTTTGAGATATATTCTGCAACAGACGAACTTGGTTAGGTAGTCGCATCCTTCTCCGAAGGAGCATGGTCGATGAGCACTGACAAGTCGGCTGTGACGATCTATGTGTTCGGTAAGCAGTACGAAGTGCCACGAAACCTCACCATACTAACCGCCATGGAACACCTCGGTTACCGGTTGCTTCGTGGCTGTGGCTGCCGTAGTGGTTTCTGTGGTGCCTGTGCGACCGTCTACAGGATTCACGGAGACTTCAGGCTTCGCACGGGGCTCGCGTGTCAGACACCCGTTAAGGACGGAATGGTATTCTCGATGCTCCCGTTCCACCCTGCGACAAAAGCACGGTACGACATCAAGAACCTGACGCCAGACATCAATTCGCTCACACGTTACTATCCGGAGATCATGCGATGTCTGCAGTGTAACTCATGCAGCCGAGCCTGTCCACAAGACTTGTCTGTAATCGACATAATGGCAGCCGCGATGCGAGGCGACATTGCCAATGCCGCCGACCTTTCATTCGACTGTATCATGTGTGGGCTCTGCGCCACGAGATGCCCCGCCGAGATAGTTCAGTATAACGTCGCGATTCTTACACGAAGGCTCTATGGAACGCAGATTGCTCCGAAGTCGAAACATCTGCAGAAACGACTTGGCGAGATTAGGGCCGGACGCTACGACGACGAACTTGCGAAGCTAGTCAAGATGAGCACTGCGGAATTGACGAAGCTGTACAACTCCAGAGAAATCGAAGCAGGTGAAGCGTAGATGGCTTCGGAACAGACCAAACAGTGGCGAACCGTAATCAGCTATAGCGAAGACATGCGACGCTCGATCGACAAAGTAACGGCAAATCGAATGGAGCGCATGAAACAGTCCTTCCCAAAGCTTACACCAGAAGAGAAGAAGCAGCTGCTGACGAAATTTCACCCGGACTACAAGCCAGGAACAACACGGAAACTCATCGTGGGAGCCAACAGGGGAGAGCCGGTCGTCAACGAACTTGGCGACATTGTGGAGTCGTACAGCAGAATAAACCCGGAAAAGACTGATCTGTCGCGAACCGATATCGAAACTGGTGTTCTGATTATTGGAGGAGGTGGCGCAGGCGCGGCAGCAGCCCTAGCCGCGCAAGAAGAAGGCGCCCGTGTTCTCTTGTGTACCAAGCTACGATTCGGCGACGCCAACACGATGATGGCGCAAGGAGGCATCCAAGCCGCAGACAAAGAGAACGATTCGCCTGCATCTCACTATCTTGACGTTATGGGAGGTGGCGGTTACACAAACATACCCGGCCTCGTTCAAACGCTCGTCAAAGACGCTCCTTCAGTTGTTGAATGGCTTGAAGACCTGGGTATGATGTTCGATAAGGAAGCCGACGGCACCTTTGTGACAATGCACGGCGGCGGCACAAGCAGAAAGCGAATGCACGCTGCCCGCGACTACACCGGCGCGGAGATCATGCGAACGCTCCGAGACGAAGTCATCAATAGAGATATCCAAGTCATCGAATTCTCGCCTGCAATCGAGCTCCTCACTGATGCCGAAGGCAATTGTGTAGGAGCTATTCTGCTGAACATGGAAACTAACGAATTCGTCTTCGTCAAAGCAAAGACGATAATACTGGCGACAGGTGGTTCGGGCAGGCTCCATGTGCAAGGATTTCCGACAACGAATCACTACGGGGCAACCGGCGACGGTCTCCCACTGGCCTATCGCGCCGGTGCCAAGCTGGCCTTCGTGGATACTATCCAATATCATCCGACAGGAGTTGCGTTTCCCGAGCTGATCTCTGGACTGCTAATAACTGAGAAGATGCGAAGCCTCGGATCCCAGCTTGTCAACATCGATGGAGAACGGTTTGTGAATGAGCTTGAGACAAGGGATGCTGTCGCTTCTGCAATAATCAGAGAATGTCAAGAACGTGGAAAAGGAGTTCGCACCCCCGAAGGACTCGTCGGAGTATGGCTTGACACTCCACTAATCGACATCCTGAGAGGTCCTGATCGAACTCTGCGCCTAGCACCCGCGATGGTACGACAGTTCAAACGATTCGGCATCGACATAACCAAAGACCCCATTCTCGTCTATGCAACACAACACTACCAAAATGGCGGCGTGCTAATAGACGAAGACGGACGAACAAACGTTCGGAACCTGCATGTTGCAGGGGAAGTCGCGGGTGGAATTCACGGAAGAAACCGATTGATGGGCAACTCACTGCTTGACATTCTAGTATTTGGAAGACGCGCCGGAAAGGACGCAGCCAAGAGATCACGAACCGCACAAGGTGGTAAGCCGACTCTGGAGCATGTTGTTCGATTTCACAAGGAACTCAAGAAGGCAGCCGTCAGCACAGATCGGCACAGCCCCATAATCCTTCCCGACTACCGCAGCAAAGAGGCGAAGATCGAACTGGAGGCATTCGCAGTCAGAGGATGGGAGTGAAGTGGCACATCAGATCTCTGCTGTAACAGTCACGAGTCCTCTACTGCGCAAGGTCGAAAGAATAAGCGGCCAAGATCTCTCGCTTTGCTATCAGTGCGGAAAATGCTCAGCCACATGTCCGCTAGCGCCGCAGATGGATCTTATGCCTCACCTAGTAGTTCGCTATCTCCAGCTCGGCCTCGAACAAGTCTTCGACGCCAAATCGTACTGGCTATGCGCAACCTGCTTCTCCTGCGAGACGCAGTGCCCCAGAGGCTTGGATGTAAGCAAGGTCTGCGAAGCCCTCCGAACAATCAAGCTCCGCAACGATCTGCGTGACCTGAAGATCGAGAAACCCCCACCTGAAATGCCCCAGCAGGGATTGGTGAGCGCGTTCAGGAAACTCAGCCCATACTGAGTTGGGAAAATGCAATCCTACTTGTACTTCCCGGGATGTTCGCTCCGAACCGTAGCAAGAGATTTCGAGGACTCCGCGCGAGCGTCCGCACGCGCGCTCGGGCTAGAACTGAAAGAAATGCAGGGATGGCTTTGCTGCGGAGCAGTATTCCCGAATGTTGCGGACAATGTCATGACGAACGCAGGACCGAACCGAATTCTAGCTAGGGCACGCGCTGAGAGCGACACGCTCGTGACTCTCTGCGCGGGATGCCACAACGTCCTCAAGAGAGCGAACCTCCAAGCCAAGCGAAACGCGATCAAACAGGAACAGATCAACGAATTCAACGAGGAGAGATATGAAGGCGGACTCGGCGTCCTACACTTCTTGGAAGTACTAAGAGATCGTGTAGGTTTCATCGCTATCAGAGAGGCCGCAAAGACGCCTTTGCGTGGTCTGCCGGTCGGCGCATACTATGGATGCCTGCTGCTGCGTCCTTTTGAGGAGATGAAGCTCGACGACCCGCATCGACCGTCAGTGCTGGAGGATCTCCTCTTCAGCATAGGATGTATGCCGGTGGATTATCCAAAACGGACGGAATGCTGTGGGTCTTTCCTCGGCGTCGGCGCTCCTGACGCCATGGCTCTATTGTCACGCAATGTTGTGCAGGCCGCTCGCTCGCACGGAGCGAAACTACTCACGGTCAGCTGCCCATTATGCAAATACAACTTGGAGGAATCCCAGAAACAAGATCCTAAAGCATCCTCCAGCTCGGGACCGTTGCCTGTGGTCTATTTCACCCAGCTGCTCGGCCTTGCACTCGGAGTCAGCCCAGAAGATCTTCGACTAAGCGACACGCAACTCCAGACGATTCGTGGCGGCGCCAAGAGCACCGTCGAGAGCGTGAGTCAGACATGAAACGTGTGGGAGTCTTCGTCTGCCATTGCGGCCTAAATATCGCGGGAACAGTCAACATCAAGGAGATCACTGACGCAGCCAGCAAGACTCCTGATGTTGTAGTAGCCGCTGACCATCGATACCTATGCTCGGAACCAGGACAAGCACTGATCAAGGACAACATTAAGCAACACAGATTAGACGCGATAGTTGTCGCTGCATGCTCACCTGCAATGCACGAGATCACGTTCAGAAACATCGCTCGGGCTGCGGGCCTCAACAGGTACCAGTCTGAGATTGCGAACATACGCGAGCAATGTAGCTGGGTTCACGACAACATCGAGAAGGCGACTGAGAAGGCACATGTGATCATACGCCAGAGCATAGAGAAAGTCAAACTGAACGAGCTCCTCGACCCAATCACCGTTCCTGTCACCAGGAGAGCGCTGATTGTCGGCGGCGGCATCGCAGGCATCCGCGCAGCTCTTGACGTCGCTAACAGTGGACACCAAGTCTACCTTGTGGAGAAGACAGGTTCCATTGGCGGAAGAATGGCCCAACTCTCAGAAACATTCCCGACCCTAGACTGTTCTATCTGTATCCTAGGGCCGCTCATGGTCGAGGCTTACCGGAACCCAAACATCAAGATCCTCCGACTCTCAGAAGTCGAGGAAGTCAAAGGCTTCATCGGAAATTTCAAAGTGAAAGTGCGACAGGCACCGGTTTACGTTGACGAGACTGAATGCAACTCGTGCGCAGAATGCGTCAAAGTCTGCCCGGCTGAGGTTCCCAATGAGTTTGATTCTGGTCTGACATGGAGAAAAGCGATCTACATTCCGTTCGCGCAGGCCGTGCCTCCTGCATATGTGTTAGACGCGAAAAGTTGTTTGGGGCTTCTTCCTCAAGCGTGTGGCGAATGCAAGAAAGCTTGCGACAAGCTCGGGATGTCTTGCATCAATCTCGACGCGCATCCGGAGACCCATGAGCTTGAAGTCGGGGCCATTATCTCGGCCACAGGCTACGAGATGTACGACGCAGCGAGGCTTACCGAGTATGGGTACGGAATCTATCCAGACGTAATGACCAGCCTAGAATTCGAGCGAATGCTATCTGCTTCAGGACCCACATCTGGCGTCATCAGGCGACCTTCCGACGGGCGCATTCCGAAAGAAGTCGTGTTCATTCAATGCGCAGGACAAAGAGAGCCTGAAACAGCACTACCCTACTGTTCGAAAGTCTGCTGCATGTACACCGCTCGGCACGCGATGCTGTTCCGTCACAAGGTCCCAGATGGGCAGGCATACGTTTTCTACATGGACATACGAGCCGGCGGAAAAGGATACGAGGAGTTTGTCAAACGCACGCAAGAAGAAGGAGGAGTCCTGTACTTGCGCGGCAGAGTGGCTAAGGTCCACGAAGAGAACGACAAATTGGTCGTCAAAGGCGTCGACACTCTCAGCGGAAAGACCGTTCAGATTGACGCCGATGTTGTGGTGTTGGCGGTCGGGATGGTTCCAAGTCAAGGATCCCGCGAACTCGCTAACACGTTGAAAGCGTCTGTGGATGAGAACGGTTTCTTCGCCGAGGCACATCCGAAGCTCCGCCCTCTAGAAAGTGCAACTGCAGGGATCTTCCTAGCTGGTGCTGGACAAGCGCCGAAGGACATCCCGGAGACGGTGGCTCAGGCCAGCGGCGCAGCCAGCAAAGCTTTGAACCTCTTGTCAAGTCCAACGCTCGAACGCGAGCCAACGGTGGCTCGGATTGTCAACGAATTCTGCAGCGGGTGCGGTATCTGCGTACCAGCCTGTCCCTTTGAAGCACTCAGCATGAACAGGGAGAGGAAGATTGCAGAGGTCGCTGAAGCACTCTGCGAAGGATGCGGAACCTGCGTTGCATCCTGCCCATCCGGTGCTCTCTCGCTGAGGAACCTGACTGACACTCAGATCATGGCAATGATACGAGCAGGAAGAGGTTGAGGCCTTGAGCCAACCTAGGATTCTCGCATTCCTCTGCAGATGGTGTGCCTACGCAGGCGCGGATCTTGCGGGAACCACCAGGAAGCATTACGATCCGAATCTGATCTCGATTCGCGTGACATGTTCCGGAAGAATCGACCCAAGCTTCGTTCTCGAAGCCCTTGAAGAAGGCTATGATGGGGTTCTAATCGCAGGATGCCATCCGGGAACGTGTCACTACATTAGCGGGAACTACAAAGCCCTCAGACGTTTCACGCTGCTGCGAAAGCTCCTGAGGCAAATGGGCGTTCCAGACGAACGTGTCAGGCTCGAATGGATCTCAGCATCCGAAAGCGACAAGTTCGTGACAGTCGTGAACGAGATGGTCGAGAACCTACGCAAACTGGAACCAGCAATGCCAGTTGAACAACACACGTAGAAATCAATCCTATGATGGTTCAAACCGTGTGGTCGCACCAGAGGATCCACACACACAAAACAACCGATTCCAAGAGTTCGAATTCGGACGCCCGCACCAGCCTACGCGACGACGATCGTTCAAATCACGACGAATGCACTAGCTTACCACAGAAAAGAGGAAGAAAGAGAGGTCGCTAGGAGATTCCTCCCCTAACGCGTCGCTCGTCGTCTTCATTGAATTTCTGTGTGTGGTGGGTACCTTGTACCCCAGCTGCCGTCCCCTTTCAAGCAACGACATTGCAGGCTGCCTTTTCAGGTCAAGCAGATGAGCGAGAACATCGAGGCCGAACGCTGCAAACCAACGAACAAAGAATGCAAGTTCAAGGTTGCCCAAATGTTAAGAAAGCTCGAACTCATTTAGTCGGAACGACAAGCAGAGGTCTGCTAATTGGACTTGGAGATCGCGCCGCTTTTCCTTAGCAGCATAATCTCAGCAGGTCTAGCGTTCAGCGTAGCTTACTTGATGCTCAGGTCTTATAGAGTGACGCAAAGGGAATACTTGCTCGGCCTTCCGATTGGATTCAGTTTCCTCGCGCTTTCCTACCTCTTTCTCGTGGCGTCCGCTGCAATCCCCGTGGTGAAGGATGTTGCTCGTTGGCTTGATCTGTTCTCTACAAGCTTCGGCTTTGCGTTCATAGGTGGAACCTACTTTCTGAGAAGCAGAGGCACAAGAGGGCAGTTGTCCAGCTGGATCTTCTCTATCGCAGTGCTAGCTATTGTCGTGGTCATCTTGGTTGAGGTCGTACCGCCGTTTGGCGCTTTCCCTCCCTATTCAGTGGCCGACGAGATTGTTCGAATCATCAACTTAGGTTTTCTAGGTTACATAATATTCAGCTTGAACCAGTCACTGAAGCAGAGCCCACATGAAGTAAATTTCTTTGTGCAAACAGGCTTCATCTTGCTTGCCTTCGGACAATATAGTCTCCTGCTCTGGTCGTTGGACCAGGGGTTCTGGTCATTTGCGTTGTCAAACTTGTTTCGGCTAGCGGGTCTTGTTGCTATCTTGACTGAAGCTGCCACCGCAGTCACGAGTACTCGTCTTGGATGATGATGTTTGCATCACACGAAAGAACCCGAGAAAGTCCGTGCTCGCTATCGTCCGAGAATCTTCTACGACATACTATGCTCCATAATCCGTCAAGAGTCTAACGGCGTTGTGAAAATTACGAGAGTTCAGAATGAGGTTAATCTTCCCTCAGACCGTTTCCGAGCACATCTTGAGGACATGAAAGCTCTGGAGCTTGTCGAGTATGATGAGCGCCTCGCTTCCACCGAGAAGGGTAGAACGTTCGTGTCAGAGTACGAGAAAGTCATTGATGTCTTGAAGAAGTTCGGACTGGACTAACGGCATCGCCAACCTCGGAAAAATCAGGTACTATTCGTACGTACTCCGCTTACGTATCCCACGTACGTATCTTGCGTACCTGAATCATTATCGTTCAGCCAGTCTGCTCATTTTCAATGAGTGAAGATGGATCGAGACAAGCTAGACTTCGTGATCGTTGGTGGCATTGGTGTCGCAGTGCTCATGTGTCTAGTCGCGGCGATTCTTCGCGATCTCGGACTATTTCGTTCCATTCCACTCTACTTCAGTCTGCCATCGGAGAGTTTCATGGCGTTTCTGTGGGTTCTAGGTCTTGCTTCGGTGCTCTTTATTCCGATTAGGTTCTACTTGCAAAAGCAAGTGGCAATTCATCAGTCAGCCAGACGGATTTGGCGTACGGCTTCCATTCCGTCTCAAGACAGGTCTGTCAAGATTCGGAGTTGGCATGTCGGTCAAGATGAGAAGAATCGCACCAGCTCAGAAGATACGTAGGTGGTGAGCAAGTGGCTGACCCTGTCGCCTTGTCTCCAGCGACCATAGTGTCACTGATTATCTTCCTCTCCTTCCTAGGCGCCATCCTAAGCGCCAAACTCAAGACGTCATACTCAACGATCCTTATCGTCATTGGCCTAGCACTGTCATTCCTGAGAATCGGTGGCGGACTGGAGAGCATTCCATTCGATGGTAGCATGATACTTGGTTTCGTCGTTCCACCCATGATCTTCGAAGCAGCCATGCGAACTCGTATTCAGACCTTCAGGACAGTTGAGAAAACGGTGATAAGCCTAGCCATATTCGGAGTTGTAATATCCGCCATCATAACGGGACTAGTCATTAATGTCGTCGTTGGTCTCCCCCTCTCAATCGCACTCATGTTTGGCGTGATAATCGCTCCCACTGACCCTGTATCAGTCGTCAGTCTACTCAAGAGAGTTCGGTCGCCAGAAAGGCTGACAGTCCTGCTAGAGTCGGAAGCCTACTTCAACAATGCTACGCCAGTCATCCTCTATTCTGTTGCTGCGTCTTTGTCCTTCAACTCGGTCAATCTAGGTACATTCGCTTACGATCTTCTGGGAGGAGTTGGAGTTGGCCTTGTGGTATCAGTGGTTGCTGAGTTGCTACACAAACTGATTACTGAGCCTCTAGCCGAGACATCATTCACAATAGCCGTGATGTTCGGCTCTTACGCTCTCGCCGAGAGCCTAGGCATGTCCGGTCTGATCGCGGTACCCATAGCCGGCCTATACATGGGAAACCGAACAATGCGAACAGCAATGTCTGAGGAGACTCGAAATACTATGACAAAGTTCTGGGAAGTCGCAACCTTTATGGCCACTTCTTTCGCCTTCCTGCTTATCGGACTGAAAACAGATTTCACGCTGCTCATCACTTATGCCCCGGCCATCACAGTTGCCTTTTTGGCCATCCTGGCTGCGAGGGTGATCAGCGTCTATCCAGTAGTTGGACTCGCGAAGATGATGCGAGAGAAGATACCGCACTCGTGGACCCGAGTCATTGCCTTCGCGGGACTTCGAGGAGCAGTCTCAATTGCTCTGGCACTCTCTTTGCCTGAAACCCCCTTCAAGAATATGATAGTCGCAATGACCTTCGGCGTCGCCCTTCTTTCGCTAGTTGTCCAAGCGGAAATTATGCAAGTCTATTTGGGGAACGCCAGACTGACCTCATGCGGAGAGAATGAACAACAGCCAAACACAATACGAACTCCTACGCCCCCGTTGGCGTTATGAACGCTCGTCGTTCATCTGTCCTTTTGTAGTGACGGGGTAGGTTGATGCGGGCACCGTAATTTGAACCATCAGTTGGAGTGATTGCGTGTATGCGTACCAGCCTATCCACACACGCGAAGAGACATAAAGTTCAAGCTCCACATTGCGCGTCTTACCACGATAATATTGAGCTTGGTAGGGCACCGGGATCCGTGTGAATTTCGCAGAGAAATCTCTCTATCACCAGATTCATCCCGTGAAGTTAGTTACAGATATTGGTAGTTCGTTGATTTCTCTCTACTTCTTCTGGATGCACGACCTTACATCTGGCCTTCTGGTAGGTATTGCTCCAGGAGTGGCGGTATCCTTTTTCATAATCCAATTTGTGAACTTGGATAGATACAGGGATTCCTCTATTGGGAGATATGTTGGCAGATACATGACTCGGGAAATGCAGGCTCTTCGAGCTGTAGGACAATTGGTGGTGTGGGTCGGAACTTGGTACCATGTTTTGTTGCTGATTTTCGCGGGGTTTGCAATGATCGTCTTTGGATGGATACGAGGTAGACTGCTTCCAAGAAGCATGTTGTCCCGATGACTCTCGGCGGTGCGGAACTGTCGTCCAAGTTCATGACATAGCTGAGATTAGGCGCAGTTCTCTGTGCGTGCACATCAAGCGACTTCGCAGACAGAAATCCGCAGTTCGTGATAGGATGCCTGCATCACGAGACCTGCGGCAAATAAGGGCAAAAGAGAGAGAACAGGCAGACAGACATGGAAGCGAGAGAACAATATCGAGCAATACTAATTGAGTCGAGAATTCAGCGCTGAATGTGCCTATTGTACTCCTAGCATTATCGCGGTCAACAGGAGTATTCCCACGGTCGCCATCGCTGTCCCAAGAAGCAGAGTCGTCGTGGATGCATTTCTGGCATGCATTTTCCTGAACTCCATAATTGCCTTCTTACTGGAGAATACGACCAAGATCGCGGTCAGTGGTAGAATGAAGACGGCATTGTATGCAAGAAGGTAAGGAATCTTGAGGGGCGAGCCAGATATGAGAGATAGGAAGGTCATGTAGACACCGCCCGTGCAGGCACAAGGAAAGTTGTGAAATCCTATCAGAATGCCCGCTGCGAAAACCGCAGGAACTCCGCCAGCCTTCATGAAACGTACAGCTCTTGAGCTGAGCGCATGCGAGACAGATCCCATCATGAGTGGGATCGAATGTGGCCGAAAATAGTTGACAATGTCAGCGACGCCAATCGCAAGCATTCCAGCAGCTGCGATCCTTGCGAGAAAATGCGGCACAGAAGGAAGCGTGATGAAAAGTAACGTGACCCCGAGTCCCACCATCACATAGGAAAGAAAGACGCTTCCTATGTAGACCGCGCCGTAGCCCAAGATCGTGTTGCGGTCGGTCTGAGTCGAGTACATTAGGCTTAGAAACAATCCAAGCAGTCCAAGCGAGCAGATATTCAGTCCGTCAATCAGCCCTAGAGAGATCAGCGGAAGAGGATTCAAAACAGGCTATCCTCTGATGACTTCTACATTTCCATCGCCAAGAAGCTCTATTGTAACATGGTCTCCTGCGGCGAGGCACGCTTGATTCGACATGTCGTGCGTATAGTTGAAGTGAAGCTCAGTTCCATCAGAGCCTGTGATTATCGCGATGCAGTTTGTTAGGCCGTGCTCCACAGGCTTACAGTTTGTGTCAGCCTGAACAATTCCTCCTGTGCTCCCAGCCAGGTGAGCGTTTACGATACTGCCGAAAAACGCATCCCCCGTTGACACTGGCTGTGAACCGTCATTTGTCGAAGGAACAGATGGCTGAACGTCCGAGTGGAGTGGCATTGGAGAGGAAACCAGAAAGGCAATTCCCCCGAAGATGGCGAGGAGCAGCAGAAACGCCAAGATCCCGCCGTGACCCTTCTTCGCTGTTCGCCTGCGATTTGTCAAACGTAAGTTCCAGCTCGTTGAGGCAGGCTACAGATTAGCCCTATTTGGCTAGTAGGCTTGCCATTTACAAAGAAGAACGAGCATCGACTTGTCAGTATATAAGCACGAGGGCGTTCGGACGATCATCGGGTATCGAGCATCCGCCTAGCCCAGTTCGACTTCTTGGACAAATGCGCCATGCCAAGAATGATACCAAACTTCTCCACTGTATCCATTCACGCTGAGCATCCCGACTATCTTGCCGTCTTTCTGGAAATCGATTGTGTAGT
>CAZRNA010000007.1:0-42865 GCA_964601325.1 uncultured Candidatus Bathyarchaeia archaeon
AAGGAGCGAGAACTAGTCTGAGTTAAAGCGCTCACCTATCATCGCGCGCACCGAGGACTATTTGCGGACCAGACGATATTTAAACGGTGGCATGTAGGAAGTCAGAATTGCGAAAGCTACCTCCCTGTTTTCACGGAGGCGTTCTGTTAATAGCCCGAACGCTCAATATGGTGGTGTGCGAGTGGCCATATTGTCCAAAGAAGAAGATTCCGATCTGAAGCGACTCGCCGAGATGAAAGCATACTTCGAGAAAAAGATCTCGGACTCTGAACGCGAGACCGAGCGACTAAGATCGTTTCTTCAAGCGGTCGACTCGGTTCTCGCGGAGAAGAGCTTCAGACACGTGAAAATCCCCTCGGAGGCTCAGGCAACCGCTGCACCAGAGATGCCTGCGGGAAAGGAGAGGCAGGCGAGCGAGGTATGGCCGATAACGACACCTGAGGGAGTTCATCTAGCGGATCTTCAGATCACAGAATCTGAGCTTACGCTCGTTCCAGATCCGAATACTAGGTACGATGTGACAGCTCCACCTCTGCGAGCCTTTCTCGTGGCGCGTGTTCTCGATCCCATGCACATGAAAGATGAAGAGTCAACGCGAGCAGGCCAACTAAGTGCCGACAAGGTCTTGACGTACGAAGTAGCTGAGGATGGAGGTGCCTTGAAGTCCTTGCGAGTGCGGAACTATGGGGATCAAAGAAGGCTGACGGAACTGAGAAATGCTATGCGCTGGACGGTTCGCCGCATGTACGAGAAGACCCTTCAGACACGGTGACCGCATCCCAAGAGAACTCGGCTCCGCTACCCTAGGTGATTTCATCCTTATTCATTTCTGAGAGTTTGCGTGGGAAATACGTACCTTCGGGTTCAGGTATTGGGTTTCTACCGCTCAAATACCCTAGGTGATCTCATCTGTCGTCATATCTGAGAGTGCTATCATCGCGGCACGTATCAAGAGTCGTGATGTCCAACATTAGGCTAGCGGCTCTTTCTTCTGGAAACTACTGACGGATTTGCGCTCGTTGCGGCTTGCTCTTCAGAAGCGAAGTAGAAGAGGCTTGAGCACCTTCGATGCCAAGTCGCGTTTCCTGTAGAACAACACCGCAAGCGGCAGCAGCAATAGCAGGATGACAGCCAGCCAGTAGTTGGACATGAACACTGACAGCTTGTCCGCTGCAAACATTTCCCCACCCACCGGAGGGTGGACGGGCGGAGGAGTAGGAATGCCTCCACTCTGTGCCGGACCCGGCTTCAAGGTAATAGCCTCGACCCGAGTCACTTTCGATCTACGAAGAAACCTCAATACCACATCAACCCATAGAGTCGCTTCCGCTCCATAAAACCCTTTCACATGCAATCGACAATTAGGACAGGATGTGTTACAGTATCGTCATTGCCAGGCATGGTTTCGCAGGTGGGGCGAGTTGAACTGTTCCCTCTCCGATTCTGTAACAGCCAGAAGATTCCACAACCGGCGAAGGCAGATATGACCCAGGGATTCCATGCAAGATATTTGTTAGGTCTCTTTCTCGCTCCGGGGTGAACCGAGAGGAGGGCTAACCGCTATCAACCCTGTGCGTTGAAGATGTTCTTCGGCTTTGCGAAGTGTGTCTTTGGCATTCTTGTAGGTGAGTCGATCAAGGGCATCGCGATAGGGCAGCCAGTCATATCCAATATGTTCCCCGGATATTCTCACCTGTTCTTCTCCGGTGTTCTTGACCAGGTAGAATATGACCTCCTTCGATACCGTTCCACCGCGTCTTCTGTAGAAGTAATCGATTCTTTCTCTGAAATCGCCTAGGAACAGGTTGTTTTTGAGCCCCGTCTCTTCGAGGATTTCTCTCTTAACCGTCTCTTCCTCAGATTCTCCTTTCTCCACATGCCCTTTCACGAAGTCCCAATGTCCAGCTTCGTAGTGGAGAAGAAGATATTCAGTGCCATTCCCGACCCTGAATATGACCGCCCCGCATGACTTTTCATGATCCATCGGAGGTTCGCATCCAGTCGGAGGCTACCATCGTACCCTACACAACTAGGTATCATTTGTGCTTTGAGTCGCGAGAGGACTTCGCAAGCTAGAATGCGATGATTCCTAGATTAGCTTCATAAGTAGAAACGACACTGCCGCCCCTGCCAACGGGCCAATCGTCCAACCAGCAATCACTTGTTGAATGATGCGCCTGTTTGTGATGGCCATTCGCTTAGCTGAGGCAGCGCCACTCATACCGCCGATGACCACCTGCGAAATGGAGACAGGCAGACTCAGTTGTGTGAAGAGATGCGCAGACATCGCCCCGCCGAACTGGGCCGACAGTGCCATAGACGGGCTCAGACCCACAAGGTTGTCAGCGACGCTTCTCACGGTGCCCTTGCTCAGGAACATGATGCCAACAATCGTTGCAGCTGATAACACGATCGACAATGGCAAACGATCGCTGAAGCTTGACGAGAATAGTCCCACAACGAGACCGAGTGTATTCGCACCGAGCGTATACGCAGCATAGAACCCGGCGATCAGAGTAAGGCGTGCGTATGTCCGGTTCAGAGCCAGCACGTCCTTCGCCCTGTGGCCGAACCGCAGCATGACCGTCTCGATGATTGCCGACACACAGAACCCGAGGACTGGTGACAAGACCCACGATACGACAACCGTAAGAGAAAAAGTGTTAGCAACTGGAAGTCCGTTCGCAAGAGCTAGTCCCCACCCTGCACCGACTAGAACTTGTGACAGCGAAAGTGGGAGGCGAAAGAGTGTCACGACCGCCATTACCGACAAGCCGGCGAGGAGAATCACAACGAGCCCAGAAATCGAAAGCGCCGGCAGAATTTGCCCACCGACTACACTTGAGAGCTTGTACCCTTCGAAGAGTGTGCCGGCTAAAACGCCCACTGACGCTATCAGCATCGCATCCGACAACCTGACGATTCCGGCGCCAAGACTCGCGCCTAGGCACGTCGAGAAGTTGTTTCCACCTAATACTGCACAAAGCACTGCGGCCAACGTCAGCGCCGCATAGAGATAGAAATCAATCGCCAAAGGAACGCGCCCTGATCTCCAGCCGACCACAAGAGCTTAGGATTCAGCAGACAAGCTTAATCCGAACGAAGGCGACGAGGATGCTCCACGACTTCACTTATGCTGCCACTTGCGTCTACAGGCCGGTTCAATACTCCGTGCTTCTCGCAGTAGTACACTCGCTCGCCGGTTCTTCTCCGGTCCAACTCGCCGAGCGTTGCCATTTCGCGTCCACAGAGAGGGCATCGCATTCAAATTCGACCGAAGTCTCGATCGCATCTAGTGATCGTGTTCGCATTCGGTCATGCTCTGTCTGGCGTGCAAGCTTCTTAGGTCTTTCCTTGAAAGAGTAGTACATGCACCAATAGTGCTAATCCATGACCTCTGTCACGAGACTGCTTTCACAACGATTGTTATGACAAGGTCAGAGCAGTTCTCGGCTGCATCTGCGACTTCGTCGAGTTTGAGGATCGTCTCTTTGACTTGGAGGTACGTGAGCGGATCCATATGTTGTCTGTGTGCGGAAAGCCTCGAGATCAGTTCTGACTTGATCTGATCGGCCGCTTCCTCCGCTTTCTCAACTTCAAGCGATTTGTTAACAGCAAGCTCAGCGTTCGTTCGAAGAGACTCGACCGACTCTACGAGTGTTGTAACGCATCTGTCAATGCAGTCAACAAATTTGCGAAGCGTCGGGTCTCCCTTCTGTAGGTACTCCAAGATCTCGGGTTCAATTGGAGCTTCGGCAATTGCCCGAGCAGCATCTTGCGAAGCGTCTGCGATGTCATTCACCTCCTCAATCAAGTCTAGGAAGTCCTCTCTCATGCCCGCGAAGAATGCACCTTGCGCGATCTGGATTACCGCCTCTCTGTGAAGGTCATCAGCCATGCTCTCGTACCTAGAAACGATCTCTGCTTGGCCTTTGACCAGAGCCCAGTTCATCTGCTCGACCGAGCTGATCATGTTCTTCAGCTCCTTGGCACATCTCTGAACCATCGCTAGGTGTTCGGCGATGAGGTCGAGAACCCTCTTCTCCCTCTTGCTGCCGAATCGAAATGGCGCTCCAGAAGACGGGAGCCGGAACAAGTGTGCCAGATCTAATTCTCCCCCTTGCAATCGCGGGGAAGCAACGGGTTCACGCCAAACCTGTACGAGACAAAGATAATGGGGTTATGATAGGAGGGGTTCGAGAGGTGGGTTACACCCATCCTCTCAGTTTCATTGCTTCGGCGACCCGCTGGACCGAGAGCATGTACGCCGCCATTCGCATGTTCACGTTGTGTTTCGTGTGCATAACCCAAACGTCATTGAAGGCCTTCGTCATAATCTTATCCAACCGGTCATGGACTTCCTCGACCGGCCAGTAGAGACCATATATGTTCTGTACCCATTCGAAGTACGAAACAGTCACTCCTCCAGCGTTGCAGAGAAAGTCCGGAATGTCGAAGACCTTGTTCTTGAACAGGATGTCATCTGCCTCAGGCGTTGTGGGTCCGTTTGCGGCCTCCGCTATGATCTTCGCCTTGATTCGCGACGCGTTCTTTGTGGTTATCACGTTCTCAAGTGCTGCAGGAACGAGGATATCGCACTGTAGTTCGAGCAAAGCTTCGTTGGTGATGGGTTTCGCTCCTGGGAACCCGACTACGCTGCCAGTCTTCTGCTTGTGCTGAAGGACATCATTTGGACCAAGTCCCTTGTCGTTGACAATGCCTCCTTTCGAGTCGCTTACCGCGATGATTTGCGCTCCCATCTCCTGCATAAGGATCGCTGCGTATGATCCCGCGTTTCCGTAGCCTTGAACTGCAACTGTGGCGCCTCTCAGTGGAATGTTGAGTCTCTTTGAGGCTTCGCGTATGGTATAGACAGCACCGCGTGCTGTTGCGTCGCCCCGTCCCTCGGATCCACCTAGCGCTATTGGTTTCCCGGTGATCACGCCTGGGGCGTTGTATCCTCTAATCTTGGCGAATTCGTCAACCATCCACGCCATGATCTGAGGAGTTGTGTAGACGTCAGGTGCCGGAATGTCCAGTTCAGGTCCTATTATGGCTCCGATGGCGTCGATGTATGCTCGGCTGAGCCTCTCAAGTTCGCCGACTGACATCTCCTTTGGGTTACAGATGACTCCTCCTTTTCCTCCGCCAAGAGGTATGCCCACACAGGCGGTCTTCCAAGTCATCCAGGCCGCGAGTGCCTTGACTGTGTCGATCGTCTCTTGCGGGTGGAATCGGATTCCTCCTTTGCAGGGGCCTCGAGCGTCGTTGTACTGAACCCTGAAACCTTTGAACGCTTTGACCTGTCCGTTGTCCATTCTGACTGGGAACGTGACTTCTAGTATGCGTTTGGGTTCCCTGAGCAGGCTGTGGACAGCCGGGTCCAATTTCAACAACTTAGCGGCCGTATCCAATTGTTCTTGCGCAATCTTGAAGGGATTCAGCTCTTCCGTCAAGCTTAATCATCACGTTGCGTTGAAATCCGAAAGTACCTCTTAAATCAATCCGTTCTTGAGGCCTATCACTCGCGGCGGACATAATCGTTGGACGAGAGTGGAGAAGTATGCAAAACATTTTCACTATGTTCCGGTGAAGCGATCGAGGGTCGCCTCCTCGTTGTCGGTCGGCGCGTTCTTACCCTCTATGTGATATTGTATTCTCTTCAAGACCGTCTCGTGCTTCTCACTGGCAAGTCCGAGCATTTTCATCGTTTGTATGCAGTTCTCCGGCGCGTACCCGCGAAAGTGGTTATTGAAAACCCCCAAAGTCTGTTTTGTGTTGGCTCGCACTTCCTCAATCTTGGGCAGCCAGTCAGTAAGCTGATCTCTAGTGTATCGGTAATCGTACCAGAGGCCTTGACCTCTGCCGTGCCACCGAATGTATCCGACCTCTGAGGTGACGTGGATCTCTGGAGGCAATAGTGGCTCGTCGACGATGCAGTACGCGGCCTGGTATTTGCTCAAGGTTGTCCATGTGCTCGATTCCAGCCACGACGGATGCCTGAACTCGACCACGTAGATGATTCTCTTCGGGAGCAAAGCGAGAAAGCCCTCCAGAAGGTCATCATCACGTTTGAGCGAAGGGGGCAACTGAACGAGCATGCATGCCAATTTGTCCTGCGAGAGCAGAGGATCGAAAAGCTCACAAAACGAATCGAGCTCTGTCTGTGCGCTTTCGTCCAGTTTCATGCGTAGATCATGAGTGAATTTCCTGTTCATCTTTGCACTAAAGACGAAGCCTCGAGGCGTGTATCGTGCCATGCCGAGGATCGTTCCCTTCTCTGGGAACCTGTAGAAAGATGAGTCGATCTCCACAGTATCGAAGATCGATGAGTACTGTTGAAGCATGCTCTTGTCAGGGTCGTACAGCGGGCCAATCCATTCCTTGTACGACCAGCCGGCGCACCCAAGGCGAATTGGTGACTGTGTCCGCTTATCATCGTTCCGCACCGCGCTCACTCCCCCGGTGTTGGTTTTGATGGCCTTCACCGCCTATTGCACATTTCGGGCTCGATGCTGCCGACACCACAGGCCTTTGACAGGTCCCCCTTTGTTTTCAATTGTGTTCCTCAGGGAACACATCCAAATCCCTGCGCTGGCGTCTGGATAATAAGTCTGGTTTTGCAGTATTGCAGTACTAATAATAGCAGACCCAACCTTTAGGAGTCTTGCGGAAGTTTGTCCCGAGTCCGCTGAGAGTGGTAAACTGACGTGAAATTTGAGCTACTTGCCAAGGTCTTCGAGGAGATCGAAGCCACATCAAAGAGGCTGGAAATGACGGACCTCCTGGTCAAGTTACTCAAAGAGACCCCGAAGGACCTTGTCGACAAGGTCGTCTATCTGACTCAAGGCAAGTTATATCCAGACTACAAGGGCATGGAGCTGGGGATGGCGGAGAAGCTCGTTGAAAAGGCAATATCATTCGCATCCGGTCGGACCGAAGCCGAAGTCGAATCTGCCTTCCACCGCAATGGTGACTTGGGTCTCGCAGCGCAGGAGATGCTGAAGAAGCGGTCCCAGTCGACTCTGATGAGGAAGCAGCTGACAGTAGAAGCGGTGTATGGAACATTCGACAGGATCGCGCGTGCCTCTGGCGACCGATCCGTAGATATGAAAGTCAAACTGCTGTCGAGTCTACTGATAGACGCTAGCCCAGTCGAAGCGAAATTCGTGGCTCGGATGGCTCTGGGTAGACTGCGAGTCGGGATCGCCGACATGACAATTCTCGATGCGCTTGCCATCGCGTATGCTGGCGGAAAGGAATTCCGGGAACCCTTCGAGAGAGCCTACAACCTCTCATCCGATTTGGGATATGTAGCTAAATCAGTTGCCGCGCACGGCATAGATGGAGTCAAGAACCTCGGGATATCGGTCGGTCGACCCATCAGATCAATGCTATGCGAACGCCTCTCTTCGGCTCAAGAAATACTGACCAAGCTGGGAGGAAGAGGATCAGCAGAGTACAAGTACGATGGCCTACGTATCCAAGCCCACATTTCCAAGACGAACGTCCAACTCTTCTCAAGGCGCCTTGAAAACATAACAAGCCAGTTCCCCGATGTCGCGGAAAGCATCAGATCAGCAGTACTGGCGGAGCAGGCAATACTTGAGGGCGAATGCGTTGCAGTCGACGCCAATACCGGCGACATGCTACCGTTCCAAGTCATATCACAACGGAGAGGACGAAAATACGAAATCGAGACAATGACGGAAGAGGTTCCTGTGACCGTTTTTCTCTTTGATGTTCTGTATGATGATGGCCAAGACTTCACGCGCGCACAGTACTTAGAGCGGAGAGCTGAGCTCACCAAGATCGTCAAGGAGTCCGATCAAGTTCGCATCGCTGAACAACTGATGAGTGATGACGCAGACGAGCTTGAACGCTACTTCGACAAGGCCGTATCGATGGGATGCGAAGGCTTAGTCGTCAAGAATGTTGGCCCTGAATCGGTTTACCAGGCAGGTGCCCGAGGCTGGCTGTGGATCAAGTACAAGCGATCATACAAGGCAGAGGTGGCTGACACCTTCGATCTGGTTCCAGTGGGAGCGTTCTACGGCAGAGGCAAGAGAGCAGGAACCTACGGTGCACTGCTAATGGCAGTATACAAGCCAGAGACAGACCAGTTCGAGACGATATCCAAGCTCGGCAGCGGTTTCACAGATGCGGACCTTGAGAAGCTGCACAAGATCCTTGGACAGGACGTTGTTTCACATAGGCACGCCAGAGTCCGTTCAGAGATGAAAGCCGACGTATGGTTCACGCCCACGAAGGTGCTCGAGGTCTCAGCAGACGAGATCACTCTCTCACCACTTCACACGTGCGCGTTAGGTTCCGTCCGGCGCGGGAGTGGGTTGGCGCTCAGATTCCCGAGATTCACCGGCAAGTACAGAGACGACAAGTCCCCTGAAGACGCGACAACGACCAAGGAAGCGCTTGAGATCTATCATAGACAATTGAAGAAGATCGAAACGGAGCAATAGCCAGGCACGAACGTCAAGCCTAAATTCGGGCGGTCCTAAACGCGTCGCGGTCTACCTCACTTGCGAATCACCGTGAAGTACGCGACGCCCTTCCGCGAGGATACAGGTGTCAGTGAGGAAGTATACGAGATAGATCAGGAATCGACCACCGTTGGGAGAGTACTTGATCTTATTGCAAGCAGGCACTCCTCAATGAGCAAGTTCATGGACACGACAAGCGATGAAGCTCAGAGACGCCAGATCGTCGTGTCCGTTAGCTCGAGGCTTGCAAGGTTGTCTGATACGGTTCATGATGGAGACAGCATGAGTCTCCTGCTACCCGTAATCGGAGGCTACAAGGGACCATGAATTCGATTGGAGGATACGCGGGAAGAATACTGCATGTGGATCTGTCCAAGCGGAAACAACGCACGGAAGAGCTCCTTGAGGGAGAAGCACGAGCATACATAGGCGGCAGCGGCTTGGCTGCAAAGCACTTGTGGGACATGACCGGCAACGAGACAGATCCGCTCGGACCTGAGAACGTTCTGATTTTCATGACAGGGCCGCTTACAGGGACGAAAGTCCCGCTCTCAGGTCGTCATGAGGTCGCGGCGAAGTCCCCTCTTACGGGAATATACGGGGAGAGCGATGTCGGGGGAAGATGGGGCACAGAGCTCAAGAAAGCTGGCCTCGACGGAGTAGTCGTCACAGGGAAGTCAGCTGGTCACACGTACATTTGGATCAACGAAGACGGTGCCGAGTTTCGTGACGCGGATCACTTGTGGGGGCTCGATACTTACGAAGCGAGCCCAATTATCAGAAAGGAGACGGATCAGAAGGCGATCGAAGCATGCATCGGTCCCGCGGGTGAGAGACTGGCACGAATTGCTGCAATAATGCACGATGGAAGAGATGCGAGAGCCGCGGGGAGATGCGGGCTCGGCGCGGTCATGGGGTCGAAGAATCTCAAGGCCATCGTGGTCAAAGGCGAGAAGGACGTTGCAGTCGCCGATGCGAGCCGTCTTACGGAGATGACAAAGAAGCTGGCGGCGGATATTCTCAAGAATACGAAGCGTATGGCGGACTATGGCACTAGCTCGTCAGTGGCGACATTCGAGGAGCTAGGTGACCTGCCTGTCAGGAACTGGAAGCGGGGAAGCTGGAAGGAGGGCGCCGAGAAACTCTCCGGAGTGACTATGGCTAAGTCGATTCTGAAGGGGAGATACTTCTGCGGCGCCTGTATCGTCGGTTGCGGTCGAGCTGTCGCGATCGATCATGGCGAATATGCGGGAGTCGAGGGAGCAGGGCCCGAATACGAAACCATGGCACTGATCGGCGCGAATACCCTCACGGACGACTTGGAAGCTGTGGCAAAGGCTCACGAGCTCTGCAACAGGTACGGACTGGACGTGATATCCACCGGCGGCGTCATCGGCTTCGCTCTAGAGGCAGCCGAACGAGGGATTCTGAAAGGGGACGGCGACGAAGAGGCGGACCTTGCTTGGGGAAACGGCAAAGGGGTCGTCAATTTGGTCGAGAAGATCGGGCGCCGTGAAGGCCTTGGGCATCTCCTTGGTGAAGGAGTGATGCGAGCATCAGCGAAGCTCGGGAGAGGCAGTGAAGCGTTTGCGCTCCACGTGAAAGGTCTTGAGCCTCCAGGCCATGACCCGCGTGCCTACAACAGCCTAGCCGTCGGATACGCGACAAGTAATCGCGGAGCATGTCACTTGCAGGGGATGTCTTACGGGTTCGAACGCGCAGTCACAATGCCGGAGCTCGGAATAAACGAGGTTCAGGACAGGTTTGGGACAGTCAAGAAAGGAGAACTCGTTGCCAAAACCCAAGATCTGATGTCGCTCTTCGACTCGGTCAAGCTTTGCAAATTCCTTCTTTACGGCGGCGTGAAGCTAACGCACATGCTGGAATGGTTCAACGCTGTTACGGGCTGGGAAATGAGCCGGACAGAGATCCTGAAGGCTGGAGAGAGGATCTACAACTTGAAACGGATGTACAACGTCATATGCGGCATCACGAGAAAAGACGATACCGTGCCGACTAGGATGCTTCAAGAGAAACGCGGAGAAGGCGGAGCTGCAGAGAACCTGCCTCCATTCTCCGAAGCGCTCGACGAATACTACAGCTATCGTGGTTGGGATCAGAATGGAATCCCAACCAAGACTAAATTGCTCGAACTGGGACTTGTAGACGCGGCCTGACAGCAGGCCCAATCGACTAATATCACCTCGTCACAGATTCAGTTACCGGAAGCGCCCGTAGTTGGCATCGGACAGACTGATCCCGAAAGTCTTGGGCGGGATAAGGAGGACGAGACAATGAGCGCGATTAAGATCCCGGTCGAGGTCAAGCAAATCGCAGATGACATCCGGGACATGAAGATCAGAGGCGCCGGAGAACTGGCCCGTTCGGCCGTCCGCGCCCTCATGATCGCTTGCCAGAAATCCTCAGCGAACACGTCAGAAGACCTGCTTGCCGACATCCGAGCCGCAGCAGTGGCGCTGCTCGAGACAAGGCCGACCGCGGTCTCCCTGCCAAACGGCATCCGCTACGTCATGCATAGAGTCAACCAGGCGGCCCAACGTACTCAAGAAGTGGGGCAGGTCCGTCTAGCGGGAATAAAGGCCGCAGAAGAGTTCATTGCCAATTCGAACACAGCGATCGAACGGATCGGCGAAATAGGGGCACGGCGCATCCAAGACGGCGATGTCTTGCTTACCCACTGCAATAGCGCAGCAGCAATCTCCGTGATCAAGACTGCTTGGAAGATCGGAAGGCGATTTCATGTATACGCAACTGAAACGCGACCTCGATTTCAAGGCAGATTGACGGCAGGCATTTTGCTCAAGGAAGGGATACCCGTGACGATGATTATTGATGACGCAGCGAGGCACTTCATGAGAGAGATTGACAAGGTCGTGGTTGGTGCAGATGCTGTCACTGCGAACGGGGCCGTCGTCAATAAGATCGGTACTTCAATGATTGCTTTGGCTGCGAAGGAGTCTGACGTGAACACGTTCGTGGCCGCGGAGACTTACAAGTTCAGTCCTGAAACGATGATCGGTGAAGCGATCCCCATTGAGCAGAGGAGCACAGACGAGGTGATAGGTAAACCCGAGCTGCTGGGACTGCCCGGTCTCGAAGTGAGGAATCCATCATTTGATGTTACGGCTCCGGAGTACATTGATCTCATCATCACTGAAAGGGGAATCATACCTCCGCAAGGCGCCATTCTGATACTGCAAGAACTCATGGGAACTATCACGCCCGAGGAGCTGGACGAGTACAAGACACTTACTCTTGCAGAAGTCGACTAAGCACGCCTTCGACGAGCGAGAGATTTCCGCGCGACTGGAAGTCAGTACCTAACAAGGTTTTTCTCAGTCAGTCCACGTTTACTGATTAGGTCTTCTGAGAATTGCAGAAGTTCGAAGCAGGAGTAACTCCCTACTCGAATAGATACTTGGAGCTCGGATACAAACCGGAAGAGGATGAGCTCCTAATCGCGTTCAAGGTAACCCCTCGTGCAGGCACCTCGATGGAGGAGGCGGCGTCGGCTGTTGCCGCCGAGTCTTCGGTGGGGACATGGACTGAAGTCGAACTCGGAAACGAGGAAAAGTACAACAAATTCAAGGCCAGGGTCTATCGTATCGAAGGCGACATCGTCTACATCTCATATCCGCTCATTATCTTCGAGAAGAACAGCATACCGAACATCCTTAGCAGCGTCGTTGGAAACGTGTTCGGGTTCAAGGCTGTGAGCGCGCTCCGTATCGAGGACATGAAGATCCCGCTCGCGCTTGTGAACAGCTTCCCCGGGCCGAAGTTCGGGATAGCCGGTGTTCGAAAGATCCTTGGCGTGAAAGATCGACCCATGACTGGATCGACTGAGAAGCCTAAGCTCGGCAACAGCCCGAAGGAGCACGCCTACATCGCGTACAATACTCTTCGCGGAGGCATCGACACAGTCAAGGACGATGAGAACCTGAACAGCCAGACCTGG
This sequence comes from uncultured Candidatus Bathyarchaeia archaeon, assembly GCA_964601325.1. GTDB lineage: Archaea > Thermoproteota > Bathyarchaeia > 40CM-2-53-6 > 40CM-2-53-6 > CAVPLU01. Next base: position 12,481 of record CAZRNA010000007.1, read on the forward strand.
AGCAACTTCTACAAACGCGCCGACGAGACACTCAAAGCCGTCAACAAAGCCGAGAAGGAGACAGGTGAGAGCAAAGGCTGGTGGGCAAACGTCACGGCTGGCAATACGGAGGAGATGCTTCGCCGCTGCAACTACATCGCACAGAAGGGCGGCAAGTTCGTGATGATCGACTACCTGACAGCGGGCTTCGCGGCGACGGCGTCACTGAGAAAGCGGACTGGAGAGCTAGGATTAGCACTTCACTGTCACAGAGCGATGCACTCCGTCATCGACCGCCAGCCAAACCATGGGGTCGAGTTCAAGGTCCTCGCCAAATGGGCTAGGCTGACTGGAGTTGACCATCTACACACTGGAACCGGCGTGGGTAAGCTCGAGGGCGAATTTCAAGACCTGAAAGACAGGTGCAACCTCCTCCGAATGAGCAACACACCAAAGGCAGGCGGGCTATACTTCGACCAGCCATGGGGAAAACTGAAAACGGTTGTACCGGTCGCCTCCGGCGGACTACATCCGGGCCATGTCTGGAAGGTCTATGAGACCTACGGAAACGATGCCTTCTTCCTGTTCGGAGGCGGAACACACGGACACCCAGGCGGAAGCTACGCCGGAGCCAAAGCAGTCAGAGCCGCCGTCGAGGCAGCGGCACACGGTATCGGCCCAGACGAGGCTATGAAAGACAGCAAAGAGCTACGGCAAGCTATTGAATTGTGGGGAACAGTCAAATTCTAGACAGAGCAGCCGTATGGGTTCACTCTGATTTCAAGCGCTTCTGTGCCAGTTCCAGAGCTCTCGCCACAGCCTTCTCCGGATCTCGCTCAGATAGAATCATGACACTTTTACGTTCGTCCAAGAAGGTTCCCTTGACGCGGTCGGCGGTTCCGCCGCTTTCCTCAATTGCGATGATAGGCTTGCCTTTCAGATAACCCGCGCATGTCTCAATGAGTGCTCCGGCGCCTCCACCAATCAATATTATCGCGTCGGCGCTGTAAGCAACGGCAAAATCTCTAGCCCATCCAATTCCCGTCGCTACTACTACATCACAGTACTTGTTTGCATAATGCGTCTCGTCCTGCGGGATTATTCCTACAGTGATCCCGTGGTTCTCTTTGGCGCCTTTGCACGCGGATTCCATCACCCCGCCCAAGCCTCCGGTCAATAGGATGGCGCCTCGTCTTGCTGCTTCGGCTCCGACTCGGTATGCCAACTCGCGCACTTCAGCGGTGCAATGATCCCCAGCCGAACCGATCACCACAAGCTGAACTCTTCTCTCCGCCGAAGAGGTCAATACCTTGTCCTCAGTCATGTCATATGCACCTAATGTCACACTGATCTCAATATCGGTTCCCGAGTCCCGAAAGTTACAATGGAACCCCGAAATCATGTCTTGGAGAGATACGCACCTTGCTGGTTTTCTTGGGAAATCGGCGACGTAGATTGATGCTAGAGGAACGACGCGGGAGATGGAAGATATTCACCCATAAACAATCAAGTAGGTTGCAACAAAGAAACCTCTACGGTGAAATTTCGAGCCCCAAAGCTTGCACCAAAACGTCATCCAACGGATTGCGCTTGTCACGTGAGCGACCGGAGGTGGCAGCCACACTTGTTTGAGTGGCAGCCACCCCAGGCGATCGTGGATGGCCGTACTGCAGCGTGCTAAGAAGCCCCAAGGGCCACTCGGTTCTGCACTTATGAATGGCTCAAATGTTGGCGCCCGCATCAGCCTACCCACACACAAATCAAGAGTTCAAATCCAGATGCCCGCACCAGCGATGGCACACACACAAAATGAAACTACGGCGTCAAATGTGCAGCTGACTTTCCCGCAGGCGTAGGTCCGTCTCGATGCCGCTGGCTTCGATCAATTCTCTTTCTCGTTCGACAAGGTCGGCAATCTTTGCTTCAATCTCCTCGTCGGTAAGAGGCAAATTGACCACAACGTATCCCCTGTAACCGGGTTACCGGGGGCAGCCTGGTAGCCTCCCCTATGCTTGCTTCCGCTACTGAGGTTGTGGAGCGTGCCCGAAACGCCTCAGATTGATTCGGATATGAGTAGAATTGATCAGGAGCTTGACGCATAGAACCAGCCTCCACTAGTCATCATGGCCTTGTATGAATGCGATATCGCATCGAAACAACCCGATATCGCTTTGGTGCAGGGAAGCACATGCGTCAAAATCCATGTGTAAGACTCTCCGTCTTACACCTGCATTTTCATGATGACTTTGATGAGTGTGTTAATCATGTCGTCCCGGATTTTCGGCCAAGCTGTAGTATGTAGTTCCGGAGGGGACCCCCTGGGGGTAGTAGGAGCTCATTTCTAGATACCATACGTATTCTCACATCCCGGACAGACCCGAAGCCTAGCATGAATGCGTGGCTGTAAGAATTCTCTGCGTAGCGCACTGTAGAAATTCGGGCAATTGCCAAGTTCAAATCTGGGCGCCCGCACCAGCTGACCCACACACACTAACGAAATAGCGACGACGGCTCAAATTAGGACGGCCGCACCTAAGAGAGCACAAAAATCAAATCAATACCGACTAGACCGACAGCACGAGAAGATCTGAAAAAAGAAGGTGGGATGGAGGAGGCTCCTGTGGCGTCTCCTCCCTGGTTCGCGCTACGGATTGTTCTGCAGTTGAATGTCGATCCAAGCCAGTATGTCTGCGATGTCGATGCGGTTGGAGTAACTGAGGCCTGAGCAGTTGACGTTCGAGCCGAACGAGTTGACCCCAATCACAGTATTGTCGCCCAGAAAGATCGGTCCGCCGGAATCGCCAAAGCAGACACCGCCCTTCCCCTGTGCAGTGTTCGCTGTCAGTTTGAGGAATTCGCTGCTGATCACATCTTTACTCTGAACTAGCTGGCTAGGTGCGTACATCCGTGTTCTGCCAGTCCAACGGAGGTATGGGGGGGTGTTGCCATCGTCTTGACCCGGAGGAGGATATGCGGATCCAGGAATCTGTCGCTGGTACTGAACGCCATAACCGACGATCGTGACCTCAGCCTTCATCCGCAATGTGTCCACAAGACCCTGTGCAGGCAGTTGCGCACGTCCGGACGGCATATCGGTAAACCATCGATCTATGATGACCACTGCAACGTCATGATAGTCGAATCCAGGAAGTCCTCCCGACTTGAGATTGCCAGTGAGGTAGCCGGGCATAGGGATTAGCTTGGTTGCGCTAGCATTGTAACCGCCGTATGGATATTTTGTGTAATCAGTAGGCTGCCCAACGGTCTGGCCCTGTGGTTCTGGAACGAACCATATGGACGCGAATGCTGGAGTGGGATCAGATACGCAGTGCGCGGCAGTTAGGAAGACTGTGTCAGAGAGGAGCGATCCGGAGCAGCGCCACATCGGTATTGGATGATTGCCGGTGTCGAACCCGCTGTAGAACACGATGAGGCCCACATACGGGTGCTGGGTTCCGTCAGCCAATCCGTTGGTGACAGCCCCGACTGGCGTCGCGATGACTAACAGCAATACCGCCCATAGCGCAAAGTACGCCGTCTTTCTCATGGTTTCTCTTACTCCCTTGTTTTGAGTACCATCAAGGAGTCAAGAACGTGTTTAAGGCTTGTGAAAGAACCGACCAACTAACTTGTTAGATGCTTTAGAGTCTGGACAGTTTGACCAGAGAGAGTGAGTGAGGCTGGTGTGCACACTCCACCAATCAAACGACGAACGATGACGGTTCAAATTCGGATGTCCGCACCATGAGACCCACACACACTTCCACGCAGACGCCTATTTCAGAATCACGTACGCTTCCGGTTATGTTTAGACTAGCCCCAGAATGTGCGTGATTCAATTGCTTGTTTTATCGAATCATTTTGTATATGTGATACAGGCCCCCAAAACAGAATGCGAAGTTGGTTTGGTGACTGTTATACCGTCGCCACTAGGCGTTTTAGGAAGACGGAAACACGGTTTAGTATGCGTGTTACGAGTTACTTTTAGTTCAAAAAGGCCGAGTAACTGGCGACGTGAACATCCCTCAGGTTGTACGTGCCTACGTTCAAGCTAGGGTTCCGACCCGCTTCCGTGCCTTGCCGTAGACCCTGAAATGAGCGTTCGCCCCTCGCATTCTTTCGCAGATAATGGAGCGTACTCTTGCCGATCCCAATCCTCCGCGTCCTAAGGAGTTGATTGGATTGCCTGCGTTCAGACACTCTGGTTCGGACACGCACGAAAAATCAAAGAACCAACTGTTCAGATTTGAGTGCTCGCACATCTTGTCAAGAAAATGAGGATTGGGCTGGAATCGCGGTGATCACGTTCAGCCCAAACCAGAAGGAATTGCATGCGTCAATATTCCGTGGTAGCCGCCGTAAGGATCGTTGTACACTTCTTGAATGACTTCATAGCTACCCCAGATGACATATCCGCCATTAGAAAGTTGTGTGCCGTCAGCTCGGTTTCCGCCAATCCAGACTATTTTGACGAAGTATTCCCATTGATGCACTTTATTGTCTTGGCCGAGATACCATCCAGTCTGGTGGTTTGTTATCCAGGCGTCAGGAGTGCACGTTCCACTATTACACGTGTCCCATGCCTTGTTCCAGTTCATCACAACCCAGACATTGTACGCGTACCAGTAAGCGTCTGGACCTGAAGGGTTACCCATTGAGTCACAGGCCACTGACCCTGCGGGTGCGCTAGCGAAGTACGAGACGATGTTCCCACACGGGTCGCCTTTGATGCCGACATACGCCGTTCCCGTCGGACCGGGCCAATAGTTTTCACGCCCTGCGTATGCATTCACGTACCATCCGTTGAAGATGAGGGCTTTCTGGTTGTAGCCCCATTGATCGAATCCAGCGGCGAAAGCAGAGTTGATCATTAACGTAATTGTGACAAGAGTGAGGAGCACTGCGATCGTTTTTCTCATGATGCCAATTCACCTCCTATGCAATGCGGAGCTTGGGCACTTCCTATCATTGCGCCCTTCCTCGGCGCTCTCGTGAAACGAGCAGCGGAAAGCAGTGAACGCCAGACAGGCAGACAGTGAATCTCAGAAAGCAGGTATACTATTCGGCTCGCTTAGGATTTCAGGCTTTGCATCCTCGTAGAAGAACCGCCTCGATTCCTCTGCTTTTCGCCAATCTCCTAGGGTGGGGGGCGTGATCTTTGTGTGTGTCGGTGCGGCCGTCGTAATTTGAACCCTCATGGGCGATGAGTGATTTTTGGTGGTGGTGTGGGTCAGCTGGTGCGCGCACACACACAATGATGTCTCTCATTTGTTCAAATTACGACGCCCGCACCAAGGGACCCACACACACGACCGGTTCAAATTACGACATTCGCACGCCAAGAAACACAGACTTTACAGGGCAATAAACGACAAACATGACGGAACTGCGTTGCACGTAAAGTTCTCAACCCATGTTTAGGCAAGCCGGAGGTCAGCAAGCGCCGTGAACCTAAAGTTCCAAGCGCTAAACTTCCATACAGACTTCCGGCACGTGTGAAGCGCACTTCCGCGAGCTGTTCCGGATGGAATTTAAGTTCCCAACCCCTATTTGACCGGCAACGTGAGCATGCTCAGGAAAGTCAAGCCAACTCTCTGATGCGCTTGCGTACTTTGCCGTAGACCCTGAAGGAGCCCTCACACTGCGCATTCCTACGCAAATAGTCGAGCGTACTCCTACCAATACCGATCCTATGCGCCTTGGAACTGGAAAGGCTGAGAATCTTCTCCCGAAACTCACGTCCATCCATCCTGCTTAACGTTGGAACGGGGTCCGTGAAGTCCAGCCTCCTTGACTTACCAACAAGATAGCGACCCAGCTCTGTCGCCTTTTCCTCGATCACACTGTCCCATTTCAATAAGCGTCCCTTGCACCTGACCCCGGCATTGAATCGTTCACGAACCAAGTCTAGGAAACGTTCCTTCGCTTCCGGTTCAAAACGATACCGGTAATCATCACCAGTGAAGTAGAAGTCAGACAAATCCAACGCTCCAGATTCGAACGCTTCCATCACCGCAACATCAGATATCCATCGGAACGACTCCTGAAATTCACTTAGGAACAAGCAATTGGAAGTCAACATTCCCTCACTCCAACTCTCTATACGGCAAGGTTATGAGTTCTCGTGTGCGGGTCCAGCTCGCGACAAGAAGCGATTACCTCGACTGTTCAGGCGCCCAAGATTGTGATCTTGGAGGACCTCTGCAAAGGATGCGACATGTGCGTCGACACGATCTTCCGTTCTAATTCGGCTGCGTAAGGTCGCCTGTCCAATGCGCCTGGCTATTTGGGATGGCGAGCGTGATACATAGAACTAGCCACGAGCCAGGATGCCAGTACGTGTCTCGGATCAAACAGGCTTGCAATCGAGCAGTGAAATCAGTGGCGGCACATGCCTAGATCAAGCACTCTGCGTGTTATGACGCCATGGCCTCCATGACAAGTCGTTTGCGCTTGAGACGTAGATACAATGTCTCACCCGGTCTGACGTCTAGTATTTGCATTATCCGGCTGGGTAACGCGACTTGATCCGATTTGTCGGACGATACGACGTTGATCTTGATTGGAAGACGATTCCGGACAAGCTCTTCTAGGCTTCTTACACTGAGGCGCTTCTTCTCCACAAGTCCTGCCAGCTCCAGTTTACGATGCAAGTCCTCAACTCTGGACAGTAGCACCGCGTGAGTGGCTGTCAGCGTTTTGCCTCCGTCTATTCGCTCAAGTACCTGAGGATGCAGCCTTCTGATGAGTCCAATTCTATCAGAAACATAGCTGTCGCTTTTTCCGATTTGCTTGGCGATCTCCCCGATTGTGTAGTGTTTGTCCACGAGTGCGATGTATCCTCTTGCCTCTGAGATCGGATCGACGTAGATATTGCGACTTAGGTTTTCTGTGACTCGAGCTAGGAAGGCTTGCTCAGGGGAGAGGGATCTCACTATTGTAGGAATGGTCTTTAGGCCGAGCTTCTTGCATGCTTCAACGCGGTGAAGTCCAAAGACGATCTCAAAGGTCTTAGGGGCGACAGGTCTGACCAGTATGGGCTGAAGCAGCCCGAGATGCTTTATTGAAGAGCATAGTTCCTCGAGGAACTTCGTATCGACTTGCCTTAGTTGGAATTGGGGGTACTGTAGCTGGTTTATTGGAGTCGAGACGACATCTTCAAGCTTGGAGCGACCGCTCGGTAGCTTCGTGACTTCAGTTGCTGCGAGTTCGCTCAACCTTTGCACCTTGACGACTCTCAATCTCGAATATTGCGACGTCTTCGATTGTGGGAGTGAGTCGCAGCTGCAGGCCAAGGCCGTGCTCGAGATAGCCGCGTAGCAGTTGTTTGTGCATGAATGGGCTGTTCGCAACTATCCGGTCCCCTGTCATGGTGAATTCTCCCCACCCAATGTCGCGCAGGATTTGCATCACGAGTTTGTAGTTGTCGGGTTCTCTCCCGTTTCTTCCGAAATTCGCTAGAAGCGAATCCAGCAGAGTGTGCGCCATCCTCTTCCCGACCTCGTAGAGTTGTTGGTCGGTCAGGTTCAACGTGAGTTGCTCGACGCCTTTCTGTGTCATGAAAGCACGTCTTAGCTTCCTCACGAGAATTCGGTCATCGCTCCAGTCGAACATCGTGTACTTCTGGTAGTACGAGAGAGCGCTGACGACGATTTCGCGTCTGCTCCTGGCGACTCCTCTTGAGATAAGGTCATCCATGAAGTGAAGGAGATCCGGGGGGATGTCTACTGTTGTAGCTGGCAATTTGCCTCAGTATAATCTATTCCCTTCGAATATAAATGAATTTTCCGCGCGCTTGGAAGTGCAGGTCGAATAGTTTCACATCTGACCAACTGTGTTTGCGTGGAGTTGCGTCCCATAAACGGGAAAGAATGAGAACTGATTCGCTCCCACGTGCTCAGATGTAGGGCGATCGTCCGCGCGCGACCAGCGATGCAGTACCATGATCCTTCGAAGCAGGCGATTCACCGCACCCCATATTGGTGCTCAAGCTCCGCGCTTGACATGCGGGCCCTCCCATCGGGGGCATCCGTTCAACGACTATCTGACCAGACTGCTCGACAGTCTCTCTGCGCTGAGGGATCAGAGACATCGAACCATTTCGTTGTACTCCTGAAGTCGACCTACACTTCATCCCGATGAGGCTGAGCCAGTTATCGGTCATCTTGCTAGTTGGACTTTGATAGTCGCTTCGTGCATATCATGAAATGTTCAGGTTCGCATCTCGATTTGAGGCTTGCTTTCGTCCCGGTGGGGACTATGCGTCGTCAGCGAGGGCGACGATGTGCCCGCACGGCACGAGATTCCTTGGCTTTCAGCGTATGATCCTCTTCTATGCAATGATAATCGAAGAGCTCGTCACCAAAGGTTGTCTTCTCCTTTCTTTTTTCAACAACAGTCTTTCCTCTGGCAACTCGTCGAATCAGAATAATGTCGAAACTACGTGGATTCGTTGAGATTCGTGATCACGATCGCCAAACATACATTAACTCTCTATACGGCAAGGTTATGAGAGATCGTCTGCAGGTTGACCGAGGCGTCAGAACAATGGCCTCCACTCTTGAAACACCAAGAATCACCATAGTGGAGGATCTGTGCAAAGGATGTCGGATCTGCGTCGAGTTCTGCCCGGCCAAGATACTCAAAGTGTCCAGCCATATGACGAAGAAGGGCATCTATCCGCCTGAAGTGGTCGACGCGGCCAAGTGTACGGGTTGTAGAATCTGTCAGTACTACTGCCCCGACCTTGCGATATATGTAGTCGGGAGGCTTCAGCGTTCAAACTCATGAGACCCGGAACGTACTTCATGCAAGGAAATGAAGCGTGCGCACTGGGCGCAGTTGCCGCCGGCTGTCGATTTTTCGCGTTCTATCCAATTACCCCGGCAGGCGAGATTGCGGAGAAGATGTCGGAGCTCCTCCCAAAGGCGCGCGGCGTCTACATCCAGATGGAGGACGAGATAGCAGCGATAGGCAGTATCATCGGGGCTTCGTGGACGGGCCGGAAGACAATGACGGCAACCTCAGGCCCAGGTTTCAGCCTCATGCAGGAGAACATCGGATACGCGGTGATGACGGAGACCCCGTGTGTAATCGTGGATGTCCAACGAGCAGGCCCGAGCACGGGAATCGTGTCCGCTCCGATGCAAGGCGATGTGGTCCAAGCGAGACACGGCAGCCACGGTGAGTACGAGATTATTGCTCTTGCCCCATCTTCGGCTCAGGAGATGTTCGACATGACTATTCGTGCCTTCAACCTGGCCGAGCAATACAGGACACCGGTGATTGTGCTCGCTGACGAGACCGTCGCTCACATGCGCGAGGAAGTCCTCATCCCAGAGGAGGGGTCCTTCAAGATTGTGAATAGGAAGGTACCGTCAAGCGTGGAGGAAGCCTCGCACGCGTTTCTGAATGCATCGGTGGCTCCTATGCCGGTTTTTGGAAACGGATTCTCGGCGCACGTAACAGGCTCTTCACACGACGAGTTCGGGAAACGACAAGCGAGTGCGCCTGAAGCAATCGACAACATCATTCGAACAATCGTGGCGAAGATCAAGCCACACACAGCAGAGATCTCTGAGATAGAGAAAGTGATGCTTGATGATGCCGACACGGTGCTAGTCGCGTACGGAAGTTGCGCCAGAACCGCAGAATACGTGATGAAGCAAGCTCGAAACAAGGGAGCTCGCGTCGGTCTACTGAGATTGAAAGGCATCTGGCCTTTCCCTGAAGAAGCCGTAGGGAAAGCGCTCGAACCGGTTCGTCGTGTCATTGTGTTGGAGAACAATCTGGGACAAGTCTTTCCTGAAATTGAAAGAGTCACTACCGGTGAGACGAAGTCGGCCTTTCTGCCCCCGGAAACACTGGCGACGATGCACAGACCCGACTATGTGCTACAGCACGTGATGGAGGCCGCATAATCTTGTCCAGCGTCGATAGCCATCCACTAGCGAAGTACCTTCGAAAGGGTTCCCGATCGCACACACACTGTTCGGGCTGCGGCAACGGGATCGTTGCGCAGTCGTTCCTGAGAGCGATCGACGAAACTGGAATCTCAATGAAGAATGTTGTATGTGTGGCAGGAATCGGATGTAGCGGTTGGATTCCCAGCCCGTTCTTTGACGTTGACACTTTGCACACGACGCATGGCAGGCCTATTGCGTTCGCAACCGGTGTGAAGCTTGGAAAGCCCGACATGGAAGTAGTTGTCTTCACAGGTGATGGTGACTGTTCTGCGATCGGAGGCAATCACCTCATACATGCTGCCCGAAGGAACATCGGTCTGAAGGTAATCTGCGTCAACAACATGATCTACGGAATGACCGGAGGGGAGGCAGCGCCCACCACTCCGAAGGGCACCAAGACGACGACCACACCATTCGGAAGCTTGGAGAGACCGTTCGACCTCTCAAAGCTCGTTGCGGCTGCAGGTGGCAGTTATGTTTCAAGATGGACGACCTATCATGTGGCTGCACTTGTTGCTTCAATGAAGAAAGTGCTGACTAGGGAAGGATTCTCGTTCATCGAAGTGATATCGCAATGCCCGGTGCATTATGGTCGCAGGATCGGAATCACCGACCCGGTCGAGATGATGCGCTATTTCCAGAAACAATCTGTGCCGGTGGAGAAAGCCCGCGGGCTGAGTGAGCAGGAACTGTTGGGCAAGTTCGTTATCGGTGAGTTTGTGAACACTAGGGTTCCTGAGCTTAGTCAACTGTATGCGGAACTATTCGAGGCGACTAGCCGTGAGTCGAACTGAAGTCAGAGTAGCAGGATTCGGAGGGCAAGGCGTCATCCTAGCAGGCATCGTGCTAGGCCACGCAGTCGCGGTTCACGAAGGCAAGAAAGCGGTTCAGACTCAGTCCTACGGGGCTGAGACTAGGGGGGGTTCAGCGAAGTCGGAGGTCGTGATCTCAAACGAGAAGATCGACTACCCCAAGGTGATATCCCCCAACATTACGATCACGATGTCCCAGGAATCGTTCGCCAAATACTCAGCAGACGCGAAAACTGGAACTGCTCTGTTCGTAGATGCTGATTTGGTTACAAATATCCCCGCTACAACTGCCGGTACGATCTATCGTGTTCCAGCCACTAAGATAGCCGCCGAGGAGTTCAAGAAGACACTGGTCGCAAACATGGTCATGCTTGGAGCTGTCGCCGCGGTGACCAAAATCGCGGAACTCACTAGCTTGAAGAAAAGCGTGAAGGAGCTTGCCAAAGGGTCCGTCGATTTGAACATGCAAGCCCTCGACCGAGGATTCGAATGGGCAAAATCGAATCTCGGAACCAAGCAAGACTGAACTAGTTGCCCAGTGCCTTGATTTTCTGCACGAGCTTGGGAACTATCTGATAGAGATCTCCGACTATTCCGTAGTCAGCTATCTTGAAGATCGGGGCTTCCTTGTCTTTGTTAATTGCCACGATCAACTTTGAGCCCGAAATGCCTACGGTATGTTGTATCTGTCCTGATACTCCGATCGAAACATTCAGCTTCGGTTTGCATCTCTTACCTGAGATGCCGACCATTCTATCCTCTGAGATCCAGTGGTAGTCGGATGAGAGTGCCCGTGTGCACCCGAGTTCTCCCCTCAGCGCAGTGCAGAGCTCACGTACCATTCCCAGATCATCCTTGTTGGACACGCCTTTTCCCACACAAACTAGGGTCTCAGCAGATTCTATGTTGACCGATTCGCCGACTTTCTTTCTCCGCTCAACCCGTTCGACCCGACTCGATGGAATCTTGAGATCAATTCTCTGGACCTTACCTTGGACTGGTCCCGGTTGAGCCTCGAAAGTCCTGGGCATCACAGAGATCACCTTCTTCTGTGTCTTGATGATCTCAGAAGACACAGTGTTCCCCCCGAGGGCGTACCTATCGACGACCATGTCTTGGCCCTTCGAGACCAAACCGATCGCGTCAGTGTTGCATCCGGCCTGAAGTCTCTGTGCTACACGTCCCGCCGTCTCTTTGCCGAGCCGTGTGGAATTGATCAGAATGATGTCGCGTCCGTCCCCTTTTGCGACCTCAGATATGACGTAGGTGTAGGTTTCGGCGTCCAATCCTTGAGGGCTTGCGTTTGATGCCACCAGAACATTTTGTGCTCCGTATTCGAAGTAGGCTCCAACATCTTTGTCGCTCCTATCTCCCAAGATGAGGGCTGATAGTCCCATGCCAAGCTGCTTGGAGAGTTCGCGACCCTTTGTCAGAAGCCCGAAAGCTCCCTCGTCCGTCTCAGAGCATACTACAATCTCTGGTGTCAAGGCAAAGCGCCCTCCTTTCGTAATGCATCAACAAGCTTGCCGACCGTTTCATCGGGATCTCCTTCCAGAATGACCCCTTTTCGCTCCTGTTCAGGTGCCAAGTTGCTGACTACTTGAATCGCAGATGCTGCTGAGCCGACTTTGGCTGCGTCGAGCTCGATATCTTTCAGAGTCAACACTTTCATCGGCTTTCGGGAGGCCCGCAGGATTTGTGCCAAGGGCGCTCTCCTTGGTTTGTTGATCTCGCTCGTGACAGAAACCACCAAGGGCATGTTGACCTTCACGACATCGAGGGCGGCCTCGATGTCTCGAATCGCAGTGACGGTGTTCCCCTCAATCGACAGCTCTCTCACATACGTGACTTGGGGGATATTCAGCATCTCAGCGACCCGCGAGCCTATTTGCCCGGAGTAGTTGTCGGCTGAACCTTCCCCGACTAGTATCAGGTCGTACGGACCGATCTTCTCAATCGCTTTCACGATTGTCATTGCTGAAGCTGCCACGTCTGACTCTTCACAGGCTGGGTCAAGGACAATGCAGGCTTCGTCGGCGCCCATCGCGAGCGCCTCAAGAATCGTGTCTTTGAGTTTTCCGGATCCCACAGATAGGACGGTTACCTTTGCTCCGTGTTTCTCTTTGATCTTTACCGCCTCTTCGAGAGCGTTCTTGTCCATGTCGCCGAAGAGTACGGGTACACCCTCAAGCACCGGTTCACGCGTGTCGCGTTTGATTCTGATCTGTTGCAGATCAACGACCTGCTTCATACACGCTATAACATGCAAATGTTGTCGCCTCGTAGAGTTTGGGACAGTCTGTCGTGGGAGTACTGTTTCCGTTAGATGACTCTTTCTGTGTCAGCTGAATCTGTACTGAACCCCGAAACTCGCCTTCGGATAGTGCCAGGTGAGTGCTGTTTCGAGACACGAAAGAACGCAGGTTCCGCATTCCAAGCATCCGTCAGGGTTAGCTTGCACGTCGCCGTTTTGATCGAGTGAGTACACTTTCGCGGGGCAGACTGTTAGACAATATTTTGGTTTGCATTTTGCTCGGCAGATTTCGTGGTTGATCTTTATGTGGCCTTCCTTGTCGACTTTGAACACGTTCTTTCCGAGTTTCTCTTCTACCTTCAATTTGCGTACCTCTAGACTGTTAGCAGACTGGCTGCGTCTTTCAAGGTCGACAGGTTGAGGAACTGCTTTCTAATGTGTCTTAGCGCGGTAGACGAGAGTTTCGGTTTCGGGTGCGAATCAATGAACATCAAGTCTGTCAGAAGGCTACTGATTGCGCTAGGATACTTCTTGAAGAGTCTCAGGTTGTTGAGGACTTTCCAGATATTTCTGTAAGTGTGAAGGTCCTTCATTACGAAGGAGTCGTTGAGCCTTGTCTCATACGAGGCCAACGTCTTGGCAGAATAGTTTTCTTGCTTCTTTGCGGCGCTAATCGTCTGTCCCGCCATCACTCCGGAAGCGATGGCAAGATCCATGCCTCTCACGATAATTCCCATGTTCAGTGCGAACCCCGCCGCGTCTCCAACGACTAGGATTCCATCGCCGTACAACTTAGGGAGTGACGCAACTCCTCCCTCTGGAATCATGTGAGCAGAGTACTCAACGGTCTCTCCATCTTGAGCAAGTGCAGAGACTTCTGGTCGTTGTTTGAACTCCTCCATCAGTTGGAACGTCTCAAGTTGTCGTGCGTCGTCCATCAGCGAGCCTATCCCAACTACGATTCCAATGGAGACGCTACTCCGGTTCGTGTAGAGGAATCCTCCCCCGGTCAGGCCTTTGGTAACGCTTCCGAAATAGAGCTGGGCAGCGCCTTCGTCTCCATGGAGATTGAACCTATCCTCGATTGTTTTCTTTGGCAGCTCGACGGTTTCTTTCACGCCGACCGCAAAATGGTGTGGGTCGTGTTTGGAGCGTAGGCCTGCTTCCTCCGCGATAAATGACATGGCGCCATCCGCAGCAACGACCACGTTGGCGCCGATGTCTTCGCCCTCGGCTCTTATCCCGGAGATCTTACCGTTTTCGCGCAGCAGGTGCTCGACCTTGTATTTCGGTACTATTGCTGCTCCTGCGCCTGATGCTTTGTCAGCAAGCCATCTGTCGAAGGTTGGTCGTATCAGCGTGTAGCTGTGGTGGGGCTGTTTGTTGAAGCTGTCTGAGCGCAGTGTAAGTGTGATTGATGAGTCGTCTGAGAGCATTGTCAGGATTTCTTTTGTGACGTGCCTTTCAAAGGGGGCGTCATCCCAGATGTCGGGCAGATATTGTCTCACAGGGTTCATGTAGAGGCGACCCCCGGTTACGTTCTTGCTTCCGGGATAGTCGCCTCGCTCGACAACCAACACGTCCAAGCCTGATTTCGCGAGCGTGTAGGCGCAGGATAGGCCTGCGAGCCCTGCGCCTATGATCACGGCGTCGACGTGTTCCACGTCTGATCTCCGGACTGAAGGTGAGTTTCCAGACTGTTGTTGAGAGTTCACGGCGGGTTCTGTGCGATACTGTTCTGGGATCCGGTCAGCGGTAGGGGACCGCGATGTCCCCCATGAGCTCCCGTGCGATGATTATCTTCATGATGTTGGCTCCGCCCTCTGCGCCGACGACATAGGACATGAGGCCTCGCATGCACATCTCCAACGGGCTGTCCTTGCTGTATCCGAGTGCGCCGTGATACATCATCGCATGCTTCGCTATCTCAACGCCCAAGAGTGGCGCTCTCAGCTTGCAGAAGGCAATTGTCTGGTTAATCTCCTTGTTACTGAAGCTGCCGTCCTTGTAGTGCTGATCAATCATCCAGGCCCCGCGAAGCAGCATATTCTTGACCAATTCCAGTTCAGTCAGATCCTCTGCGATCTCGAATGAGATGCCTTCGAAGTTTGCAAGCGGTCGTCCGAAAAGTACTCGTCGCTTGACATAATCTGTGCCGAGCTCAAGACATTTCTCTGCACCGCCTAGACACGCGCTCGCAACCAGGACTCGGGCAACATTGAAACCTTCCATGTTGATGTAGAATCCTCTGTTCTCCTTGTTGAGAACGTACTTCGCTGGTATCTTCACGTCCTTGTAGGAGAAACCTCCGGTGCTTAGGCCCATGCGGCCCATGTCTCGAAATGTAGTGTAGGTCATGCCTGGCAGTTTCGCAGGGACATATGCGAACGTCATGCCTTTGTTGCCAAGTTCGGGAGCGGTTCGGAAGAGTGTTAGGTGTCCTCCTCCTCGTTTTGTTGCCTCAACGACGCCGCTGATGTACGTCTTCTCTCCGTTGATCACATAATCATTGCCTGCCTTCTTCGCCGTTGTCTTGATGTTGGCGAGGTCAGATCCGCCACCTGCCTCGGTTGTGCAGATCCCAATGAACCATTCGCCAGACGCGATCTTTGGGAGAACCTCTTTCTTCAGCTCGTCAGATCCATGCCGAACAATCAGATAACTCCAACCTAGATTCAGCAAGGTGTAGACTGGCAATGACATTGACAGTTCGCCGCGAGCAATCTCATGGATCGCAAGCATCGCGTAGACCATCTCTTCGCCGGGGCTAGCGGAACCTCCGTATTGCTCAGGGATCGTAACGCCGAAGATACCGAGTTCGACCATTTCCTTGATCAGTTCCTCAGGAATCCCGGCTTCCTTCTCATCAATCTCACGACTTCTTGGGAACAACTTCTCGTCACAGAATCCGCGTACAGTCTTCTTGAAGAGTTCCTGTTGAGGTGTCAAACGGAAATCCAATTGCGTGCCTCCATTTCACTCCGATGTTCGAAAGCT
Organism: uncultured Candidatus Bathyarchaeia archaeon; assembly: GCA_964601325.1. Lineage (GTDB taxonomy): Archaea > Thermoproteota > Bathyarchaeia > 40CM-2-53-6 > 40CM-2-53-6 > CAVPLU01. Next base: position 28,488 of record CAZRNA010000007.1, read on the forward strand.
GACTCGTAGGTAGTATATTTTGCTATTTTGCAGGCCGTGTTGCGGAGCGAAAAGGGCTAAAAGGCAAGGATCAGCACGGAGCATTTCGCCGCTGAGTCATGTCGCGACTCATGTCCTTGGATGAGGCGCCGGCTTGAGGGGCAATCTGCTCGAAAGGCTAATAGAAATGTTGTACGGTGTCGCCTCAGTGGGAACGAGACGATGTCGAAGATACTGTTTGCGGATCGCAGACCCATGTCTGATGAATCCATGAGACTACTGCGTAGTGCTGGAGAGGTTGTCTGGGCGGAAGGGGATAAGGAAGCTGACTTGGTCCGGGACATGAAAGACACTGAAGTGGTTATCTCTGGCGTTCGTAGAATCACCCGCGAGGCCATCCTTGCATCTGAGAAGTTGAAGGCAGCAATCGCCTATGGTGTAGGGTTCGACCATATCGATGTCGCAGCAGCGACCGAGAAAGGAATCTACGTGGTCAACACTCCGGGCGTCAACTCGATATCTGTCGCAGAATTGGCGCTTGGACTGATGATAGGAATCGCAAGAAAGATACCACAACTGCATGACGCGGTGAGAGCCGGAAAGTGGTTGCGATGGGAACTTCTTGGAAATGAGCTCTACGGGAAGACACTAGGAATGGTTGGCTTCGGACGCGTTGGAACACACTTGGCCACTCTGGCTCGCGGTTTGGGTATGTCTGTTCTGGTTTTCGATCCATACGTGCCGAAGGAGAAGGCGGGCGAGCTTGGCGTCGAGCTGCTCACCTTGGAGCCGCTGCTGAGCCGGTCGGACTTCATTGTGATCTGCTGCGCGTTGACTGATGAGACACGAGGCCTGATCGGCGAGAAAGCCCTCGCCCTGTTGAAGCCGACGGCGTACCTAGTCAACGTCGCCCGAGGCCCAATCGTGGATGAGCAGGCGCTAATCAGTGCCCTACGTAACAAACGAATCGCCGGCGCCGCCTTGGATGTGTTCGAGAAGGAACCCCCCGACCCAAACAACCCACTGCTAACACTACCAACCGTCATTGTTACCTCGCATGTGGCAGGGTTTTCTGACGAGTCCATGAAGAGACTTCAGTTGACAGTCGCCGAGGAAGCTGTGAGGATTCTCAAAGGGCAGGAACCAAGATTTCTTGTGAACAGAGAAGTGGCTCGTCACAAGAAAGCTTGACTCGGCGGGTTTTCGCAATTCCACGAGAATGTCTATCAATTCCACATTCGAAACCTCATGAAAGGCTTAAGATCGATTTTCTCTTACACAGAGGTCATTCTCTGTCGTTGGGATAAGAATGAAGGATGTAGTAGCTGACCGAGTAACTCGTGTCAGGCCTTTCTTGGGAAGGATGATGTTCGATAAGGCGAAGGCATTGGAACGCAAAGGAGAGAAGCTGATCCATTTCGAACTCGGTGAGCCTGACTTCGATACACCTAGTCACATCAAAGAAGCCGCGAAACAGGCTCTTGACGAGGGCCTCACACATTACACACCAAACGCCGGACTGCTAGAGCTGAGAGAAGCCATAGCAGAGAAACTCAGGAAGGACAACAAGATCGAGGCAGACCCTGCCACCCAGATCTGCGTTACTGTAGGATCCCAGGAGGCAGCTTACTTGGCCCTCATGTGCACAGTTGAACCGGGGGAAGAGGTACTTGTGCCTGAGCCTGGCTACTACACATACCGGAACTGCATTGAGATGGCAGGAGGGGTCCCGGTCTCTCTGCCGTTGAAGAGCGAAAATGGTTTTCGTCTAGATCCAAGAGATGTAGAAAAGAAGTTGTCCTCTAGAACTAAGATGCTCGTGTTGAACTCGCCGTGCAATCCCACTGGATCAATCGTGGCTAGGAGTGACCTCGAGGTTCTCGACGGACTGGCGGCTAAGAGTGCCTTTCTAGTTCTCTCGGACGAAATCTATGAAAAGATAATCTACGATGGTGAAGAACACTGCAGCATAGCTGCTCTCTCTCACGATCCGGATCGAGTCTTGACTGTCAATGGTTTCTCAAAGGCCTATGCCATGACCGGGTGGCGGATAGGATATCTTGTAGGATCAAAAGCGATCATATCTGCTGCTGTGAAGATGCAGCAAAGCGCTCTTGGGTCGGCGACTTCGTTCGCACAGAAGGGTGCTGTGCAGGCGCTGAGAGGACCACAGGAGCCTGTGACAGAGATGGTGAGAGAGTTCGAGAGAAGAAGAAACGTGATTATCGATGGACTGAACAAGGTGAAAGGTTTCTCGGTGGCCAGACCGAAAGGAGCTTTCTATGCCTTCGCGGACGTGAGGAAATTAGGGAAGCCTTCAACCGAGCTCGCTGATTATCTACTCAATGATGCGAAAGTCGTCACAACCGCAGGCGTGGCTTTCGGTCAAAACGGCGAAGGATACCTGAGAATCTCCTACGCGGCATCTATAGACAACATAAACAAAGGGTTGAGTAGCATCAGCGAGGCGGTTGGGCGTCTGGAAAGGTGACAAGAACGGATTTTCCTCTGGTATCGTCGGCTACGTCACGAGTCAGAATTTCACCTAGATTGCCTGAATTGTGCCCGAGCATTGGTCATGGGGTGGTCAAATGAAGGAAATTAGATTTCACGGGCGGGGCGGACAAGGTGCCGTCGTAGCTTCAGAGCTCCTTGCTGATGCGGCCATGAGGGACGGCAACTACTCGCAATCATTTCCTACGTTCGGTGCTGAAAGAAGAGGAGCGCCCTTGATGGCGTTTACGAGAATAGACGCCAAGCCCATAAGAGTCAGATCCCAAGTCTATGAGCCTGACTACGTTATTGTCCTTGACGCCAGCATTGGCAAGTCCCAAAACATGACAAGTGGGCTGAAACCTGACGGGATTGTGGTGGTGAATAGCCCGCTCTCTCCAGAGGGAATCAAGGAGGCGGGAATAGTCGTCAAAGGGAAGGTATGCGCTATCGACGCCTCTTCCATCGCCAACAAACACACCGGAAGCGCCATCCCAAACACAGTCATCCTAGGCGCTTTCGCGGCTGCGACCAAGGAAGTGCAGCTTCGGTCTCTGTTCGAGGCGGTCAAGAGTCGTTTTCCGGAAGCGATCGCGGAAAGAAACATCCAGGCGATGCAAGAAGCGTACAATTCGGCTAGAACTCAGGGGAGTTAGACATGTCGAAACCTTACTGGACAAAGGAGAACTTCCCAATCACTCCGGTGATTCGCAATCCTGCAGGCTCTCTCGCCTTCAAATGCGGCGAGTGGAGAACGACCACGCCTGTCATCGACACAGAGAAGTGCACAAAGTGCGGGCTCTGTCAGATCTACTGCCCGGACGAAGCGATCTACAAATCCCAAGCTGGCATTTTCGAGGTGAAACTCGATTACTGCAAGGGTTGCGGCATATGCGCAAATGAATGTCCCGCCAAGGCTATCAAGATGGTCGCGGAGGTAGACGAGACTTGATTGTCCGGAAGCTGATGTCTGGAAGCAGGGCTGTAGCTGAAGCGGCCAAGCTTTCAGACGTGAATGTCGTTAGTGCATATCCAATCACGCCGCAGACATCAATCGTCGAGTACTTGTCAGAATCCATAGCGAAGGGCGAGTTGGCCGCGGAGTTCATGCAAGCCGAAAGCGAATTCGGCGCAATGAGTGCATGCATCGGCGCGTCATCTGTCGGTGCAAGAGTATTCACGGCGACATGCTCACAGGGGCTCGCGCTAATGCACGAGTTGAACTATGTTGCGGCCGGCTTGAGGCTACCCATAGTGATGGCGGTAACGAACCGCCAGCTGTCTCAGCCGTTGGGAATGTGGTGTGATCATAGTGACGCAATGGGCGAGAGGGATTCCGGGTGGATACAAATCTACGTGGAGAGTTGCCAAGAAGCTTTGGATACGGTCATCCAAGCTTTCAAGATAGCAGAGGACAAGGGTGTGCTATTGCCAACTATGGTCTGCCTAGACGGATTCATTCTCTCGCATACCTCAGAACCCGTCGAAATCCCTGACTCAGAAGCCATTCGAAAATACTTGCCGCCTTACAGGCCAGATGCAGATTATCATGCGCTCATGGATGTGCAGAAGCCGCTGGCTGCTGGCGGAGGATGTCCGCCTGCCTTCACAATGGAGTTTGACTACAAGAAGTACGAAGCTCAAGAGCACGCCAAAGAAATCATCAGGAAGGCTGATCGCGAATTCGAGCAGACTTTCGGGAGACAATACGGACTCGTGGAAGGTTACAGGTGCGAAGATGCACAGGTCATTCTGGCCGGAATGGGCACCATGATCGGTACAGCCAAAGAGGTGGCTGACAAGCTGCGAAAAGAGAAAGGATGGCCGGTCGGCGTCCTCAAGCTTCGATGCTACAGACCATTTCCGAAGGAAGATGTACAGAGGATAGCATCAAAGGCTAAGGCTCTGGCAACTGTGAGTAGAGCCGTTTCATACGGTATCGGAGCTCCGGTCTACTCTGATCTTGCCACTTGTATGTCGAATCTCGGACAGAAACCGGTTTTGCTCAATTTCATCGCTGGCATGGGAGGCAGGGACATCACGCAGAAGAACATTGAACAGGTCTTCGAAAAAGGAATGAATGCTGCCGAAACTGGAGAAGCTGCAGCCGAGGTTGAATGGCTCGGTTTGAACAAGAACCTGGTTGGAGGTTAGCTCATGTCATCAATCAAACAAGACGGAGTCCTAGTTGCCGGTCATCGAGCCTGCCCGGGTTGCGGTGCAATCTTGGCACTGAGGTACGCGTTGAATGCGCTTGGAAGGAATGTGATAGTGCACGTGGCAACTAGCTGCATGGAAGTCTCCATAATGGGAGGCGGGGTTTTCCCGCGCGGAGAATATCCACTGACTGTCCCGTCGCTACACACAGCCTTCGAGACGAGCGGCGCGGTCGTGTCGGGCATGGATGTTGGGCTAAAGGCATTAGGCAAGAGGCAAGGGGTCAACCTCGTAGCCATCGCGGGAGACGGCGGCACTGCTGACATCGGGCTCCAGACCCTATCAGGTGCTGCCGAACGAGGACACGATTTCATCTACATCTGTTATGACAACGAGGCGTACATGAACACCGGCAACCAGCGCAGCGGCACCACCATGCTCTACGCAGCAACCACAACTTCCCCGGTGGGAACGAAGAAACGAGGAGAACAGCACATTCCGCTGACACTGAGAAAAGATATGCCGGCGATAATGGCGGCTCACGGTGTGCCGTATGTTGCCACCGCATCGATCGCTTATCCTGCTGATCTCATCAAGAAAGTGAAGAAGGCGGCGGATATCCGAGGCCCAAGATACATCCACATTCATGCTCCCTGCCCCACCGGATGGGGATTCCCGGAGAGCAAGACCGTCGAGATGGCAAGGCTCGCCGTTCAGACCGGCTCTTGGGCTCTCTACGAAATCGACAACGGAAAACTGAACGTAACGCTCAGACTCACTCAAAGGAAACCGGTCAAGGAATATCTCGCTCCGCAGAAACGATTCAGGCACCTGAACGATGCTGAGATTGCTCACATACAGGAACTAGTGGATCGTATGTGGGAAGAGCGCTTCTCACAATAGGTGGCATCTTGAGCGTTCACAGATCGCAGCGGTCTAAGTCAGTTTCTCGGAGAAAATGCCAGCCACACCTGCGTTCTTGACCCGTTGCCCTATCTCTTGGACATTCGTTGAGTACAGTCCGAGTTTCTTCATCCTTTCGAAGTACACTCCGCCGGAGAAAGTGTAGCGTTGTTTCTGACCATTTTCTGACTCGGTTTGCGTGTTCACGAAAGATATGAAATCGCCTATGGCCGTCTTTGTTGAAATTTCTCGGCACTCCATTCCCAGCGCTCCTCGCACAGCGTTGTGGCCCGCCAGTGTGCCTGTCACAGCGGCCTCTGTATGTCCGACATGTGGTCCGGCTTTCTCTCCGGCGCAGTAAAGATTGTCAACGCCGTGAACTCTAAGTTTGTTATCCTTAGGTGCCATGGCCATAAATCTGATCGAGTTCCCGATTCCTCCGGATAATGGGTCTTCATATCTGGCATGTTCGAATCCCGGCACTTTCCTAAGATCCTCCAGCGGGAAGAATGGCGTCATCAATTTCGCTGGCCCGGTGTCAAGCAGTACCAAGTTTGCAGCGAACTCTTCCAGCGCATATTGTACGCATGCTTTCGTCTTCAATTTGTCGCGTTTCACGAACTCGTCGGGCAAAGGAACAACAGCAACGCCTTCTTGGCTCAGTTTCCTTTGGATTTCTGAGGAAAGGGCGCCCTTCACATCAGTGGCTCTGGTTTTCCTCTATCTTCCCTACTGCACTAGAATGGTTTCGGCGAGCCTGATCCAGATAGCTGATGAATTGGAGGAATCCTCAAGGGTGTCTGGAGCGGCCTGGGGAAGAACCTTCTACAAGGTCGTGTTGCCCCTCATGAGACGCGGATTGCTCAACAGCTTCCTCTACGCATTCATAAATTCGCTAAGGGAGCTCGGCGCGGTTGTCCTATTGGTTACTGCGCAGTCCATCGTGATAACGACGCTTCTACTGAACCTTCAGTCCCAGCATGCGTTCGCTTTGAATACGGTGGCCGCTGCATCGGTCTTTCTCAGCCTATTCATAATGGTAGCCTTGGTGATTCAGGCCTACGTCCGACGCGCGCCAGGCACCTCTGCAAAGAAGCTATCGAAAGGCTGAAAGGAGAATCAAAGTCAAAAGGAGTATTGTGGCGTCATGAACAAGATAGAAGTCAAACACATGACTAAGAAGTACGGCAACGTCGTGGCCGTGAACGATGTCTCATTGACCGTGGAAGAACGTGAGATATTATCGTTGCTGGGCCCAAGCGGTTGCGGCAAGACCACGGTCCTAAGGGCGATCGCGGGTCTGGAAGACATAGATGAGGGAGAGATTCTCCTAGATGGCAACGTCATTACCTCCCCTAGCAAGAACATCTTTGTCTCACCGGAAAAGCGTCTTCTCGGACTTGTGTTCCAGAGTTACGCGCTTTGGCCACACATGCGAGTTCGAGCGAACGTCGCATATGGGTTGGAGGTCAGGAACATCCCAAAGAAGGACGTAGACAAGAGGGTCAAAGCAGCCCTTGAGACCGTTGGCCTAACCGGCCTGGAAGACAGGTATCCTTCACAGCTCAGCGGCGGACAGCAGCAGCGAGTGGCTCTGGCGAGGAATTTGGCGTATGAACCCAAAGTTCTCCTCTTGGACGAGCCGTTGAGCAATCTCGACCAGAAAGTGCGTGACAGGATGAGGGGAGAACTGCATGTCCTTCTGAAACGGATAGGCATAACAGGAGTGTACGTGACGCACGACCAGGAAGAAGCCTTCGTAATGTCCGACCGGATCATACTAATGAACGACGGAAAAATAGTGCAAGAATCAAGCCCAAGGAGCTTGTATGAGCAACCAGACTCCACCTTCGCGGCGGAGTTCATCGGAAGAGCCAACATACTGAAGATAAACGTCAAGGACGTCAACGAAAAGAAGGGAGTCGTCAACGTCGAGGCTCCTGAGATGGGTGTAGATCTAGTGTGCAGAGGAAGATGCGACAACGTGGCAAAGGGGCCACGCAAAGTCATCATAAGATACAACGAGATCGGAATGTACGAGACCAAACCTGATTTTTCAGAGAACGTGGTTAGAGGGGAGGTTGTTTCTCGGGACTATCGAGGTTCAGTGACGGACCACAATGTTAAAGTTGGTGACTGCCAGCTGACAGTGACGACCCACAAGTTCTGCACTCTGTCCTCTACGGTTGAGAAGAGAGATGTGTATCTCTACATACCGCCAGAAGCCATAAGGCCTCTCAAGATAGACTAGTGTGCCCCGTGGGATCAGCTGTCGTTAGTTTGCCGATGCTGTAGAGTCTTCTATGTACGTAGCACCGAGCAAATCTTCTCTTCCAAATCCTCTAGCCTTTGAGAACTTGAGGATTGACAGGGTACTTCGGAGGTTCGCGGTTCAGTACCCTGACCACGTCCTCGGCAACCCAGACGCTGATTCTTCTCGAAGCGTCTTGGGCAACGCCAGCAATGTGCGGACTCAGAATTACATTTTCGAGTGTTAGTAGTGGGTTGTTTGGGTCCGGGGGCTCCTTCTCGAACACATCCAGGGCGGCGCCGGCGATTCGTTTGTCGCGTAGGGCGCTGATGAGTGCTTGCTCGTTCACGATTGGGCCTCGGGCGACGTTGACCAGGTACGCCGTCGGCTTCAACAGGGCGAGGGCCTTCTCGCCGATCAGGCCTCGCGTCTCATCAGTTAATGCACAGCAGATCACAATGAAATCCGACCGGGTCAAGAGTGGCTCTAAGGTGAGCAGCTCGACGCCAAGCTCACCCGCTCTTTCCTTCGGCACGTATGGATCGAAAACCAGAACAGACATACCCAAACCACGCGCCAAGCCCGCAATGCAGGTTCCAATTCGTCCCAGACCTACGAGACCCAGCGTCTTTTCGGCGAGCTCCATGCCTGAATAGTGAAGTCTCATCTCCCAATCGTGCTTCCTGACAGCGTTGTCGGTCTGTGTGATTTGTTTAGCTAGGGCGAACATCAAACCGATGACGTGCTCAGCCACAGAGAGTGTATTAGCTCCTGGAGTATATGTTACCACGACGCCCTTCTCAGTGGCGGCTTCCACGTCAATGTTCTCATATCCAACTCCGAACCTACCAACCACCTTGAGTCTTCTTGCGTTCTCTAGGACTCTCCTCGTGACAAAGGCTGGAACACGCACGATCATTCCATCAACATCGCTGGCCTCGTTCGTCAAAACGTCTTCTGACACTGACGATGAGAATTTAACCTCTGCAACCTTCTCTAGTATCTTAATTCCAGCTGGGTCAATCTTGTCGGTAAGAAGCACCTTGAAACGTGCCATGACAATTCTCTCCGAATGTCGTTGGATCCATGACCTGTTCTTCGAGCCGTTCGGGATTCCAGCACGTAAGCAGCTAATGAGACTTGCGTTGACTCGTCAGGCTTGCCGCGAGGACGAGATCACATTCGAGTGCGGAGGAATTCAGCGTATTTTCTGAGGGCGCCCATGGACTCTACTGCTCTTTCCGGCGTTTCATACACAGGAACGCCGCTCTCTTCAAGTCCCATAACAAGATCTTCGGCCGACTTGTCCGCTGTCCACGACAGGAGCAATGGCTTACCACAGGTCTTTGCGACTGTTAAGTGTGCAGTGACGACCTCTTCAGCGTACTTCCTCGGCTTGGACCCCACGATAATAGATATCGCTCCATCAACAGACTTCTGGTTCAACAGGATGCTGAGTATCTCTCCACTGATTGTCGGGCTTACCTGCGGCGTCGTATCCACGGGGTTCAACGCGCTAGCAAATGACGGGATGAGTGCTCTTATGGCTCGTCGCGTGTCGTCCCCTATCTCAGCCAGTTCGAGACTTTCCTGTTCACATGTGTCAGTTGCGGCGACACCTGGACCGCCCGCGTTCGTGACCACCACGATTCTGTTCCCTTTGGGCAAGGGTTGAGTGGCAAATGCTTTGGCGAAATCGAACATTTGAGTCGTGTTGTTCGCCTTGATCACGCCCGACTGCTTGAAAGCGGCATCATATATCGCGCTTGACCCTGTGAGCGCGCCCGTGTGAGATTTGGCCGCTTGGGAGCCTCTGCTGCTCCTGCCTATCTTCATAATGACTATCGGCTTCACCGCGGTTACTCGCCTAGCCGTCTTCATGAATTTCCTCCCGTCCTTCACGCCCTCCATGTACATGACAATCACTCGGGTCTTTGGATCGCTTGCAAAGTATTCGAACACGTCAGATTCGTCAATATCGGACATGTTGCCAAAGCTCACGAGCTTGTCAAAACCTATGCCTCTTCCTTGAGCCCAAGAATATAGCGAGGCGCCAAAAGCTCCGCTCTGCGATACAAACGCGATGTTCCCCGTTCTCAACGTCTTGGGGTCAATGACTCTGGATATTGTTGCGTCAATGCATTCGGACGCGTCCACGATCCCGAGACAATTCGGCCCCAAGATCCTTGTTCCTCCCTCCCTCGCGGCCGCCAGCGTTTCTTGCTCCAGTGCCTCGCCCTGAGATCCGGTCTCTCTGAACCCAGCCGATATGATGATCGCAGCTTTGATTCCTTTTTCACCGCATTCACGTATTACTTTTGGAACCAGAATGGCGGGGACGGTAACCACAGCCAAATCTATCTCGTCGGCGATATTCTTCACGCTGGGGTAGGCCTTGAGCCCAAGCACATCAAGGGCTTCGGGGTTGACCGGAAATATCTTACCTTTGAATCCCCCGTCAATCAGGTTCTTGAGCGTAATGTGTCCAAGCTTTCCAGGCTCTCTCGATGCACCTATCAGTGCCAACGATTTCGGACTGAACATCTTGCGCATGATCTCAGCTGACATGGTGACCCACAATCGCGTTCTTCAGATCAGGACCACAACTGACACGTCATTCACATTTGTGTTTGTCCTTCCAGTCATGACAAGATCCTTCAAAGGCAGAAAAAACCTATAGGAATCATTCTGGGCCAGCAATTCGTCGAATTTGAGGGCGAGTTCTTCAGATCGAGAAATAGTCATTCCATCCGCTATGGCCCCGGCAGCATCTGTTGGGCCGTCTATTCCATCACTCCCAATCGACGCCATGGCAACGCCCTTCAGACCCTGAATCTTCTCGGCACATGCCATAGTGCACTCTTGATTTCTCCCTCCGCGACCTGAGCCGGTGACTGTCACTGTGGTCTCTCCACCCACGATGAACGCGCATGGTCTTCTGAAAGGCTCGTCAAACTGAACGATCTCTCTAGCTAGAGAGCCAATGAATGAGCCGAGGCCTCGTGCTTCTCCGGTGGCGCACGAAGTCAGTATCTCTGCTTTGACGCCTTTCGATTGCAGGTACCTCCTTGCAGAGGTGCATGCAACTCTGCTGTTTCCCATGAAGTGGTAGGTTACTCTGTGGAAGCAGGGATCTCCCGACTTCGGGGACTCGGGAATGCTTCCCTTGGTTCCTTCGTCGAGTATCTTTGTTGCGCTGCTAGGGATAATCTCCCAAAGGTTGTATCTTGTCAGCACCGCGATTGCATCTGAGAAGGTGGTGGCATCAGGCGAGATCGGCCCTGATGCGATTGAATCGAGTCTGTCTCCCACAACGTCGGAGATTATTAGACCTAGAATCCTCCCGGCGTGAGAGCGCTTGGCCAGCCAGCCACCCTTTATCTTCGACAAGTGTTTTCGAACGGTATTGAGTTCGACGATATTCGCGCCAGCATTCATAAGCAATCGAGCGACGGTTCCCTTGTCGTCGATCGTCAGGGGTTCTGTCGGAAGTGACAGAAGGGCGGAGCCCCCGCCCGATATCAGGCAAATGAGAAGATCTCGACTGTTCAGTCCCTCAACCAGTGTGATGAGTGCTTTCGCTGCGTTCACACTGTCCGTGTCAGGAGTCGGGTGAGGGGCTGTGACGAATCTGACCCTCCCCAGCTTGGGTGGTTGCTGTCCGCTTGGTACGACAACTAGCCCGCCTGAGAGCCTGTTCCCCAGGATTGCTTCAAGTGCTTCCGCCATAGCTCCAGAGGCCTTTCCCGCACCGACAACGTAGATGCGGTTGTATGCGTTGAGCGGAACATCCTGGTTTTCCACGCGGAGTCTGTTTCCTCGTCTGTTCACTTTTTGCGAGACAAGAACGTGGGGGTCGACCGACGCGAGAGTGAATTCCAAGGTCTCGAGGACGAGTCGCCGAGCTCGTCTTGTGGCTCCGTCGGTACCGTTGTTGATGAGCTCACCCTTGTTCGATATCAAAGCGGCTTCAGGCATGCAAGTCTAGCATGATGTCCTTATGACTCTTGGCCGCTTATCCGAACGGGAAGCGGCCGACAGATACTGCTCTAGGCCAAATTGGCGGAAGCTTCGCTGGAATGATCGGCTCCAAGAAAATGGAGATCGACAGTGCGTTCGGCTACCAGGTGGGCGTTGAGGGGGTCGAAGAGGTGCCTTCGGGCGGGGCGCTCGGCGGTGCTTCGGGAGCAGGAGTAGAGACAGGTTCCGGCATAGGGGCTGGGGGTGGAGCGGGTTTTCGTTTCACAACGCGTTTCTTGGCTGCCTTTCGCGCTTTCTTCTTTATTGACTTCTTAGCTTTCTTCTTCTTTGCCAAGACAAGATTCACTGAGACAATGTTCCGTCTCTGCAAACCTAATAACGCTTGCGCTATTTTCCGGTTTAGGCTGTATTGCCGATGCTTATTTTGCATTCGCGTCTACACAGCTCATGCGGTTGACAGCGCAACGGAATGGCCGAATTCGTGACTAGGAACAACATCTTGCCATATCGTCCACTCATGAGTTGTTCGGGTAATCAAGGATGGAGGGAAGTGAGGCCTACAGAGGGCAAGGAGTCAAGGCGTAGCCCCGATGGGCTCTCCATTCGAGCGCACACTAGGTGGTGATCCGTACCCGCCACAGGCGCTTGGTGAGGCTCATAAGGCCGAGACGGCCATTGTCAAGCCAGGTGTGGATAGTTGGCTGAGGAGATCTCGTTTGAGGACTTCAAGCGACTAGACATGCGAGCGGGAGTCATTACGAGCGTCGAGCGGGTCAAGAGGACGGAGAAACTGTACAAGATCTTGGTGGACTTGGGCACCGTTGGGACCCGGCAGACCGTGTCAAGCTTGGTAGGTTACTACGAGCCGAACGAGCTCGTCGGGAAAAGGGTGATCTTCCTCACGAACTTGAAGCAGACCAAGTTTGCCGGTGAGGTTTCGCAGGGAATGCTCCTGGCAGCCGAGATAGATGGTAAGCTTGCCCTCCTAACAACAGACCGTGAGATTCAATCAGGGGCACGAATCACCTAGCGTTGGCCGAATCTCAGGCCTAGATGGCTTTTCAAACGTCTTAATTACCACACCACATGCTGTACTGGGTCCTCAGAAGACGAATCCAAGAAGGTTACCGAATGCCAAGAAGGGGTCCAACCGAGCAGGATGTCCTACGCATAGTCATGGACAGAGGAAACGAAGGGATTCTCCAGTCGGCCCTATGGAGAGAAATGAAGGCAGACAGCAGAGAAGGCTCAAGGGCGATACTTAGGCTAGAGCGCAAAGGACTGATCGAAAGGAAACGCGAACTGCATACTGGCCGATGGACGTATCGCGTGTTTGCCAGACGCAAGTACTCGAGCATAGACTCCATCATCGACGTACCCTGCTCATTCTGCGACATCGAGGCAAGATGCGCTCAAGAGGGCGCGGAAACCCCAGCAAGGTGCGAAAGAATCAACCAATGGATCGTCGCCTCAGTTAGTGGATCGGCTTCCGGAAGATAGTCTTGTCCAGTCGATGGATCCAGAAACGCCGTAGAGACCAATTCTACAAGCTCGCCAAGGATAAAGGCTACAGAAGCCGAGCGAGCTTCAAGCTCCTCCAAGTGAATAGGAGCTACAGATTCATCAAACGTGGTGGGAACGTCGTCGATCTTGGCGCTGCTCCGGGCGGATGGCTTCAGATCGCACAAGAAGCAGTGGGCGAATCAGGATTCGTTCTCGGAGTGGACAAACAAGAGATCAAACCATTCTCAGGGCACAACATCGTGACAATAGCGGGGGACATTGAGGATCCTACTCTCCCCGATCTGATAATGGAGAAGGTGCCAGGTCGTGTCGATGTCGTGCTTTCCGATGTCTCACCTAATCTGACCGGCTCCTGGGAGATCGACCACGCTCGGCAGATGTACTTGGCGAACCAGTCGCTTGAGATCGCGAGGCGGATCCTACGAAGAGGCGGCACATTCTTCGCAAAGGCATTCCACGGACCAGATCTTCAGGATTTCAGATCGAATCTTGAGCGATCCTTTCAGACGATTAGGATCGTCAAGCCTCCGGCGAGCAGGAGCGACAGCTCAGAGATATACTTCCTAGGACTCAACTACATGGGCGAGAAGCACCCGCCGTCCTCGTCCGAAGAACAGACCGTGAGACTCGTCTCCGAAGAGGATACTGCTAACCGGTCGTGAGCCGCTGCAAGAGAACGTTGGGCAGAGAATCCCTGTTCTCATTCGTCACCTCAATCACCTCGACGGCTCGATCTCTTCGTATCGCCTGAACTAGCGGATCCTGTGCGTTTCGGTGAACGGTCCCCAACAAAGATTTGCCGCAAGCTAGGGCAGCCTGAACTGCGTCTTTGAATCGGCGAGAAGTCAACTCCATAGGGCCTACTTCATCTATTACGATGAGATCCGCATGCTTGATCGCGGAGACTATCGCCTCTGCTCCTATCCTGTCCAGATCTTCGCTCTTCACATGATATTTGCCTATTCTTGGGCCAGTCGCTTCGTTGACGTGGGCGAGCACTCCTGCCTCACCAGTCATGAGGTCCCGTATCTCGAAGCCAACGCGAGTCGACCCGGACCTTAGGTCGGCTGAGGCCATTCCGCCTACCTTG
>CAZRNA010000008.1:0-42164 GCA_964601325.1 uncultured Candidatus Bathyarchaeia archaeon
GATGGAAGGCCATTGGACGCTTTGCTATGTCCTAGACCAGACTATCCGCATGTTCTCCGTCTAATCTAGACGATCCTATGCTCTAGACTACGGCCGCGGCCGCAGATTCACAGCACTCAACGGGGGTAATTATGCCTTCGCTCAAGGCTCATTGGACGAAGCGCGCGCCGGCAATCGACCATCACGTTTCAGGGACTGTTTCTCTCGAACGAATACATCATCGCCACCGCAGTTGCATCAGTACTAGTCGTTTCAGCCCTACTGAAGGTTGACCTTCCTTCGCTAATGTCACGCGTCAAGAGGCTCTTGAAGAGATGCTGATTCGAAGCGTCTATCGTAGTCATGCTACGACAAGAGTGAAATGCGATGATCATCCTATTCTGAGTCGATTCGATTGTCAGCTGAGAACAAGTTGCGGTTTCGAATTCGACGGGGAAGCTTCGAGGTCGAGCTTGAAGGCGAGTTCGGATATGTCAAGGAAAAGTTCGAGGAACTGATGGCTCAGCAACCATCCTACTCCGGCTCTGCGCAGGAAGTGGCTCGGACCGAGCCCACCAGCATGGATACCTTGGGTGGTGAGGATCTGGAGGGGATCTTGGAGACGGGACCCGACGGAAGGCCACATTTCACGATTCCATTCGACTCGCTTACAGCCAAGGAGGCCATAGGTCTAGTGCTCTACAAGGCTCAGCCCAACCCACTGGGCGACAGGGAGCTGAGCGATCTCCTCAACGCAAGCTGGAAGACAACCAAACCGCACGTCATTAGAGCACGAGCAAGCGAGCTGCGCAAGGATGGAAAGCTGATCACCGAGAAGGGCCGGTACTCGCTCTCTGGCGCCGGACTGCAGTGGGTACGAGCAGAGGTTATTCCCTCACTGAGAGGGGTTCGGTCCATTCAATCCTGAATGCGTCATGGACTCGACTGAGCCTGCCAACCGGTCATTGGTGAGACCTCTCAGCCACACCAACCTTCTAGCACCTCTGTCGGAAAGCCTGTAGACATACTCTCCTCGACGCCACTCCCTGTGCAAGAGACCATGTCGGTGGTATCGCAGAAGCGCCATCCTAACTGCACGGGAAGAGGCTGAGAGTCCTGATTCTGACCGTGCCCGCTCTATGATGCGGTTAGAGTCGCACCATCCTTCGGTTGTGAGCAGGTTCAGAATTGCAGTCTTTAGTTCGTTGTACCTCAAGGCTCTCCATCAAGGCGTAATCCATAGATGGAATATGAGGTTTGCGTATGAAGATCGTTGTTGACCCCCCATGTGATTGAGTGAAAGTGAAGTGATGCCGAGTAACATCTAGCGGAAACCTCTGATCACATATACTCGTATTTTCCTGCGAGCTTAGTTGAGCGCCCCACTCTGAATTATGCAAGGCGTTACTCTTGACGATAGGGCGCACGCGTAAGAGCTTTTAGAGTGCGTGATGACTAGAGAGGTGAATGTAATAGCGAGCGGTGCACGGGGGCATTCAATCGGTCAGGCCGGCGAGGGACACGAAGTGAGTGAACAAGGACAAGTTGAAGTCGTAATCAGATACCGCGACGTGGAGAAGACAATCAGAGGCAACCCTGAAGAGGTCTTCAGAGGCGTGTTCCAATTCCTCTCTGAGACCATTCCCGCACTAGACGTGGTCTCACGGATCACCCTCACAGTCAACTTCGCCGATTTTCTCAGAGAAGCCGCGGGAGTATTTGCAGTCACACCAGAAGGCGTTGTGATCTTAACACCGCTGGAAGCATTGACAGATCGCGAACTTGTCATGCTCAACCTCGTAAGAGCAAAGGTCGCATTCGAAACCGGAAGGTCAGAAAAGGAAACTCTCCTCGCATCGGATCTCATCTCGTTCACCGGCAAAGGATCCGGCACAGTCGCAGGCAGACTGAGTGAACTCTCCGGCGAAGGCCTCGTGGAAAGAACTGGGAAGGGCGAGTACCGTGTAACAACTTTCGGACTGCATCGCTTCCGACAAGACGTACTTCCAAAACTGAAGGGTTGATTGGAACTGAGCGAAGAGAAAACTCTCACAGTCGAGCTACAACTCGGCGAATTGAAGCACACCGCGAAGGGAACAGTGGACGAGGTACTCCGCGAGGTGCTTGCGTTTCTGTCCCGCGCCGTTCCAAGCTACGATGCAGCCTCGAAACTTCTCTATCTCCCGGAATACAGAACCTTGCTTGATTCACTTTCCAAGATTCTGAAGATTACATCGGATGGGCAGGTTCTTCTCCTGCAGACGGATCTGCCGGCTGAGAAAGCGATCACTGCGGTTCTGATGGGGGCGCATGTGGCAAGCAAGTTCCAAAAACGTTCAAGCGATGAATTGTACGCTGAAGAGATAGCCAGATCCGTGAGCAAGGCGCTGAAGACGGTCAGAAACACAATCGCGGAACTCCAGAAGCAAGGTCTCATCGAACGAGCCGCACGCGGAACCTACCGGATCACAACTGCTGGCATCATGAAGATGGAACAGGAGCTGCAGACTTCGCCTAGCGGTCTTGAAGGAGGGGTCGCCCAAGAACCGTGAGGGTCACAACCGTCGCGCTCGGATGGGGGAAATTCGGGTGCGGCGGGAACAGGAGCTTCTGCCAGCTCCCGTAACAGGGGGTGAGAATCTGATGATCCACCGCACCCAGATGACACATGCTTCAATTGAAGAGATAAGCAGTTCGCTACGTTTGGAGAACAGCGAACGCTCACTACTACCCGCGTTTCTCGTAGAACTGAGCAGCAAGACGATGCAACAGGTGAACGGCCGAGCATTCAGTCCAAGGGAAACATCGATCTTCGCCATGAGCATTGATGATGAGTCGCCCGACGCAATCTCTGCTCTTGGAATCGATGACTCTGATGACTGCGAAACGATTCATCTGAAGCCATCTGAAGAATCGCCCGTAGCGGCGGTAGATGTCTCCAGTCTCAAGATCGGCGAAACTGAAACCGGCGTCTTGGCCGCAATCAGAGGAGCAGTCGTGTGGAGGTCCGATCAAGGATACCAATACATCAGATGCGGCCCCTTGGCCTTCCACCTGGGACAAAGCTCGGACGAAGCAGCATCTTCCATCGCTCTTGGATTTGGGTCAAGTCAATTCTTCACAGAACGCGCAATAAGTCGACTACGTAACACGCTTGAACGATGGATACAGCGGGAAATCTGCTCCTCCCTTCAAAACGCGGTCGTATTGTTCGACGGTTCGCTCACTGTCGGAACACCAGACAACCCGTCAGCACATCTCGCTCGCATCATGGAGTCCGCAAGAGAAAGAGGAAGCGTCGTACTGGCATTTTCGAAGAGCACGAAGCTCTGTGCTTTTGGCAGAAGGATCACCTCGCTAGTCTCCGGCGCTCAGGCACCATGTGTCGTCGACGTCGATCAAGCCGTCAGAGGGCAGTTCGAGTCTCATCCAGTTCGCCTCGCCGGCCACGTCTACGTTGCCAAACTCGCCGACAACGGATTCGCCTTCCGACTGGATGCGGATCGCCAAGTTCCGCAACAGGAGCGAATAGAAGCGATGAATCGACTCATCGCAAGCGATGTCGTCATGCAAGGTTACCCGGAAACACTTAGGCTCGCCCACATCTTCTCGACATTCACCGCCAACGACGTAATCGCAGTGCAACGTCACCTAGCCTTCGCTCACGGACTGAGAATCGCGCCCCGCTTCAACCTGAGAAAGTCGCTCTTCGGCCCGTTCGGAACTTGGGGGGCAGCATAGAACAGTGAAAATCTACCGCAAGGAGGGCGACGTCATGCAGCTAATCAGCTTTCCCGAGGAAGAAGTGAACAAGGGTGACTACCTGATCGTTGAAGATCAACGATCACATAGAGGGCTGATCATTCAAGTCATCGACATACAGTTCGCAAACATCCCAGGAATACTGGAGGACATATTGCGGGATGTGATGACGGAGGAATCGATACAGGGGAACGACGTCGATCCTCTCGACATTTCATCGCAAGTCGCTGTGCTAAAAGACACCAAACTCCTACTCTGCAAGATTAGAGGCGCTCTTGAGAATGGCCACCCAACACACGACGTGTCGTGGCTTCCCTCAAGAATCAACTCCTCGGTCTCCAAGTTCCCCATCGAAACCGTAGCGTCCGAACCGTCGCCGAGCAGACCGATCTTACTCGGAGGAATCAAGCAGAACCCCAAGTTCACAATTGACGCAAAGACGCTCGATGGCAGACTCAACATCGTAACTGGGAAGAAGGGAACCGGCAAATCGCACCTCTCCAAACTACTTGCAATGAGCCTTCTCGATCACGGTGCTCCCTGCCTGATCCTCGACGTGAACGGAGAATACACCAACCTCACGCGCCGAGCAAGCGGAGAGAGTAGCCCATACGAAGGCAAGATCGCAGTGCTAACGCCCAGGCTGAGTCTGAGATTCACGCTGGCCGAAGTTGGCTTGGGGACAATGATGGATATCCTCCTTCACGCACTAGACCTGCCGGGAACATCCGCTCGTGTCTTCGCAAGGATCTGGCGTCAGCTCGAACAGAAGAATGAGCTGACAGTGAAGTCGCTCGGAGAGGCGATCGCGGATTCTGACTGCCACGAAAGCGTACGCGACGCCCTCCAGTCTAGATACAACACGCTCGCCGATTCTGGAATCTTCACCGACGATCCTTCAGCGGCAAACTCGCGTCAGCTGCTCGAACGGTTGGCAGCAGGAGAAGCCGTTGTTGTCAACATGAAGAATCAATCGTTCATGATTCGCCGTATCGTTGTCGAACTCCTTCTGAGCAAGATTACCGAACTGCTCTCACGTAATCGACTTAGAGCAGTGTTTCTGTTTGCGGAGGAAGCGCACCTCTACCTACGCGAGACATACTGGGACGACATAGTCACTCGAATGAGACACCTCGGGATATTCACCACGTTCATCACAAATCAGCCAGACACGATCCAGGAAAGCATCTACAGGCAAGCAGACAACATATTCCTCTTCAACTTCACAAACGAGCGCGACCTGGATGTCGTCGCCAGAGCCGCCAAGATCGACGGCGAGAGCGTCAAACTGCTAGTCAAAGACTTGCCCGCAGGGCACTGCCTAGCGATCGGCGACGTGGTCCGAGACTTCCCAATCGTTGTGAACGTTAGGCCGCTTGATGTCGAGGCTCTTGGCGGCACGAGGTACTTCTTCCAAGAGAACAGTATCGCGTGTCCAAAGTAGCGCAGTCACGAGGACGTTGGTACTGGCAAATCGTTCGAAAGTCTTTACTGCACCAGATGCGAGTGCACACATGAATCCACCGAGCTGCGATCCATGGGCGCCCCACTCCTGAAGCCTGGCTACGTGCTTAATCGACCGAGGGTGGTGCCTATTCTACAGTCCGTCGATGAGACCCCAAGCACAAGATCGCTCAGTTTCAGGGATAACTTGACAGCGGCCGCGGGGCCGGGTCAATTCGGAATGGTCTGGGCACCCGGGGTGGACGAGGTTCCCATGAGCCTTTTGCCACTTGGCAGAGAAGACATTGTCACGATCACCGTGAAGGAACGCGGCGAAGGTACCGCAGCGCTTCTTAGAAAGAAAGTTGGGCATCTCGTCGGGATCCGCGGCCCATACGGAAGAGGCTTCACGATCACCGGCGTCAAGAAAGCACTCATCATCGCTGGGGGCACCGGAGCAATCCCCCTGCTTGCGCTCCTTCGTAGACTCGCCTCGACGAGAGCCGAATGCAGCTTCGTCCTTGGAGCCCACACGAGTCGAGAACTTCTATTCAAGAACGAGATAGAACGCCTCTCCAAAGAAACTAAAGGAATCGCCAGCATCACAACGGACGACGGGTCAACTGGAACCAAAGGGCTCGCCACAGATGAGGCCGCAAGAATCCTGCACGGAAGATCATTTGATCGCGTGTACACTTGCGGTCCCGAGGTGATGATGAGGAAGGTTGTGGATCTCGCAGCAGAAGCACGAATCCCCGCCGAAGCGGGCCTCGAACGCATATTCAAGTGCGGGTCAGGGATCTGCGGCAGCTGCTGTATCGGACCCTACCTAGCCTGCAAAGACGGCCCCGTCTTCAGCAGCGAGATCCTGAGAGGACTGCCAGAGTTCGGAAAGTCAACAAGAGACGCCTCCGGCAGGCCGGTCCTCATAGGATCGTCGTAGATTATCATTGATCGTTCTGGGAGTCCGCTACGCCGTCTCCTTGAGAATACCTTTAAGATGAGCTGATTCGAATAGGGCTGACAACCTTACGCGTCATGGGAGGTGTTGACGATACCAACTCACGGATCTCTTACGAAGGCTGGGAAAGTCCGGCAGCAAACGCCCAAAGTCCAAGGAGCAAACAAGCGCTCTCTGGTTCCCAGAATGCATGTTCGAAGAAACGCAGAGAAGCGATTGGAACTGAATAGGAAACCCGGCCAGAACTGGAGACGCACATAGGCAAGCACATTGTGCGTTCCGTTCCGGACATCCAATTCTAGTTTTTCATTTCAATAGTGAAACGGTCAGCTAGCGCTTGGAGTGCAGGAAATGCAGTTCAGCTTCATACCAATAGGATATGTTATGACGGATGCCAACCACGAGGAATTGCGACACAGAACCGCGGTCTCGAAGATCATCATTGACCGCAAATACGCGAGAGGACTGAAAGACCTCGAGGGATTCTCGCACGTGTACGTGCTCTTCTTGTTGCACGAGGCGCCAAGATGGGAAGGTAGCTTGATGGTTCACCCTAGAGGGCGAGCCGACATCAAAGAGAGGGGAATCTTTGCCACCCGGTCCCCTCACCGTCCGAATCCAATCGCACTCACGCTCGTGAAGCTGCTCAGCAAGAGGGGTACAGTTCTCACAGTGAGGGGTCTTGATGCATATGATGGCACACCTGTGCTTGATCTCAAGCCTTACGATAGACACGACAGCACGCCGCGTCCTCGAGTACCGCCCTGGTGGAAGAAACTGGAGCGCGAAAGCAAGTTTGCACGACGTTCACAGGACGCGAGATTAGTGGAGCGGGTTCATCGAGCTGGAAGGTTCGGTTCTAGGACGCGGTAGACATCCAGCAGAGAGTCGCTATTTACCGTGTAGGTCGCAGCTTTCGATACGCTCTGCTCCGACGCGTTGAATGCGATTGAAATTCCTACGTTCTTGAAGACGACTATGTCATTGGTCCAGTCGCCCACGTGCGCGCAAGATGCCAGTTCGATTCCATGACGCGCACAATATTCACGCAGGCCGACTAGTTTGTTTGCCAAGATCTTAATTCCCCCCATCAACATGCCGTTGGAAATCTCGGCTTCGCTTGCAATAATGTCTTGGAACCCGCGCGTCCTAAGAGGTTCCGCCGCGAACGAAGGATTATCGGTCAGAATCACGACCCTGACGCCCACACGTTTGATCCTTTCAATGGTCTCGTCAAGGTCATCGACCAGCGGTAGCTTGTCGGGGTCCGGAGCAATTCCATCGACTCTCATTCCAGAGAAATGAGCGTACTCGATTTGCAGTGATTCCTCGTATCCGATTTCTCCCTTATCCATGAGATTATCGGTCTCGTGTATCTTGCGATGCAGCGCCTCCGGGATCTTTGCGTAGTCGAGTATTCGGCCTCGCAAGATCGTTCCATCCAAGTCAAAGGAAACGAGCTTCAGCTGTACGTTCTTCATCGCAGGCAACTCTGGCACTCACATGCTATTGCATATTCAGGTCTAAGCGTGCGCCATTGCGTTCCTTTTTAACTTGCAGTTGGATGATGAAGCACAGACCAACAATGCCAGAGATACATGTCATTGCAACCGACATCGACTATACGCTGACAGATGCCGACCTCAGGCTTGATACCACTGCTGTTGAGAAGATCAGAGAACTTGAGGCGCGAGGCGTCAGAGTAATTCTGATCAGTGGAAGAAACCTGCCCGCAACGGGATCGCTCGCACAGCTGATAGGCACATCTGGATTTGTTGTGGCAGAGAACGGCGGCGTGATCGCTAGGTATCAAACACCAATCAAGGTTCTTGGAAGAATCGAGAACGCGCGCGCTGCGCTCCGACTGCTTAGGAAGAGAATTGGCCGCAAGGTGATAGAACGGGCTGACAGCAAGCTCGGAATGCGGCTTTCGAGCATATCGTTAGAGCGATCATTCGATTTCGACGAAGCGAGAAGGCTCCTTCGCAAGAGTAGAATGCGAATCGATCTCATCGACACAGGTGTCACGTACATACTCATGGATCCCCGCGTGAGCAAGGGGGAGGCTCTTGTTCGGCTGGCACGACTAGCAGAGTTAACGCTCTCTCATTCGGCGGGGATCGGTGACAACTACAACGACCTCAGCCTATTCGAGAAAGTCGCTTACAAGATCGCAGTCGCAAACGCTCCCGATGAAGTCAAACAACAGGCGAACTTCGTTTGTACACAATCGTACGGCCAAGGCTTTCTTGAGGCCGTCGCCCATCTAGGGCTTTGAAGCGCTCGCACGTAGCGTGCGCACATCTAGCGTCCATGCTAGAGAAGTACGCTCAGCAACCTCCTGAATCGAAGGCTCCTCTTTCTGTAGGAACCTCGTGACAGGAGTTCATCGAGTGGCTCGGTGCTCATTGCCGTTCAACAGGCGGCACAAAGGTGACCGTCTTAAAAAGGGGTTATTGAGCAGATCGATAGGTCGAAAGTCGAGCTGTTTACTTCCATCTTGACAAGTCACTGGTGTTACTTGGCTACTTGATGCAATCGCTGTTGCTTTCTTCGATTGTAGAGATAGTAGATCGGAACACCGACAACGAGTACGGGTACTAGCGAGACTACTAGAATTATCATTCCGCGGACAACTGTGAAGAGTCCTGAAATGGCTATTTCGAAGGTTTCGCTCCAGTCCATTCCAGGTGGCGTGAAGGGAAGCGCGGGCTCCGTCAGCATGACCGAGATGAGAGACATCTCAACATTACCTTCGAGATAGTTGATCTGTCCCTGCAGGCTGTCTATCTCTCCTCTGACTCTTTCGAGCTCGCTTTCAACTCTAAGGATCTCGTCAACCGTTTTTGCCATATCTAGGATCTCGCGTAGTCGTTCTTCTTGCCTCTGCATGTTGTTGAGTCTGGCCTTCAGGTCAATGTACTGTTGAGTGATGTCCTCGCTGGTGGTGCCTTCGTCGAGAACTTTCCCGTAGGTTTCTATCTGTTGGATGGCTGCTTGGAACTTGTCTTTCGGAACTCGAATAGCTATGTCTGCTCTCGCCTGGACGCCGTACGTCGAGCGAGATGAGCTCGCTACGTACCCGCCGTACCCCTCTGCCAGCGCTCTAATCTTCTGGAGCGTTCCTTGGATGTCATTGGCCTCGAGCGACAACTGAGCATTGTATATGACTACCCTTTCCTGCGGCGTCGACTGATCCTTGCGCACTTCGGCGTACGTTGGTGCACTTTGGGTCTGAGTCATCACGCTTGGCAGCGTTTCTCCGCCCATCACGCCATAGTGCGAGTAGAGCGTGCCGACGAAAAGTGACGCGATCACGAGGACTACAATCCCGGATGAAACGATCAATACTCTTCTTCGGTTCATTTCTCATCAGCGATCACGTCAGTGGAGTGAGGATAAAGTGCTAGAGCTTGGAACATACTGTTCAGAGAATAGAACAGTCGAAACTGTCTTCATGATCATGACTGTGGTCAATACCTGAAATCGGATCCATATGACGATAGACTCTTATTCGCATGGCCCGGAATGGACGGCCTCGTGTTTTCGCAATGCATAGACCCAAGACAGATCTCGGAATGTTTGCACACGCCGTATTGTTGGTCGCCATTGTCGTGGGTGTGGGATTTGCCCTCTACCCCCCGCAAGTCTTCTCGGCTGATACAGCCAACGTGAGAGACGAGTACGTCGTTGTCAAGCCAGACATTGGAGGATCTGGATACGACCAGTTCTACCCCCAAACGCTCGTCGTGGGACAAGGGGATCAGGTCAACCTAGTCGTTAGGAACACTGACAGTGAGGGCTTCTCGCTCACAATCGAGGGTATGGCAACAGCCACGATCCAGCCGGCCACCACAGCCGCCGGCGGCATCACACCTGTGGACACAAGGGTGCCGGCCTTTGAGGCCAAAGAGGCCGGGATATTTGCCTTCGCAGCTGTCGGTCATCCGGAGATGAATGGGTATCTGGTAGTCTTCCCATCTGATTGGAGCGGCTACGATCCGAGCCCGGCCGACAGGAAGTTCACTCTACTAGCGATTCCAGATTTCGCAGGCGATGCGTATGACAAGTTCTTTCCAGAGACCGTTGTCGTGAACCAAGACGACCACGTGAGCATAGGCATCAGGAATCTCGATACTATGCCGCATGGTTTCGCTATGGCGGCCTACGGAATAGACGTGGCGGTAAATCCTGCGCAACAGTTACCCAACGGAACCGTGACACCTGCGATAACGGACGTGCCCATCTTCACCGCTTCGTCACCTGGAGTTTTCCTGTTCACATGCACCGTGCCCTGCGGGCCAGGGCATCAAGAAATGGTTGGAGCAATGATCGTGCTACCGAGAGCAGGCACCGTATTCGCCCCTGATCCTATCATATCATACAATTACTTGGTGGTCAAGCCCGACTTCGCGGGCGACGGTTACGACAAATTCCTCCCCGCGACAATCATCGTCAACCAGGGTGACCTTGTCTACATCAAGGTCAGAAACACAGACGTCAATCCACACGGTTTCACACTGCCCGGCTTCAATGTGAACAACGAAACCATAGCCCCAGCAATGGAGAACGGCAACGAGACCGTTCCCACAGACACATTTCTAATCCCATTCTTCGCCAATCGCGCCGGCGTGTACGAGTTCTTCTGCTCGATACCATGCGGCTCAGGACATGACCAAATGATAGGCTACCTAGTTGTGTTGCCACGACTGACTCAAGCAGCCCCACCGCCCACGTCTGGCAAAGCCGGAGCGATTCCCCTCGAGACAGCTGCGTTAGTGAGCTTCGGAATGATCATCGTTGGCTTTGTCGCAGGGTTGGTGATGGTGACTCGGTTTGGTGGGCGCAAAGACTCGGAGCAACGAGGCCCATGAAATCTGCCAACGCCAGCCAAGACAAGTCGAAAGGAAGGAGGAGCTTCCTCAAGCTACTCGTCGCAATTGGAGCCGTATCCGCAACTGCGGCGGGAGCAAGCGTGCTCAGATTCTTAGCGTATGTTCCATCCTCGAGCACGACGCAGGGTAGCGGTCAGCTCATGTGGCCTAGAGTGAAACTCGTCAACGCCAAGTCTCTGCAAATGCTGAAACCCGTCAGCTTCAACTACCCACTGGTGAACACGCCGAACATACTCGTCAAGTTGGGCGTGAAAGCGGAGAACGGTATCGGGGATGAAGGCGACATAGTCGCATACAGCGGAATCTGTCAACACCTGGGATGCTACTACGCCTTCTTGTCTCCTGGTTCGTCCCCTTCTTGCGATTCCTCCTTCAAGGCGTCTATCCCGGAGGGTTACTGTTGCTGTCACGGAGGACAGTACGACCTTGCCCGAAGCGCAAGGGTGATTGGTGGGCCACCGCCAAGGCCGGTCCCCGCGGTCAAGCTTGACTATGATTCTGACACTGGAGACATATACGCAGTAGGCATGGGCCCGCCCACCATTTTTGGTCACGGCCCACCTGGAACAACTGACTCGGCGCTAGTTCTCAAGTACGATCTCCAGGGTGGGGAGATAGTCACACAGGCTACTGTATTCTCGGGCACGTGAGGGACTCGAGACTTGACTGAGTATCGTAGGATAATCGATTGGATCGACAACCGAATCGGTCTATCTGCATCCGTCTTGAAACCGGTTCCAGAGTATAGCCTGAACCCGCTCTACTGGCTTGGCGCTCTCATGGTTGTGGCCTTCTTCGTGCAGGGAATTACAGGCGTCCTCATGCTTCTGTACTACGTGCCTAGCGTCGATCAGGCCTACTCGTCCACACTATTCATAATCGAGAACGTGCCGCTGGGATGGCTGATAGAGACTCTTCATCTCTATTCTGCCTATGCGATGGTTCTGCTCGCTTTCATGCATTTGACGCGTCAGTACTTCGTGAGCGCACAGAAGCGCCCTCGAGAGTTGATGTGGGTCGTGGGCATGCTCATGGGATTCGTAGTGCTCGCATTCGGACTGACCGGTTATCTTCTGCCATGGACCGTCGTGTCCAAATCTGCAACAGATGTCGCGGTTGGAATGCTAGGATTCCTACCTGGCCAGCTCGGGGCTATTGCAAGGTTCCTCGTGGCCGGATCCGGAAGCGATGCTTCTGAGCTCTTGAGGTTCTTCGCTCTCCACATCGTCGCTCTCCCGGCTGTGCTGCTGATTCTTCTCGGGGTCAAGATGTACATGTTCGAGGTGCACGGAGCGATCGAGTCTCCCGCGGGAGTGAGGAGCGGAACGCGAAGTGTACCTTGGTTCCCGGACGCGTTGCTGTATTTGACAATGATATCCAGCGTCTTTATTGCATTCCTGCTAGCAGCTTCGGTTCTGTTTCCGTTGTCTCTTCCCCCGCAGTTCAGTCCTGAAACCGCTGCATCATTCACGCCCCAGCCCGACTGGTATTTCCTCTGGCTTTATCAGATATTGAAATTCGTTTCATTCGAGGGCACAGGGATAATCTACGCGCTAGTTGCGGTCCCGATAATCTTCGTGGTAATGACACTGCTTCCGTTCTTCGACAAAGGGAAGGAACGCAGACTCGGGCAAAGACCTGTGTACGTCACGATCGGCGTGATCATGGTAGCTGAACTGATTGTGCTAACTATCTGGGGATACATGACTCCTGGTCAGGTGATATCGGACTTGCAGGCGGTCCTAGTCATCGGGGGAACAGCACTAGTGGTCGTAATCCTGTCTTGGGCAATGTACAGAAGGAGAAAGCAAGTCACACCAGCCTCGAGTAGTTCAGGCTCCCTGTCAGCTGCAGTACTGGAGAGGTTTCCGATCTTGGCCATTGTTTTCGTCCTCCTTTTGGCGATGGCTTCTGTCACTATTACCTCATCGGTCGACTTGGTCAGCTCGTCGTCAAATCCGCTCCTTCTTGCATCAAGCCTCGTTCTCTCGGCTTTCTCATTGTACTTCATGGTTAGGATCCTGAGGGCACTTGTCGCTGCCGGTTCATCTCGGGTGAAATCTCCATGAATTTGAATGAGGCAGGTACCAGATCGCTGGCGTCTGCGGCACTTGTGACATTCTTGGCTGTTGTCGCGGTTTATCTTTGGTTCATCGATATTCTCACGATGCAGAAACAATTCGGCGCCTTTCTTGCTGCCGAGCTGACCGCATTCGCCATGCTGCTCTACCTCTACGGGAGGCCGATCCACGGAGAATTCAAGAAACAATGGTTCTTGGCCGGGTGCCTATTCTTGGCTTTCTCTCTAGCCCTGGCGATCCTGTAGGAGTCCGCGTCACGAACGATTACTCGGATATGCCGGCCACGATTGCATGATTTAGTTTCAGCACGTCTTCTGTCTTGAGTTCGAGGATTCTGTCTCTTGAGCCTCCGCCGCAGAAGATCGTCTCGTTGCTCAAGAGGTCTTTCTCGATGACCACGCTCATTGCCGTCTTATGGTGGAGTGATGGAGTCCCGCCGGGCGGGTAGCCGCTGATCGCCTCCGCCTCATTGAACCCCAGCAGTTGGATGTTACGCGTGTTCAGTGCCTGTGCCGCCTTCTGGAGGCTGACTCTACGGTTGCCCGGAACTACGAGCAACGCATAGCTCCCATCGGATGTTCGGCACACGAGGTTCTTCGTGATCCTGCTGAGTTCTATGCCGGTCGCGCGAGAGGCGTCCGCTGTATGAACGGTCTCCGGTTTGTCCATGAAACGATGCCAGACACCCGCGTTCTTGAGATATTCTGCCAAATCCATCGATTCATCCTCGATTCTGCTGCTAGCTCTACGCGTACGAGAGGCCAGTTGTTTTAAGAGTTCACTTGTGGGTCAAGAGATACTAGGTTTCTAAGAGCTAGTCAGACAATGCATCCGTCCCCAAAGCGAACAGCGGTCATACTAGCCGGGGGGGAAAGCTCAAGGTTCGGGTCAAACAAGGCACTTCAACTTCTCGCCGGCAAGCCGCTGATCTGCCATGTTGCCGAACGTCTGTCTCAGATCGCTGATGAGATTCTCGTAGTCATTGGCTATCGTGAACCAAGAGCTGGCTACGAGGCGGTGCTTCCAAGCTCTGTCAAAATTATGAACGACAGTCAGGAAGGGAAGACGCCGTTGATTGGCATTGCGACTGGCCTTCAAGCTACAAAGTCAGAATATGCGTTCATCTGTGCCTGCGATCTCCCATTCATCAAACAAGAAGTGGTCGAGCTGCTCTATCGTCGTGCGTCGGGTGCTGATGCAGCAATTCCAAAGTGGAATCAAGGGCACATCGAGCCGCTCGAAGCCGTCTATCGGACTTCTTCGACACTATTGGCGACGCGCGAGACCCTGTCTCTCTCTGGATCGCCGTTGAAGGTCATGATCGGCAAGTTGGCTAAGGTCATGTATGTCTCAGTTGAGGACGAGATAGGCATACTCGATTCTGATCGCCGGACGTTTCTCAACGTGAATACCAGAGAAGACATGGACAGGGCCGAGGAACTCTACAACAGAAAGCACTCGCTGAGAAGAGGAAGCAAGTCTTCGGGACAGTGACATTAGATAGTGGGACACACTTGAGCCGGGTCATCTCAAGATCACCCGTTTCGTAGGGTGTCCCACACCCAAGGAGGAGTGTGCCACACTCAGAAGGTGGTGTCGTACGTTCTGAGAAGGCTTTCATGCCCTCAGACAAGGGTGTCATACACCCGACTCTCGAAGTGATATGTTGGGGACCACGATGCATGAGAGGATCCAAACGCTGAAGCACTAGAGACACCGTCAAGGCACTCGCTTGGACTGTGCTCGATGAACGGATTTACTGACTCTTCAAACCTGCAGCTCTCTCATGGAAAGCGGCAGCTGAAATGCATGTGTAAGACACAGTGTCTTACACGGAGGATTTCACGACTACGGGTTCATGGTAGGCTTTGGATCCGTTCGGGATGTGAGAATACGTATGGTATCTAGAAATGAGCTCTACTCCCCCCAGGGGGTCCCCTCCGGAACTACATACTACAGCTTCGTCGCTTGCTGGACACAGTCTGGGTTGCTGCTGATGTGCCGAAGATCCGCTCGCGCATGTACTCCGAGACCGGGACGCCTTCCTGGTACGCCTTTCCCACTTTGATGAGAGCTCGCAAAGCGCCACCTCTCTCCCCGGAAAGCGGCACCTCCCTGGAGTTGGAGCGAACACGGCGAGACCCCTGCGCCACACGCGGAAGGGCTTGATGGCTTTGCCCAATTCTACTTCACGCTCATGTTCTCTGTCCTCTCAGCCGTTCGATCTCTGCGATGACTTTTTTCCCGACGCGGGCCGGACAACCCCAATAGTCGAAAATTCCGCCCCGAGTGCTGTTCTGCCCACATACCACGAACACGCCGGTGCCGAGTCGCGTCTTGAGGTGTGAGGCCAGCCACCCAACGAAGCCGCTATTGTCAAGTCCGGTTGCAAAGTGAAACGAGAAAATGATGAACAACTCACGCGTCGCATCGGCGCACGGTACAAGTTGGCTCCATGTCTCGTCGTCACGTACGAGCGCCCTCGCCGTGGAGTCGGCCCGCCGCGGGAAATCGGTCACAGGAAACTCCTCGAAGGCATAAGTGCCGTCGAAAACCCGCAGGTCCGCGCGAGCAATCACCGTCAGGAGTCTTCGCCGCGTCTGTTCCGGCGTCTCGTGACTCACATCCATGAAGACATCAATGTCACGAGTGGTTCGCATTTCCAGTATGAATCTTGCGCCGTCAGCTGCCGGCGTACGACTGCAGAACAAACATGGAGTGATTCATACGAACTGGTTCCTCAAGCTCTGGAAACAGAACACTAACCAGTCTCCAGCTTGTGGCCTTCGGTCTGAAATAGTATGTTTGGCGCCTGGCGGGAAATGAAGAACAAGGGCTACGAGTACGAACCAGGAGCGCATCAAGAGAGTGCACAACCCCTTTTCTCATATGCTTTCTATCTTTTTGGCGGGTCCAGAGGGATTCTAACCCTCAAGTGTCGTGGCCTCTGCCTATCCTATCACGTTCAAGGCCTAGCAACTCTATTATCGCGGGCCGAAGCTCGTCCTTGGCGGTTTTGCTCTTGGAGACTCCGACCGCCTTCAGGTCCAGGCTCTACATCATTGTGGCCTTGTATATTGTTGGCTTCAACTTTGCTTGGACGGGCGAGAACAGCAGCCTCTACTACTTGCGCAACGGACTCGGAATTCCATCTGCAACCACGTTTAACGTCCTTGTCGTCTAATTCGCGATTGTGGGGATCTCCGGCTGGCTGCTAAGAGTCTGGGGGCCCTCGTACATTGGCAGCAAGACTGTGGATGCGCACGAAGTGATGACTGATGAATTAGTTACATACGGTCCATTCTCTTATTCTAGGAACCCTTTGTACCTTGGCAGCACGCTGATGCCAATAGGTTTCTTTCCGGAACTGACCCCAACTGGATTTGTCTTTCTTGTAACAGCCACACTCCTCTCCACCTATACTTCATCAGCAAGGAGGAGGATGCCATGTTGAAGACCTACGGGGACGCTTTCAATAGGTATCGAGCATCTGTGCCAAAATTGTTCCCAAGGTTCAAGCCATTTACTGGTGGCGACGTTAGGCGACCTAACTGGCGGGACGGCCTCGCAGGAGAACTGCCCCGAATATTCATCTTCGCAGCACTCGCTCCGCTGATATCTCAAAGTTCTATGGTCGTCGGTCTACTTGTAGTGGGACTGTTCATCGCGGGCCTAATCCTGCGTTCCATAATTCGGCCTCGCCTACCCTAGTTCTGGGATCTGGAGAATTTGTAGTGGGGCCGGTGTACATTGGACTATAAGTTCAGATTAGCAGGTCCATGCTGAGTTTGAAGGATAGCCGCTATTCCCCACAGCTCCAAAAGGACACGAGGCGTGTGTATATGCGACAGGTGTCACGGAAGGTGTCAGGGAGGCTTCTTCTGCGAGAATGAAGAAGCCCACATAGGTCTAATTTCATTAATTATAGTTGTGATGATATGGAAACTAAACTGACTAGCGTCTTCGTTAAGGACCAGGATGAAGCACTCAAGTTCTATACTAGATTTTAGGCTTTGTAAAAAGACAGATATTTCAGCTAGAAAATACAGATGGCTAACTGTTGTATCACCAGAAGATCAGGATGGCGCACAGTTGGTTCTTGAACCAAATGACAATCCAGCTGCCGAGTTTCTTTCGCGAAATCGCCCTCTGGCAAATATCACAACAGGGAAGTTATTTCGATGAACCCATCCGAACAAATTGACAAACAAATCGCAGAACTAGCAGATTGGCGTGGCGATGTGCTTGCCAAACTTCGTAAAGTCATCCATGACGCTGATCCAGAAGTGATCGAGGAATGGAAATGGATGGGAACCGCAACCTGGTCGCATGATGGGACATTCGTGATAGTAAATGCGCACAAAGACCACGTGAAGATGACTTTTTCTCACGGCGCAAGTCTTCCAGATCCCGAGAAGGTCTTCAACGCGATGCTAGAAGGCAACAAATGGTGCGCGATCGATTTCTATGAGGGCGACAAGATCAATGAACGCGCTTTGAAAAATCTCATCCGCTCGGCTATCGCGCTTAATACTGCTGCCTTGAAAAAGAAAACTTCCAAGACCCGACCTAAAGCAAAGAAAAAGAGATCGTAACCGGGGCGGCTAAGCAAAAAACGAGCGATTTCTCTGACGAGTCTTACAAGGGCACTCCTCCACGGGACATTGGTCGGCCTCAAAGAGAAATTATGCTCTTGGAAAAGGGAGGCGAGATCAAAGGTTCGATTCTAGATATCGGTTGCGGAACCGGCGAGAGCTCGCTTCACTTCGCGGGTCACGGCCATGAGATATACGAATCATAACACGCCCTAAACAAAAAGTGTAGTTAATGGTTGTGTGATTTGAACGTGTAGAATGGTGGGGCCGGTTAGGTGACATTTCACGTTTTGAACCAACGAAATCCGGGTAGAAGAAACATCCGTCATAAGTCCACGTAATCTCCCCGGAAAGTCCGAAAATCGTTGGGCCTATCGGGAAACGTACTAGCATTATCGCCTACGTTCACTGTGCAACCCGTCGCGAACTCGAAACTCCCTCTCGCCGCACCACCATTGTATTCCATGGAGCCACTAGAAATCCGGCTTCTGCACTGCCATGTCATGCTGACCTTGCAATACGGCCCTAAGCTGAGTTGTGACCAAAATCCGTTCTTTTTCAACCGCGACATCGTTTTGCGTCTTCCAATAGCTGTGCAAGAGATAGTTTTGGTAGCATGGCTGATTGTTAAAGGGTTCGATTTATCTGCAATTGCTCTCATGACTGCTAAAGCACAAGGTAACAAAACGTGACAAGTCAGGTCGATTTGAGATGACAAACCGACTCGCCGGTCCATCACAAGGCAAGACTGCAAGAGCCGCAGGGTTGGCTTTACTGATCATGTTCCTCCTCAGTATCTTCGCTGAGTTTGTCGTTCTCTCCAAGCTTGTTGTGCCGGGAGACGCCGCAACGACAGCAAGTAACATTATGGCTAATGCAATGCCATTCCGCATCGGAATTGTTGCCTATCTGATCATCCTTGCGCTTGACGTGGTTGTCGCCCTAGCGCTTTACGTCTTGCTTAGAGGAGTAAACAGGAATTTCGCGTTGCTCACGGCGGTTCTTAGGGTGCTATACGCCGCTACAATGGGAATTAGCCTGCTTGCCCTAGCGTTGCTATTTGTAGATGCATACAACTATGGGAAACTCGTTGCATACGCATTCTTTATCCCCCATCTCCTAGTCGTTGGGTATTTGGTCTTCAGGTCGGGATACATTCCCAGAATTCTGGGTATCTTGCTGATGATCGCATCTCCCAGCTATCTGGTACTACTCTATGGAAATCTCCTCCTTCCTCAAGCATGGAGCCAAGCAGTATACCCGATTGTTCTGGTGCCTGCAACCATCTCGGAAATCTCACTTGGCCTTTGGTTTTTGCTGAAAGCTGGTAGAATACCCGGAATGAAATCCTAAAACTGATTCACTAAATCAGTTACAGTCCTTCCCGATGTTCTGCCGCCGACTGTCCCAGTCGTATCGTAGGATCTAATGCGTGCAGGCATAAGTTCGTGTACATGATTGAACTTGAAGAATGGTGGGGCCGGTGGGATTTCACCCAACTAGTTGGTGGGGTTAATTCGCCCGATTCGAGGTCAATGCTGACCCAATTGCCCTGTGCGCTCTCGGCTATCGCAGTGAGGTATCATCTTCACCGCAACTTTCCCGTCTGCGAATTTCGACCTGACTATTGGAATTCTTCTCCACCTCTGCCAAAGATCGAGAACTGTTTCCCTATCTACTCCGATCTTGCTCGCGATTTCATCCGCCGAACGTCCATCGCTCATTTCGTATACTTGCCTTTCTTCGTCTGTTCGCAGTATGTGTCGAAGCAGCTCCTCTTTTGAGAGCTTCAATTCCGAGTACAAGTTCCGAAGGTGCTCGTTGCTGAACTCGATTATCTCATCCAGTGGAAAGAAGACAGTCGGTTTGTAGATAATGACGCTGACCTCCCTTTCAGGCTTGCTCAGTATCCAATCCCCTATCCCCCAGAGAGCTTCACGATAGTGCGACCACACATTGTAAACGAAATTCCCATATTGATCTGCGCTGACGCTTCTGCGTTCTATCTCCAAATTCACCTCTTGCGATTTCAATTGCTTGACAAGGGCTTCCACATAATCTTCCAGATTTCTTCCCAGAAAGGCAACATCTATGCCCATTACACCGTACCGAATCATGAAGATCGTCATGGAGAAGCAATACATCGCCGCAAGAGATGCCATGCCCAGGTAGGCCAAGCCGAGCACAAACGGAGTTCTCTTCGCCGCGAACACTTCAGGGAAGAATTGCGTGTTTGCGA
Organism: uncultured Candidatus Bathyarchaeia archaeon; assembly: GCA_964601325.1. GTDB lineage: Archaea > Thermoproteota > Bathyarchaeia > 40CM-2-53-6 > 40CM-2-53-6 > CAVPLU01. Next base: position 19,956 of record CAZRNA010000008.1, read on the forward strand.
AGCTCAGCACGACACCCACAGCCCAAGCAACGAAAATGGATCGCGATAGCAATCTGAACAATCCATCCTTCTTGAAGAACCCGATCCCCCACAGAACCGGTGAGACGATCCCTATCAGCACATCAAGCTGCCTGACCCAAGCGGGGATTGCGGAAAAGACACCGACCAAGAGCACAACGGCCGTATACGACGGAACTATTATGCTCCCCACGATTGCGTCCTCCTTGTCCATTTGCTTCTCCGTTAACCGCCCGAACCTTCTGACACCGTAGTCAACTAACCCAGTAACTAAGGTCATCCAGAGAAGATATGTCGCGGCGAAGAACGCGATCCAAGCGACCCATTCAACGGCGTTGAATTCTACTTGGTAGTACGAGGATTCGGCCAGCAACACAAGGACTGGACAAAGAGGAAGGAAGACGAGAAACACAACCAATAACAGGGCCTTAGCAGGATCCAAGGGCGAGAGCCTCTTGGGCGACTCTCGACTACTAGAACTCGTTCCCGTTCTTCAACCTGTTGTTGGGAGGACTCCCGCTGCGACAGGATGCCTTCTCGGACTTGCCGCCTCCGTCAGGGCACCGAAAATCGGTCATTCGTTCATCATTAGTTTGCACTTTGCGTCCAGCATTCTGCTGTAGGTTTCCATTTTCACATTTGCTTCCCATTGCGGAATGCTGTCTTCTTGTTCGCTCAAGATGGTTTCGCGTAGTTCGTTGTTAGTAGGGAGCGCATTTCGTGCCCAATCCTTCACTTCCACTAGGCTCGCCATTCCAGGGTTGATTATCTTCATGGTTAGTCACTTCTTCTTGCGTTTCTTCCCGCCGATGAGTCTGATCTTCAGATCCTTCTTGGTTAACGTCTTCCCGAGCGCGTTTCCGAAAGCCTCCACCACTTTGCTGTGTAGAAGTCCAGTCATCTTCTCCGCTGGAAGCACAGCCAAGTCGCCCAACTCCAGAATCTGCGACCCCGTGTAGCCCGCGGTCTTTAGAAACACGAGTCGGCCTGACCTCAACAATTCCTTCGCTCTTTCTTCCCCAGCCTTTGTTGCTTCCGACACGCCGGCCACAAGCGAACCTCAGATGCTAGTCTGCTATAACACTTTCAGGCATTGAGATCATTATCTAAGAGCTGGGCACACTTATCCGCACATTGGCTCAAACCCAAGGCAACCCCGGCAAGACGCTTGGACGGCTCATCGGGAAATGTACTCGCGTTATCGCCACGGTTCATCTCCTTCTCCACCCCTATAGAACGAGCGCACAAACCTCTACACGACCACAACAACAGTACCCCCTTCCAACAGCAACCCAACGGAAAACGAACTGCAGGAAGTCAGAGCTAGGGTGATCACTTCTCATGCAAACTGATTTAGCATAGAGTCCCAGAGTCACATCTGGAAGCTTGCGAGATGTCAAAGAACGGTAGCTCTTTGGTCTCGTTCTTGTCTCTCGTTGCCATAGTTGTCGGCATCTTGTCTTTGTTTCTGCCGATGTACTGGGACTTGGGCAACAGAGTCAGCAGACTTGAGGGCGCATTCAGCGTGGCAGAGCCGCTTATGGGAAAAGCAACCATTACGCAGACAGTCATCGTTCAGACCGTGACGCTAACAACGACTTCTGGACTCGCTCCGCCTTTCTTCTATCTGTCGCCGGAAGCACTGTCAACACTCGGTTCGATCCTGGCAATAGTTGCCGGTCTACTTGCATCTCTGGCAACTTTTTGGATTCAGCGCAGAAAAAGCCCTACTGACTAGCCCTTATCGCCCCGGTTCATTGTCTCGGTCTCTTCAAAGTGATTATTCCTTTCAGCTCCACCGAAAGCATGCTCAGATACTCATTAACATGACCGTCCAGTTCTCCTTTGTACCAAAACACTGCACCATACCGCGCACCTCCGAGATCTCCCCGCTTTGCCTGCTCGCGTAGCTTCTTGACCTTCTGGACAAATCTCACGAAATCATTTAGCGTGACCTTTCCCCGGCTCCTGTATTTGCATTCTACCAAGTAGATTTCTTGCCTTATTCCTTTTATTCTATCACTGAAGCCCAGCCCACTTTTTCTTACCCAGAGGTCTACCTCCCCGTACCTCTTGCTCCTCTCTCTTGTTGTGACCACGAAGCCTCGCTTAGTGTAGTAGTTTCTTATCTCGTTCTCGAATTCGTGTCCGTCTATGACAGCCCGAAGCCCAGCTTTCTCCTTCTCAGCCTTCCTTGCGGAGACTACCTTAGGCGCTTCGAGTTTCATCCAGAACCCCAGCCCCCGGCCGTTATCTCTCGAAGGAGAACATATACGCCTTTTCGAATCATGGCATTGTATGCGCGAAATTGCACGGACACGACCTGGTTAACGGCCTGCTCGGATTGTCTAGGACGCTGACTCTTTTCTCTCGTCTCGTTAGCGTGGTATACCGATAGACCTTGATTGAGGAGATCGTCCAGCAAGCAACAAACACTACGACTGCAAGTGCACAACAGTCAATCGATCTGACCTCATTACCCGCTCTCCTGGAGCCTGGGCTTTCTCAGGAAGCTGAGCGCGACGACTAATGCAACTAAGGCGACCAGACTCGCTCCCATGGGAAATTCGGGGACAACTTGAAACGGGGACGCTGAGTTAGACGCGACTTGGTCGCCGACAACGACACTGCAGTAAACGCTATACCAGCCGTCTAGGAAATCGGCTCCAACCGTTATTGTTCTTGAAAAGCTACCGACCCCGTCAGTCGTCATGTAGCCAGTTGCCTTGACGTTGTTCCGGGAGTCTCGAAGCTCGAAGACCACAACTGCGTTTGGAACTGGGTTACCGGAGCTTTGTACCTGTCCCGTTATCGTTATGACTCCACCATGATCGTACGTTGTCTTGTTTGTCGCGACGCTGATTGTGAGCGTTCCCTGTCCCAAAACCGAAGGCACAGTCAAGAAGCTCAATATCAACAGAGATACCAAGACGAGACGATTCACCTTCAGGTCACCACGAAAGTTACTGCTCCCGATCCGTCTGGAACATAATGACCACCAGACGTAAGGAAATCGGTCAGAACCACGACCTCTCCCCTGAAGGTGCCTGCTGAGAGTGTTGACCCGAGGGGCATGCCAAGAAGCTGGGTCTGCTGTTGTCCAGCATTGAGCGATACCACTGATATTCCGAAGAAGATTGGAACGTTGTTGGGGTCATAGATCGTTAGTAGAATGTGAGCGTTGTCGAGGGGGAGGTTGCCGTCATTAGCCACCACGATCTTGACGAGGACGGTTTCGCCGCGCGAGAACGCCGACTTGGGGTTACCGGTCGAGTCCGTAGCCGAGAGGGTGATAGTGACGTGCGTGCGCCCCGTTTGCGCCTGCGAGACTGGGATGTTTGTGTGGACATCAAGGGTGATGTTGCCCTGGCCTCCGATCTTCGGTATTGTGGTTGAGGCGTAAGCTACGTATGTGCCAGTGTCACATGTCGAAGGTAACGCAAATTGGAACCGAGCGACCCCTATAGGATCTGTTATCGATGATCCTGTCGCTAGGACACTCCCCGACGGGGTGTGTATCTCAAAGATCACTGTCGCTCCGGGAACCGCGGCCGGACTACCTAACAGCAGTTGCACGACCGCAGTCGCTAGAACGCTATCCCCACAGGCATACGATGTCCTGTCAACACTGACTGCGAACCAGTATGGGTTGACCACCTGAAATGTTCCACTCCCATAGACGGGAGTGCCACAGGCACTATACGAAACCAGAACAGTGTAGGGAGGGATGTAGGTGCCGGATGACACGCTTGCCGGTATGACGTAGTCGTACGCGTAGTTCTTGTACCCAGCGGCGGACGGATCTGTAACAACCGTCAATATTGTAGACCCGTTGGGATCCAAGATTGAAAGATTAACCGCCAAGCCTCCCGCGCCGGTGTAAGTCCAAGTGCAACGGGGAGTGGAAATGTCTCCGGTGATATGCACCGTATCGCCTGCGTAGTATGTTGCCTTGTCAAAGTTGACAGATAGGTACCCTAGAGTAAGGTCATTGATGAGGGCGAAGGCTGCGCCGACCGACTCACCAGCATCCGTTGTGGTGGTCACAACATAGTTGCCAGAATCTGTGCTGGCGATAGTGAAGCCTCCCGTTAGTATCCCAGCCGAGATCGAGCATGCGGAGGAGCTGAAGAGACCTGATGGAGAAGACGACAGAGTACATGTGGTTCCAGCATAGTTCGACCCAGTAACCGTCACGACAGTCCCAGTTGGGCCGGACACCGGACTCAAGATGAGTGTCGAGATATACTCACCGGGACAACCAGGGCCGGGACAAGAAACACGGCCGGAGGTTATCGTACTAGTGATCGTTGTCGTAGTGACTGTGCTGGAGCTGGTCGCCGTCGTTGTCTCGCCGGAATATCCATTCAACGATAGAAACACTAGAGACGAAAGAAGCACTAGGCTGGTCAAGCTTCTCTGTGACAGAAGACGGGAGACTGGACTTGCCAAACGTTCCGCCCCAGTCTAATGGTCGCGTGAACCCCCTTTAGCATTTTCTCTTGTGTTGCTGTGTTGCATGACTACTCCAGGTGAGAACTCGACAATATGCTGTCTATTCTCCTGCCTACCTTTGGTTCCTAGCCTTTGGATTCGAAGACCATGAATTCGTCAGCGTTATTCGACTGTGACCCGACCCATTCAAGGCTCCCGCCGGTATGCTAGCTAGACTGGGTTTCCTTTTTCGTCGAAGTGTGTTGTGGTTTCGAGCCTTCTGAGTTTGATTTTCTCTTTGAAGTTCAGCTCCCGCCATTGAACGCGACATACACATGGAAGATAAACCACGACGTAACGACAGCTCAGACGGAGCCAACGGCCGTCCAGAAAACACTTGATCCGAGTAAGTCGGCTAACCAGCTAAGAGGCGCCCACAACTCCCTCGCAGACCTCATAGTCCCTCCACTATTCGACGTGTTGAAGAAACTTGCTCTGAGTTGACTGTTTAGTCGCAACATGCAAACTGAATAACCACTCTTCACTCTGCTGCTACTGTAATGAGATGCGAGCATGCCAAGTTCCAATCTGGAGCATCTCCGTTCTTTTGTTATGAACAGTGTCCTCGATGCCGCGCCGGTTGCAGACGAAGTCGAATGGTACCGTAACCATTGGAAACCTCGCCATGTAACAACGCTCCTTCTCGCTGAGTCTCATGTCCACACCTCAGCTGATGACTTCCGCCACATGTGGACTTACAAGAATCTAGGCGGGCATTTTGTCCGATTCGTCTATTGCCTGGGATATGGAGAAAATGAATTGTTCGTGGAACATCCGACGAATAACGAGCAAGGGACGCGACCCTACTGGGAGATATTCTGCGCTTGTGTTTCCGATGTAGAGTCGAATGACGACTTTGGCCTTCTGCGCAAGTCAACGGACAAGGAGCATAGAATGGAAGGAAAGATTCGGCTGCTCGAGAATCTCCGCGATCATGAAATCTGGTTAGCTGATGCTAGCCCAGTCGCGATTGATACGCTGAAGAGCGAAGTGAAGAAGGAAGTCATGAGAGAAGCATGGAACTGCTACACTGGCAGTTTGGTTGAGCAGCTCGCAAAAGATGGCTTGAAGAGAGTTGTGATTATTGGAAAGACAGTGGAAGGCGCCATCGGGAAGAATGTTGAACGATTGGGTTTACGGATCCACGTCATTCCGCAACCTAGTAGGTACACCCCTAAGTCCCAAAGATGGAAGTCATTCTCTCAATATTACGAGATATGCAATGCGAGCTAGCGCCCCAGTTGGAGATTATGGGACATGACACGGGTTCCTTCGGGCTACCGCTTTTCCAATCCTCACGATCGAGAGCCTCGACTCGAGTTACTCCTGAATGAATTCTTGCTCACTTCGCGCTCAAGCCTTTCCTCTGGCAGAGGCTTGGCAGAGGAAACCAAGAGACGACGTAACGCCTTTGATTACATATGGCAGGTACCATGTGCCCTTCGAGTAGCGCCATGGCTTCTCGTCTTTCAGCTTCTCCGCAACAAGCGACTTGAATCGATCCGTTGACTGAGTAACCCACTCGTCCAGTTCTCTTATCGCGTCCTCCTTCGCCGAAATGCCAGGAAGCTCGCCTTGCAGGATTTCGCGGATTCGCTCTAAGAGATCGTCCCGCCCCGTAGCTATGCAGCGGCTGATTAGCTCATCCCATTCCCGCCCTGACTGAGGCGGCTCGCTCTTTGGGCCCGGTCGCCTAATGTAGAAGAGATTCTGGTGAACATGTTGCCCATTTGGGCCATCACGTTTGGCTCGAATAGGAACCCTGTGAGGCCTGGTACAGTCACGATTGGGTAGAGCAATCCACTTTGCGGATGGGCGACATGACTCACGTTGCAATGAAAAGACGGGTCGGCATACCGCTCGACGATGCTGTTTACGCAGTCCTGCGAGTAGGAATCTAGGTTGGACGGTCTAGGCTCTTCCGGCTGCCACGAACCATTCTTCTTCGTGAAACCTATGAGAACGAATCCTCCCCCATGATTCGCAAGGGCAAGTATGGCCTGCGCCAGGTTTGCCTTGTGCTCCTCAGAGGATAGATCGAACCACCCCTTCAATTCCGTATCCAACTCTTCATGAGCTCGGCTGAGAAGAGCTTGAAGTCGCCTGAGACTATCGCCCTGCCCGGTCATTCAGCAGGATACCTTCTCGGAGTTGAGGCCGCCTCCGTCGAGTGTCAGGAATCGGTCACTCGTTCGTCATTAGTTTGTACTTCGCGTCGAGCACCCTGCTGTAGGCTTCCATTTTCACCATCGCTTCCCACCGGGGAATGATGTCACGTTCTTCGTTTAGGATAGCCTCACGGAGTTCATTGTCGAGGGGAAGCCGTTTTTCCGCCCAATCCTTCAGTCCTGCAAGGCTAGCGTTCTCTTCAGGCTTGATTACCTTCATGATTAGTCACTTCTTCTTCCGTTTCTTCCCACCGATGATCTTGACCTCCAGATCCTTCTCGGGTAGCGTCTTTCCGAGCGCGTTTCCGAAAGTATCATTAAGCATCACTGAGCACGAATTTCCGGTGGCACATTCTATGGTTAGCGAAGAAGAGGGCAAGAAATGGGTGGTGTCTTGGCTCAAATCCGAGAAATACAAGATTGTCAGTGTCAGTGGAGCGAGAGGTGCGCCAAACAGGAAACATAGCAAGGGCCGAAAACCGCTTGCTGTCACTCAACCCGATATTAAGGCTAGAAAAGGAACAGACTACTATTTCGTGGAAGCTAAAGGCGATCCACCGAGCATAACCAATCTATACACGGCTATCGGTCAGATTGTGACGAAGATGGTCGCGTCAACACCAACGAAATTTGCAATTGCTCTGTCACCAAGCTACAAACAGTATTTGCACCTATTTCCTCCTGAAGCTCAGGCGAAATTCAAGATCAAAATACTGATGCCTGAGACAGAGAAGAAACGCCTTCCTGAGGTAATCGAGATTCCGAAGCCCGAATAGCTAGGCTAATAGACGCCGGACAGTTCAGCTCAATTTCGTGAAGACCCATGACAAGGTGGGCCTGCCCAGGGGCAGAAAATCAAATAAGCCCACCTTTCGTACCTCATAGCTAGCGTAAGAATGACCCAGCGGGTGTGAGTGGCTCGCCCTAGCCGAGTCTTGCGGTAACTGTCACGCGCACTTGAGGGCCGTGAATCAGGTTCCCTGCTCGGTTACGCGGGGAGCCATTCCTCCCGCAGGGTCGCTTATTCTTGAGAGGATTTGACACATAAGTTCTTCCTCATGATACGCAAATGAAAATGGTTCATATTTCAGGCGATGGAAGGCATCCCATTCTTTTTTAGGCGTCGAAGCGTGCACAAGCACCTGTCGTTGTTGCGTTCCATATGGAGGTTGTCGAAAGCCTATGGAGAGCAGAGGTGGAAGGTGGGTCATCGAATGGATGATGATGAAGCGAGATACCTGATTGACCAATTTAACAAGTTTGCCTCATGGAGAGTAAGGTATTTTGAGATTCTTTTCCCCTATCTCGCGGTGGGCGTAGCGATAGCGGCCCTGTACTTTTCTTCCGTCGTCGAAAGTAGCTCGACAAACCGTTCGATTATCGCGTTCGGTTTTCTCGCGTTCCTGATCATAACGACCGTACTCGCATTGGATCGACATACCAGATACAGGGAGGAACTAGTCCTTCTAGAAGGTCACCGCTTCAAATACAAATCGCTGCCAGACAGTGTGATGTTCAATCGGATTGTCGAACGCAAGTTCAAGCCGAAGGATTTGAAGGAGCTACTGAAGAGAGAAGAAGAGAGGTTACTGAAGGAGACTCAGCCGAGCAGCATACATTCCAAAACTATTGAAATCACTCATCTTCCATGAGGGTTCAAATGGTTCAAGTCAGATTGCGCAGCTACTTGCCTCGCTGACGTCCTAGGTGCCTGGGTTCCAGACCCAATTCCTGTAGCGTTCTGTTTTCCATTTCCCATCTCTTTGGTGCCGTTATAGGCCACTCGTAATAGATTGAACCCAGCCATACAGCTACGAAGCTGAGCAAGGCAACCAACCAGCCTGGAAACCATGCCACGGCGGCGAACTGCGGTGAAATGCCTATGCCGAGCACTGTAATGAGGAACAGCAGGATCCATTCTCGCCTTTCTGCAAAAGGAATCCAGTTGAGTGCTCTAATCCATCTTTCCCTGATGTGTTCGTAGACGCCTTTGTTTACGTCGCCTGCCCAGAACCCATCAAAAATATCCATGAAAGAGTGTAACCAGGCCCCGGCAAAGAAGCATGACCCAACAATCGAAGCCACCAGAATAGGCGGAAAAAGATAACCCAGAACTATCAGAAGGATCGCCAATACTCCACATCCTAGGGGAAAGTGGAAGGTCTTTCTGTGGCTGAAACCGTACTGCTCGTATCGATCTATGTCGGGCACGAATCCACCTACAAGACCGACCAACACGAAACAAACACTCAAAGACAAGATTTCTGATGAAGTTCCTGGAAAGAGCTTCATTGCAGACAACGATAAGACATACCCAAAGACGAAACCGAAGCCCATGTGGGTTGTAGCCATCAAATTGAAACACAATTATGGAACTTGCGACCCAACGCACCTAAAAATGTTCAATTAACCCGATAAAATGGTGGGGCCGGTTAGCTTCACACTTTCGTTTGAAACTATCGAAATGCAGGAAAGTTGCTCGAATCTTGCTTAATTCGGCGCGACATACTTATTCCCCTCAAGGTTCATGTTTTGACTCGTGATGAATTAGAGTCGTGACGTGGTCTCTCAAGACTAGTGAGCATGTGAGCAGTTCATCATGGTCATCCGGTTGGGATGCGCATAATCGGAGACGTGGCGGTTCCTCATGTGGTGTAAATGTGAATGCTGAGGAACGAACGCGAGCTCAGAGGTTGCGGTGGCTTAGAAGTAGATCCTTGAGGCAACTCAGGAATCAGAGCTACGACGGCGTGTGACCGTGACAATGTGAGACCCTGAAACATCAGGGTTGATGACCAGCGAGATTCTTCAAGCCACGCACAAGTGATGAGATTCATACGTTGAAGTATCGATGCTGTCGCCCTTCCCTTGAGGCTTCCCTATTGCATCTCAAGAGCTGTCCAAAATGCGGTGCTCCTGGTTGGCTCGTTAGAGACTACCGAGAAATTGCCGGCAGACTCTACGGGCCATACCCCGTCGTAAACCACTACGTTACAAAAAGAGGCGGTCATAGCCTGAATCGGCGTTGTTTCATTAGCCTCAAGAAACTTCACCCAAGCGAGGAAGCCCACATCAGAAATCTACTCGCTCAGGAAAAAACACATGACAAATTGGGGAAGACATAGGCATGAGAGCATGAACGTTGAATAAGCGATTTCTCGGTCACGCTATGCGTGACCACGGGACCCTGTTTTTGTGGGTATGTTCTTTTTGTGTACTCCCTGTTCTGTTATGTCCTATTAGGTTCTCTTCCCGTTATTTCCAGTTATTTCTCTTGTTTCTCTCTGCTCTTTCAGCTCTCTCAACGCCTTCAGCTCTTTCCGCTCTTCTCAGCTTTCCCAACGCTTCCAGCCCGCTTCCCGCTAAAATTCTAACAGGATTCCAGAACCCCTTCACCCGTTCAACACTCTTCCAGAAACCCTCAGACCCGACAGCCCGTGGGTAAACGGCAACACGGCGGCAGGGTTGATTCGGCGGGGATTCGCCTGTCCGCGCTGCTATGGCTTTGGAGATATCGGGCGTCCATCTTTGATCAGTTCCTCACAGTCTGTTGTGATCCGATGGTTCGGATTGTGACGCGAGCGGCATTGGCCCGCATCCTATGCTTCGTCATGCGGTGGTGGTGAGCGTTCTCACCAGTTTTCTCTTGTCAAGTGGCCTGGCTGTCTGCAACTTCCGCGGTCTTGTGAGCTACATCGTCTGCATGTTGGACCGCGCGACAGAATAGTTCGTCCAGCAATACGGAGCGGAGCACACAGAGGAAGGGAAGAAGGAACTCAAGGAAGCGACACACGAGGCGGAATCAGTCCAGCCCGACGACGTTGACAAACAGCTCTCCGTTGCGATGGACGTGAAGCTCAAGAAAACGCTCTACCACATCATCATGAACCACAAGTTCGACTGTGAGATCTACAAGATCCCGATACGAGCGCATGGGGACTTCATCAAGCGGGTCGAGGACAGCGATGGCTGACTACTTCTAGTGCAACACGTGCGGGAGGACGTTCAAGATGGCTGGCGAAGGGGAAGAGCACATGAACTCCAACAATGATCATTACGTCTCGCCCAAGAGCCACGAGGGATCACTGCAACGAGAGGCACAAGGTTGAGGATCCCAAGAACCATGTCATACTCGCCCCGCATCCTGTAGGGGACGCCCCACAAGTCAGCTTCCAAGCAGTTTCAGGCTTCGAAGGGGTCCGTTTAAACATTTATAGTCTGAGTACTATAACATTATAGTATGGGGACTATACAACGGGTGATTGCAATGGACGAGACGACGTTCAGGATACTCGACACGTTGTCAAGGGAGCTAGGCAGGTCGCTCTCCATACTGGAGCTCACCAGAAGGATAGAGCACTTCCACGGAACCGCATACTACGCCAACATATACGAGAAGCTCCGAAACCTCGCCGCCCACGGGACCATCACGCTTGAAAAATCCGGCAAGTCCTCCATTGCGAGCCTGAACTTTGGCGATTATTTCCTGCTAGACCTGCTCACTGAGATGGAGCTCACGAGGAAGCGAAGGCTCTTGGAAAAGCGGCCAGAACTCCAAATGCTCTGCGCGGACATCGACAGCCGCTGCAATGGACTGCCCTTCATACAGTCAATCTCTCTTATTCACCCCGAGAGAAACATCAAGCTCAACAAAGCAGAGCTGCTCATACTCCTTCAGAAGCGAAGCTCCGACGAGAGGCGCAGGCTGCGCGAAGTCATCAGCACGCTTGAGCGCGCGCACAGCATAAGAATCGACTACCTGCCTCTGGACAGTGGAGAGCTTCTTGGACTGCTCAGCTCGGACGAAGCAAATCCGCTGAAGGAGATGCTGCCCGAGTCGGTTTGCATTTTGTCGCCTCAGGCGTTCTGGTCCGAGATGCTGGCAGGCGAGCGCAGAGGCTTGCGGATAAGGCTGGAGGAGGGCGAGACGGACCCGAGGAAGCTATCCGAGGGCGAGCTGGTGTACAATCTCGCAAGGCTCGGCTACAAGGAGTTCGGCACAGAGGCGAGGCAGTCGCGGGAGATAGCCAAGGAATTGCTTGCGCCTTCACTGCTGTTGAAAGGCGATGCTCGGCGGACAGATGCAGTTGCAGTTATTCTAGCAAAGGGTGGCACGCGGTGGGACCTGCTCGTGTTCTTAGCGCAGAAGTATGGCACGGGAGGGAAGCTCTTGGGCCTGCTTAAGGCGCTGAACGGCATAAAGCCGGAAAGGGAAATCAGCGAAGCAATCGCAGCGCTGGAGTCTGCCAATGTGAAGGAAGAGAAGGCAAACGGGAAGAGCATCGAGGACAGGTTGAGGCTTTACAATGTCATTGGATAAGCGCAGGCTAACGGACTTCCTTGAAGAGATAGACAGGGCGCTGAGCAAAAACATCACTCTCGTAGCGGCAGGCGGCACGGCAATGACATTACTCGATGTGAAGCCGTCGACTATCGATGTGGACTTTACAGGTCCCGCAGAGAGCATAAGCGAACTCAATGTTGCAGTCGATAGGCTACAGCCCGGCTTCAGGGTCGATAGCTGGTCCGATGGCATGGTGTTCAGCCAGACGCTGCCCGACGACTATTTGCGAAAGAGTATCCCAATCATAACAAAGTACAGGCACATCGAACTGAGAGCTATGAATCCGCTAGACATCGTGGTCACGAAGATAGGCAGGCTCGACAAGAGAGACTGGGAGGACATCGAGCACTGCATAGGAAGATTCAAGCTCACGCGAAGCCAGATCAAAAACAGGGCGGCGCAGGTCGAGTACGTGGGCAACGAAGAGGTCTACAGGAGCAACGTGGAGAGCGTGCTCGCTAGATTCTTCGGAGACAAACCTAATTGATTCATTGTCGTCAGGATTGACGTTAGAAGTCTACGGGAACGCTTAGGGATTTCATAAGTAGTTCGGTTCGGCTTTTTTCGATCTGTATAGTTTGACCTTGATGGGGCCTAGCTTTTCCAGTTGCTGCTGGGTGAGGATAGGTTCGCCGCTATCCGTCGCCATGCGAACTTGTTGAAGATTTCGAAGTCGGCTCCACCCATTCATGCTGCTTCCTGATCGCTTTGCGAGCTGAAGACTTGGAAGTCCGGGGCCCGCTAGTCTCGCTGACCCATCTGCACGATAGCCCAATCACGTACCACACATGGATAGTGTCCGGTCTCGGAGTCGTAGATCCTCAATTCAACGTGAAAGTCACGCCATGCGCGCCCACGCCTAGCTCTGTTCTTGTGAGTATCCTGCTTTTGTTCACACCCTGTGTCCTGTTACGTCCTGTTGGGTTTTCTCCTGCTTTTCCCTGTTCCCCTTTTTCCCCTCTTCCTCTTCGGCTCTTTCGGCAGTTCCTGGCGCTTTCCCAGCTGAGCCATGACAAGATTCCAGAGCACTGACCCGCTCAACACTCTCAAACAACCCGCGCTCACTTCCAGAAATCCTCAGACCCGCACCCCGTGGGCAAACGGCAACACGGCGACAGAGACCTGACACATTACGATGGATAGAGCGCCTCCCTCATTCGTCCTCGTCCTGAGCTCGAACTAGGCGAGCTACCAGCAGCTGGTTAAGACATTTCATGAAGCCCGCTTCACCTGCACATTTCAGGCGAGGTTTCTAGAGGATCAAGTCAGTGACTCCGACGCTGTGGAAGGGGTAGGATGCTCTTGCTCGCTGACAACGGCTCTCCAGACAAGGCCGCGGAAATGGGCAATTTGTCCTTCTAGTGCGGCATCTTCCGTGTGGCAAGCATCGTGATCGAGAATGTGGCAAGTATGACAAACACGTTGATAATCTGAAGGGCAAACTCCGGGACCGGAACGCACCCACTGCTAGGGCACGGCATCAAGGAACCCGAGAAATAGATGGTCCCCGTGAAGACTTTGACGGTGCCAAGGAAAGCTGTCTGGTAGCCAACTGCTGCCCCATACAGATCGTATGTTCCTGGCGGGACCTCCAATTGGAATGCGCCATGATCCGCAGCCGTGAACGAAGCGTTCACGTCCACGGCTGAGGCGTCTGTTCTATGTGCCCTAACACTACCCGGCACGTCAATTGGATCCTGATAGCCAACTGAACCACAGCCACTCTTCGATCCACAATTGAGGGTACCCTGAATCTTGGCGGTGGTTTGACCATAGGTAGGTTCCACACTCCAACAGACGACACATAAGCCAAGAGAAAGCATCACGATTGCCAAGGCTGCACTTGCGCGTTCTCTCAAGGTCTACAACTCCACCACTGGCTCCAGTGCCCTGTACGTGGAGATGGCGAAGAGAGACTGTGAAATCAGCCATTAGTGTCTTCTACGTCTAGTCAACGTCAGCGCCAGCAGGCCGGCTACGAGTCCGATGAGGATGGCTTCGACTGGGAAGCCGGGGATGCTTGAGATTGAGAATCCTTGTCCTTGAGTCGTTGCCGCCGTCTGGATGATGCTGGTTTCTGGCGTGGTCGAACTGGCGATGCTTATAGTCGAAGTGGCGATGCTTGCTGAAGTCGAGGCGGTCGTGGAGGTCAGTTCGGCCAGTGTATTGTCAGAAAACACGAGCTCAGCCCAGTTGTCTGGAGATAAGACATCTACCATAGGATACAACGCGAAGTAGCCAGTTTCGCCACCGCCGATACCGACCCAGAAACCACTTGCTGACGCTTTGAACGTGGACCTCGGTATCTTGAACTCATATATCTGATGAGAAGCTGTCGAGTGAGGATCGTTCTGCGCATCCGTCGAAGACTTGGCTTCGAAACCTGAAGGTAAAACTTGCCAATTCTGTCCTGTCCAACCGTGCCACTGCATTGCTCCCATGCTCACTGTCGGAGTGTTCCAGCGTATTAGGACGGCGAGATCATCATCCTTGACTTGGCTTCCTCCATCATTCTGCGTATCTAGGCCGATAAGCGCACCGTCTCCCACCACCGTCGTGATTCTGCTTACGAAGTCGACGAGAACGTAGAAGTTGTTGTCATCATGTTTCATGCTGAAGTACGCTTCACCAGAGCCCTGCGCGAAAGTGAGTGGGAACTCTGAGGCATCGGTCCACTCGTGCGCAGAAGTCCACTTCCCGTCGATCGTAACAGGCTGTTCCAGCTTTGGGCAAGCAACGGTAACACGCGCAGTAGATTGCGGAAGAAGCATCGAAGAAGCAAGGACGAACAGGAGAGCCAACGAAATGATTACGAATGGGGTCTTTCTCAATTCTACCACGTTATGGCCTGTACATCTGGATGCATTTGACACTTTCGACATATTCGTTCTCCCGGCCTAGGAGGGAACCGGAAAAAACAGCTGAGCGGTCCTGGTGACTACATTGCATGTCGCCAAGAAACTGAGAAAACGGGGCCTTCAATGGAGAAGCATGAAACTCGTCGGGACCCACGTGAACGCCCGCATGCGCAGATGTGACCAAGGCTGGCGACTACTCAACTAACTTCGCTCGTGCCGTACTGTATCCGTTGCATCTGTCGGTAGGTCACAGTAGCGCAAGGGTTGCGTCAATTGCTAAAGGATCTTGTTGCGGCGTGGATGCCCGTTGTGACGGAGTCTCCTTGTTTGGACAAGGAATTGCAGCCTAATGGGGAAATGAGAAGCGGGAAGATGCTGATATCCAAACCAAAGTCTTAAGCCAACATGTCAGTGACTTGCTTCCGGGGCGCACCTGGCGGTCGTTACGTTGCAAATCATCAGATTTCAAGCTGTATCGCTTGCCTTGATCATCATTGTCTGTGGTGCCGTTCCAGCAGTTGTCGCGCAGTCCCAGCCAAACAAGTCTTCCGATTATCAGCTCTTCAGCGGTTGGGCGATATTCGATGTGAATTTCGACGGGAAGGTAACCGACACTACCGAGTGGTCGGATGCTTACGCGCAGACCGTTGTCCTATATCACGAGGATAGTAGTCTCACGGCGAACTATCGGATAAAGAACAATGACATCTGGGTCTATTTTCTAGTAACCGTGGAATTCAGTAGCAAACGCCCCGATGAAACAGGCATCTCGTACTACTGGCCATTCTTTCGACTTGGGAAATGGGAGAAGAGCGTCTACGGTGGAGTGTATCGCTGGAATCAAACGATTGACATGTACGGGTGGAATGAGACTAGTTGGCAGAACGCTTCCCCAGGACAGGAGAACGTGAAGGGAGCGGTCACATGCTCTGCCAATACGTGTTCGTTTGAATATGCCAAGAAGTTGGCATCGGGCAACGCATACGATTGGAGCCTGATCCCTGGTGATACTGTTGGTGACAAAGATCTTGTGATAGGCGTCGGCTTTGACACGGGCCGGTATGAGCGGTACGCTGTTCTCCACTTATCTGAGAGGACTGACGAGTCGCCTTCCAGAGTTGAGTCGCGATTCACTTGGCAGCCCGAGGGGAAACTTGGTTTCGGAAGATACCTGGTTTCTCCGGATTTTCTTCTCGATGTCGGACCTGGAACGTACGGGTTGGAGAAGGTCAGGATTGAATCCATCATTAAGAACCCCTCTAGTGGCCTTCAGATTTTCGAGATTGGAGTAACCGTTGGCAGTGCCCCCGGATCATTCGCATTAGAATGCAGCGAAAGCGACTGTAGACGCCTTTCAAGCAACAAGTACTACGGGGTGGCTCTGATGCTTGAACCGGCAGCTTCTGGAGGCCAGATGGTCGAAACCGAAATAGACTTTCGGCATGCACAGTTTTCTGTGAGCACATCAAACAGTTCACATCTGCCGACGTTGTTTTATTTTGTGCCAACTTTGGGCTCCTTTAGCTACGATTCGACTTTTGCCACGTCCCGCGGGATCTACCTCAATCTAGTATTCTGGTCGGCATACACCGGCATGAAATTGGGGGATTTGGCCGTGCAGAATGCAATGGTGGACATCACTCTGATCAAGGAACAGAGGCTGAAGGCCATGATGCCTAAACCGCGTCTAGAGAGCACCTGGACTTGGGCTGCCCCAAGACATTCTGAATCAACCGTAGCAGCTGGAACCGCCGTCTCTGATGACGGCAAAGTACTTGCAGCAATAAACAGTGGGGATTCGGCCGAAGTATACTTACTAGATGCAGCAGGACGAACGGTATGGTCAAAAACCTACGCCAGTAGCCAGTTCTATTGGAACCTTTTGAACGTTGGGTTGACTCCAGACAGCAAGTTTGCCACCTATGCAATATTCTCATCGGCGAACTCTAGCAACGCGGGCATCTGGTACGTTGACGGAAAGGGTAATCCAATATGGGTTCACAATGAGCCTTGGTACCATTCGGTGGCAACGTCTTCAGATGGCAAGGTCGTTGCTGCAGTCAAGGCAGTCAAGCTCGTGAGTGGCAAACCGCAACCTGACGGGAATCTCCTAGTGCTCGATGAACTTGGTCAAGTTCGTTGGCAACAGAAGTTCACAGATGAAGTCCCGATGAGAGTCGCTGTGTCGCCGGAGGGAGAATTTGTGGCAATTACGACCGGGGTTGCTCCTCACGTTCTGCCACAAGCTTCGAGATCAAGCGTAGACTTGTACGACAAGGCTGGAAAACTTCTTTGGAGTCATGCTGGATCTTCCATAGCAAGGTGCATAGATGTCTCGACGCAAGCGCAAAGAATTGTCGTAGGCTACAGTGACGGGACAATAGAGATACTCGATCACTCCGGGCTGGTCGTTAGTAGGTACCTTCACAGGTACCAAGTGGCCAACCAATACGAAGGAAGCGACACTTGGGGAGTTGCAATAACAGACAACGGCGTCGAGTCTGTCTCAACAAGCGAATACAGTCTTTTCGTTTTCGGAGCCAATCTTACATCGTTTATTGCCATGCGACCTTTGTGGACTGGTGAGGGATCGGATTACAGACGACTTAGTGCAACAACCGTAGCCGTCTCTTCAGGGGGCAAGTTCGTCGTCGCCGGAACCTCGGATGGGCACCTACTCTCTTTTGAAATGAATACAGACCCACTGTTGGAGTACTGTCGCATCCTTGATCAAGAAGTCCATGATTCAGGCGTGACGCTTGGGGGCCCAGGACTCGATGAGATCACGAGTCTGGACTCTCAGGGGAAATGGCTCGAAGCGAATGTAGCGGCCGAAGAGTTCGTTAATGCGACTGCTACAGCATTTGTCGATGAGTACTCTGACTCGCAAGGTCGGGCAACAGTTGCCTTATCAAGAACCTTGGAATCACTCAACGCTACAACCGCTCGCCTAGAAGTGTCAAGACTCGATTCTGTGCAGCTCAGGAACGCGACTGATCTGCTCTCTCAAGCTGAAGAATTAGCCAACCTAGCACGACTGAACTTGAACAAGGCTCCTGATGAATTCCAGTCAGGTAACTATCCACTCGCTGTGAGAATCCTTCACAACGCTATTGAAGACGCGCAACAAGCACAGACGAAAATCGACGATGCCAATGCAACGATCTCAGAATCAGTCCCAACTTCAAGCATGAGTATTGCAGGTATCCAGCCGGTTGGAGGACTGCTCATGATACTCGTCGCCGTCGTTGTTGTCTCAATAACGGCAGCTGCCCTCATCAGACGAAAGAAGCGAACATCTCGGGAGAAATCCACTTAGGTTGTGCGAATGGGTTCAAGAAGGGAAAGCCACGCGCAGCGAGCGGGTGTCTGGTGAAAGAGATCAGCCTCTTCCTGATATCTTGCTCCAGGGGAGCATAACAAGCCTACAATTCTGGTCTTGTCGGAGGATCAGTCCAATTGCCGGGTTATCCGGACTCTGCGAAACGCTGCTTCTCCCATATCCGCGATCACTGCCATACCGCTGCTGTTCCACTCGTTCAGGCTGACCTTGGTCTGTTCAAGTCTCGATCTTTATGGGCGCTGTCGGCGGAAGGTACTAACGACACTCTTCACTTGTCAGAGCAAATGGTGCTGGCAACCACAGTTCTCTTGGCTCATTCTGACTGGGACCTGCATCCGATGACTACAATTGGCCGGCGCCGACTGGTCAGTAGCACGTTGACGACGCTCTCTATCTCTTTCAGTACGTTCTCGAAGGAACAGTTGACCTCATCCAGGCTTAGGACAAGGTACAGTGCCTTCATCGTAGCATTTATGTTGGCGAGCCTGGCGAGCGTTGACGCAATCCATACGGTTGTTGAGGCTATCACTTCGACGACCTGTTTGGCGCGTAGCTTGTAGAAGTCTACTCGTCTTCCAACCGTTGTGCCAAGTCGGATTTGTGGTTTCCAGCCCGCGTGCTCCATCAGGTCTGTCAGGATTTCGTATGATTCTGATTTCTCCTTCAGACTCCTGACTCTGTGGTCGGATAGTGAGCGGAGGACTTGGCGGAACTCGTCTGAGGTGAGGAGGTCGTGTCCGCCGGAGATGGTCGCTATTTGCTCGACTCTCATTGCCGTCATGCCGTCAAGCCATATGGATGGCTGACCCTAGAATATAAGCCTGCCGTCAAGCCATCAAAACGGCAACCTTAAGAAATCAGACAGCTGACTACCAACCAGACGACACTTGAGCGAAACAACAAAGACCACACTGAGGCTGCCACGTCAACTCGTCAAGCAGCTGAAGCGTTTGGCCCTCGAAGCCGATCGTTCCTTGCAGGACTTGGCTACAGAGGCCTTGCAGGAATATCTTGACAGACATGAGAAGTGAGCGAGTGGTTTCACTCGTTCTCGTTTGGCCGACGCTGATCTTTCAGCGTCATCGCTTGAGCTGCTTTGATGTCCGTCTCAACAGTCTTTTCATGTAGCGCCTCAAGGGCAACTATGAGGAGAGCCTTGTAGCTCACGCCCAAACGCTCTTTGAGCTGACGAGCTATTGATGCGGAGCGGCCTGTCAGCTTCGTATTAACGCGTACCGGGTCGGTGATCGACTCACTCGCGGGCATGCCCCTCACCTGGACTAGATACGACGGGAGGGGCTAAATAGGTTTAGATGACTAAACCTAGTTTAGGCCCCTGATATGACCCGCTGGAGAGGACGCTACCCTAGTGAGATAAGCAGAATCGCCATGGAAGATGTGCTGAAGCTTCTGCCGGCAGACGGGAAGCCGGTGCGCTGGCAGGAATTGCTGACAAAGGCCAAGAGCATCGGAATGAGTTCGGCCACACTCAGCAAACACCTGAAACAACTAGTCCATGCGGGCATGATCGCTAGAGGAGTTGACTCGCGATCGTATCCACCCCGAGTCCTGTATCACCGAATTCCTCACCCCATCCCCGCGATGGACTCGAGCTTTCCAACCGACAGGATGGACAGCGTATGGCTGACACTAGAGACGATGCCGGCAATTTCACGCGTGCTGAGCACGCTTTCGAACAGGATCCAAGCCGAGACGTACCTTGATAGGATTCTGAAGTACGACCTTAGCAGACTGGCAGCATACTTAGCTTGGGCCATTCGAGAAGTCCTATCAGAGAAAGACATCAAAGACGCAGACCAACGCATGACAATCATCATCGGCACATACATCGCATCATGGATACGCGGCTTAACAGAAGTCTGCTACAACAACAAAGATATCTCAACCCGAGTATTGTCGAGAAGTGCAGCAGCAATCCTTGACACCACCAACGACAAGCTCGATGATCTCATAACTACCGACGTCATTAGGGTCATGCAAGAGCGCACCTTCGGAATCGATGCGCGAGCTGGAAGCGGACGCAAACGGTTCGCTTAACACACATCCTACGCGGAGAATCCGGACCCTGCTACTACATGACATGCTGCACACTCTATAGGGTGAGACGATGGTGGACCGGGCGGGGTCTGAACCCGCAATCCGCATTGTAGGCTGTTTTCCTACGGCTCGGGAGGGACAGTTGACAAGGAGGGCTTCTTGGTTTCTTCCTCGAGTATTCTCTCGAAGTGGTATAGCTCTTCGTTTCTTTCGAGAACATCGCTCAAGGTTTTCTCAGCCTCATCCGGTTTGTGCCATACAGCGTCGAGGACTTCTCGGACTTCCCCCTCATCCTTCGCGCTTTGGCAGACCTTCTGAATGGTCACGCCTCCTTTGCATCCGCGTTCACGTAGTTTCTCGTTGAAATCCGTCGCCTTCAGGAGGCTTGTGTTTAGGCGGCTGGCGTACGAGGCGAGGCTTATGGTTTGGTCTCCGAGGCGAACGTTCTCTTTGGGGTTGAAGGCGGAAGCGGCGAAGACGCCTGTAACTCCCTGCCTCACTTGTCGGCCTTCAGGCGTGTCGACGCCGAAGTCGGTGCTCCACCGGAGGACATTGAGGAAGTCATCCACATCCGACTTTCTGACGATGCCCCACTTGCATTCTAAGACGTAGGTGGTTGGCGGCGAGAATATTCCTGGAGTTACCGTCCAGACGCGGTCAACTTCGGCATTCATCCTTCTGCCACCAACGTTCTTGATCAGATGGAGAGTTATGCGTCTGGAGTCCATGCCGGCGGTTCTGTGTGGTTGTTCTCGGAAGGCGGCGCCGACGGTGAACTTGTCAACGAACCATTCCACGGCGGCTTCCCAGTTGTGGCCGACACGGTTGGCTCGGCCTTTCGTGACGCGGATGTAGTTCTCCTTGAATCCTATTGCGGCCTTCAAGTCCTCTTCCGTCAATGAAGGGGCGTGATAGAAGTAGCGGTAGGCGTCGAAGATCTTCACTTCCCTCAGGTCCGTGTACAACTGAAGCGCCCGCCTAACCGCCTCCTCCGCCTTCGCGTCCGAGCATTCGAGCTTGTTCTGGACGAAGTCGAAGGCAACGAGGTCCCGGAGCTTCGAGGACTCGATGATGATGTCGCGGATTCGCTGTACTCGTTCAATGATCGGGCTGGTACTGCTCTGCTTCGCAAGCGTCACGGTTGTCCTCTCAATGGCGTCCTGAAGCGCCTCATCCCGCTGCTTGCCCCGATCGATCCAAGTTAGCAGGTAGCCTTCCTTGAAGGGCGTCTCTCGATCATTCGAACGGTAGCCGCGAACATAGACAAGACCCCGCTTCTCCCACCGCCGGACATTGGACATTACATCTGCAATTCGCACGCTCTTCTCCTTTAGTGCCTCTGCGACCTGCGTTGAATAGAACGCCCTCCCAGGGTTCTCTCCTAGATACTCCTGGATGATTGCAGCCTTGCTCTTTGTGCCTCCGCCACGAGCATCCAGATAGCGTTTGGAGAATGACACGTACTCATTTCCGCCAACCTCAAGACGATTCATATTCTTCGGCTTGAGGACGTAGAGATGGTAGGAGCGGAGGTTGCGTCTGACGCCTGCTCGGCCTTTGAATAGTTTCTCCGGCTCATAGAGTGGCTTCTTGGTTCTCAGCAGCAGGCCTCTCTCCCACGCGCGTCTGAGCGACTGCCAAACCGCAGGTTCCGATGACCCAGATGCTCTCACAATCTCACGATGACTCTTCGGCTTCCCATCTGCGAGTAGGCCTAGAATCACATTCTGAGATGAAGCTGGTCGAACCAAGAAGATACGCTTCGACACTTGGAACATGGTTACGGTAGTTTTAAACCTTCACTCGAAATGCAACTCGCACGCAAAAGCCGGCAGCAAAAATTGACGCCGAAAAGCCCGAGAAGAGCAAGAAACATGCTCTAAAGGGCGTTTGGAGATGGTGGGGCCGGTGGGATTTGAACCCACG
>CAZRNA010000009.1:0-37591 GCA_964601325.1 uncultured Candidatus Bathyarchaeia archaeon
CGACCAGTGAGCACACTCTTTCGCCAGCGGTCTCCGAGTTCCGTTTTTCGTTCACAGTACTGAGATTCAAGAACTGGCTAATAGTTCCTCAGCCGTGGGAACCGATCATGCTCTCCTTTCCGCTGCATCATGATAGACCGAGAACAATAAAGGAACGGCAATCCGGCTCTCTGATGCTCGTCAGTCTCAGGCACATGCACTTCCACCCCGCCTGGGCAAAAACCCTCAAGATGACCATTGGAGAACCGAGCCCGTCAATTAGACGTACGTGTGCTGAACGGAGGCTTCGCCCTTACCCTTTTAATGTGAGGTGCGGACTAGACGAATGTGCGAGCTTTGAGAGTGAGCGATTGGGCAAGAAGAAAGTCCTCAGCGAAGGCCAGCTTCGCGAGATGGTGACCCCCGGCGAGGGGCAAATGTTCGGCATCGTAATGCAGATGCTCGGTTACGATAGACTCATGGTAAAGTGCGCAGATGGACATGAGAGGGTGTGCCGAATCAGAGGGAAGATGAAGAGACGTGTCTGGATCAAGGTGGGAGACACAGTTCTCGTGGCGCCCTGGGATTTCCAGTTTGAAACCCGCGGAGACATCCTGTGGAGATACACAGAGGCCCAAGCCCAGATACTGCGTCAAAAAGGCCAGCTCGTAATGTAAATGCCCGCGGGTGCCTTTCTGTGGCGTGGTCGAGAACTGAGGAACGGCTGAGACTAAGACAGGCTCGGTATGAAACTACCCGCTTGATGAGAGAGAAAAGAAGCGAAGAGCTAGACGCGCTCGAACAGGTTTTCGACAAATCCACCCTCATGGTAATCTACCACATGCTCGATACCGGCAAACTCTCCAAGATCACAGGTGCCGTTAGGTCCGGCAAGGAAGCGAAGATCTACTGTGGAATAGGCCCCAAGAAGAACGAGATCGCGATCAAGATTTACTTGACATTATCAGCCGAATTCAAGAAAGGCAGACTCACATACATAGAAGGAGACCCAAGATTCGAGCGAACACGCACAGACACACGATCGCTCGTCTACATCTGGGCTCAGAAAGAGTTCAGGAATCTTAAGCAAGCTTGTGCTGCAAAGGTACGTGTCCCGAAGCCCATCGCAGTCCAGAAGAACGTCCTCCTGATGGAATTCATTGGCAAGCAAGGCGAGCCGGCACCGCTGCTCAGAGAGGCCATGCTGAAGAAGCCTGAGAAAACCTACAGAGAGCTGATTGCGTACGTTCGGCTCCTCTATCAGGGCGCTGAGTTGGTTCACGGAGACTTGAGCGAGTATAACATAATGATTTGGCGCGGCCACCCTGTCATATTCGATGTCTCACAGGCGGTCGCAACGGAACATCCTCTGGCGGGCCAATTACTTATGAGGGACATCCTGAACTTGAACCGCTACTTCCACCAGATCGGCGTGGAGACTGAAAGCGAGAGCGACATCTACGATCAAGTGGTGACAACAACTGTCGACAAAGACTAGTACAATGATCCCTCACGATAGAATAGGCGTGGTCCTCGGCCGGGAAGGCGCAACGAAAGCCGAGATTGAACGGGCGTTCAAAGTCAAGCTGTATGTGAACAGCGAGTTAGGAACAATCGAAGTCACACCCGCCGAGGATAGTGACGATCCGTCGACAATACTACGCGCAAAGGACGTCGTGACCGCAGTCGGAAGAGGGTTCTCTCCCGAGCGCGCAATGAAATTGGTGGATGATGATATTGTGCTTGACATTATCGATCTTCGAGAACTCTTCGGAAAGAACGAGAGCGACATCAACCGTATCAAGGGCAGAGTCATCGGCAGCGAAGGAAAGATGAGACAGCTCTTGGAGGAGATGACAGACTCGAAAGTCTCCGTCTACGGTTCAACCATATCGATGATTGGTGAGTTTGAGGCGGTTTCCGCTGCAAGACAGGCAATCGAGATGCTGATCAAAGGAAAACAGCACTCGTCCGTGTACAAATTCCTTAGAAGAATCAGAAGCGAAAGCAAGAGAAGAAAGACTCTGGAACTTTGGGAGAAGCCGCCCAAATGAGCGTTCATGTCTTGGCAACGATTTCCGATACAACAGACCGACTCATCTGTGGAATCTCAAGATGAAAGCCGCTGAGGTTTTCCAAGAGATCTCCCCTGCCGATTTCTTCTACAGGAACCGCGACATCGCGGGATTCACCAACCCTACACGTGCGATCTATTCGACAATACGTGAACTTGTTGAGAATTCCCTTGATGCGTGCGAGGTCCATGGCATAACGCCGGACATTTACATGAGGATCTCACACGAGTCCGGGCCGGCAGAAGGTCCAGGAGTCTACCGTATCAGAGTGGCGGATAACGGGATAGGGGTGCCGTCGAAACTCATACCCTCAGCATTCGGCCAAGTCCTTTTCGGTTCAAAATACAAGCTCAGACAGACGCGTGGGCAGTTTGGCTTAGGCGGCAAGATGGCGATACTTTACGGACAGATCACCACACACTCCGAGGCAATCGTCATTTCGAGCACCGGGCCGACCAAGATACATGAGTTGAGACTTCGGATAGATATTCAGCATAATCTACCCGAAAAGATCAAAGAGATCACGCACCCGAATCCAGACCGCTGGCATGGCACCATAGTCGAGTTCTCAACCGAAGCAGACTACACGCGGGCAATGCCGAAGATCTTGGACTACCTCCAAGAGACTGCGATCGTCTCACCATATGCCAACCTTACTTTCGTTGATCCTAGAGGTAGACTCTACAAGTTCGAGCGCGCGACGACTCGCATGCCCGATCCTCCAAAAGAGACGACCTTGCATCCCCACGGGGTCGATGTCGAGACGATGAAGCGTATCGTGGAGGTGACGCAGGCTCGATCGCTTCATGCTTTCATGAAGATGCATTTTCAGCGAGTTGGAGACACCACGGCTCGCAGGTTTCTGGAATACGCAGGGGTCCCAGCGAAGAGGAACCCAAAGAAGATGACAAACGAGGAGATCGTTGCCCTCGTAAACGCGATGAAGAGTTTTGAGGACTTCCTTCCCCCTGACTCCAGTTGTCTCTCTCCGCTGGGCGAGGAGTTGTTGAAGGCAGGGATCAAGAAGGAATTGGCGCCAGAATTTGTGGAAGTATATCAGCGGAAACCCTCCGCTTACTCAGGATTCCCGTTCATCGTAGAGGTTGGAATCGCATACGGCGGCAAGATTCCGAACACTAGCGGAGTAGTGCTCTACCGGTTCGCAAACAAGATTCCCCTTCTCTTTGATGAAGCAAGCGATGTTTCGTGGAAGGTAGCCAACTCCCTGGTCGATTGGAGGCACTACAAGGTCCTTCCCGACATGCCCATTGCCGTGTTCATTCACCTCTGTTCCACAAAAGTACCCTACAAGACTGTGGGAAAGGAATTCATTGCCGACCGACCCGATGTCGAAAGAGAGATTCTCAACGCCGTACGAGAAGTCGCCAGACGACTCTCAGTCTTCCTCTCCAGGAAGCACACTTTTGAACGGGAGAAGAAACGACTTGATGTTTTTGAGAAGTATCTACCGAAGATAGCGTTGTTCTCAACCAAGCTTGCGAAGAAGAAGAAGGAACCTAACGTTAAACCGTTACTCAAGAATGTGTCGAAGTATGAAGAAAAAGAGGATACAGGAGAAACGGGCTAAGAAGAGCGGACTGGTTAAGGAAAGGAAGACCAAAGTGCTGACGTCCCTTGGTGGGCTGGGTCAGCAACTCTACGATCAGATGTCAAAGCGCCAGTTCCCTTGGGTCCAAATGCCGAACCGATCAACCCACAACATACGCTACGACCAGAAGCTAAGGCAGTACATACTTGGCGAGAAGACCGTCAAACGAAGTTCAAGGAACATAAAGCACATTCGACCATTGACCCAACTTGTCTGGACAGCATCGTTTGTCGACGAACTCAGAGAACAAGATAGAACCTCAACACTCAGAGATGTCTTCTATTCAGCTCAAGCGTACGAGATGAACTTCACAGATCAGACAGAGAGCGACAACATCATCACAGACCTCGAAACCGTCATCGGATACTCAAGAGAAGACTTCAACGTATTTCCGGAAGAGAGATCCTCGATTTTCGGAAACCTAGTGGTAGAGTACACTGTGCCCGGCTACGAGGGGAAGAGACTCAACCTTGCCTCACACCCTGATGGAATGATGATAGGACCGGCGCTCACAAACGCCGAGTTCGCCGAATGCAAAGCAGACAAGGTGATAGTCATCGAGAAAGGCGGCCTCTTCACGAGGTTCGTCGAGGAGAAAGTTCACGACAAACACAAAGCCATCCTCGTGCACACAGCAGGCCAGGCACCGAGAGCCACGCGATCACTCATTCGACGACTGAATCAGGAACTGGACCTACCCGTCTACATCTTCTGCGACGCCGACCCATGGGGAATGCACATCGCAATGGTCATCATCTCAGGATCAGCAAACGCCGCACACCTCCGCGACCTCAACACCCCAGACGCAAAATGGGCTGGCGTATGGGCCTCAGATATCGTCGAGTACGATCTCCCTAGCGACAAGTTAACCGATCTTGACATAAAGAGACTATACGAATTTGGAAAAGACCCTCGCTACGAAGGCAAACTGTGGAAGAGAGAAATCGAGACGTTTCTCAAAGTGAAGAAAAAGGCGGAACAGGAAGCATTCAGCCGATACGGCCTCGCCTACATCGTAGACAAGTATCTTCCTGCCAAGCTCAAGGAGATGGACAAGTACTAGGCGTAGGTGAGGAACTCTCCGGTGCTTAGGTTTCTAAGCACTCGCGGGGGGCGGTCCCTTTTTCTCCTCTTTCTTCTTGGGTTTCTTCACCATCTTGAACTTGCCCATTATTCATCCCATCCTTTACCAATGATGAGGTATCTTATAGAAGTGAGGTTTGCCGAGTTCAGATCTTGGCTAGGGCGTTCTTGATCTCGTCGTAGTCGGGCTGCTTCCCTGGGTCTTCGCTCACCCACTTATACCGCACCATGCCCTTGTCGTCCAGAACGAATACGGATCGCTTGGCAGCGGTGTATCCCTTGAGCCCAGCAAAATCGTCATGGAACACATTGAACTTCCTCACAACCTCTCTGCCATAATCGCTCAGAATCGGGAACTGAAGCTTGTTTGCTTCTGAGAAAGCCTTGTTCGTGAACGGGTCATTGACGCATATGCCGACGACCTGAGCGTTCAAGCCGTTAAGCGTCTGCATGGAATCTCTGAACGTGCACATCTCCTTAGTGCAGACGCTCGTGAAGGCTCCCGGAAAGAAGGCTAGAACAACTTTCCTTCCTTGGAATTCCTTCAATGTTCGCATTTTCTTGTCTTGGTCAAAGAGCTGGAAATCGGGCGGCTTCTGTCCTACCTCAACCGACACGACCGGACAACCTCAACTTGGCGTACAACGACACGTACTCAGAGTTAATCATTGCCCATGGACAAGACATAGTGGTAGATCAGCAACAGGTAAATTCCAGCTTGAGCGGAGCATGAATTCTATCTAGGCGGATTGGAATGAAAGCGGTGGTCTTTCACGAGCATGGGGGAACTGACAAGCTAAGATATGAAGAGCGGCCAGAACCGTCGATGAAGGATAACGAGGTTCTGGTACGGGTCAAAGCTTGTGCTCTCAATCACCTTGACATCTGGGGACGCGTAGGCCTCCCAGGCATTAAGATCCCGCTTCCTCACATTTCGGGAGACGACATCTCTGGGGAGATTGTGAAGACCGGCAGACTTGTAACGCGGAGCCGGCCGGGAGACGAGGTGATTGTCTCCCCGGGCCTGAGTTGCGGCATGTGCGAGTATTGCCTTTCCGGGCGCGACAGCATGTGCCGATCCTACAAGATCATAGGATATCTTGTAGACGGCGGCTACGCGGAATTCGTCAGCGTACCAGAAGTCAACATCATTCCCAAGCCAGAATGGCTGAAACCTGAGGAAGCCGCCGCAATACCGCTCGTCTTCATGACGGCCTGGCACATGCTTGTGACTAGAGCCGCAGTCGCACCGGGGGAATACGTACTCGTTCTCGGAGCGAGTAGCGGCGTCGGGAGCGCAGCGATTCAGATAGCCAAACTTCACGGAGCCCGCGTGATAGCCACAGCCGGCAGCGAAGAGAAGCTCAAGCTCGCTAAGACGCTGGGAGCTGATGAGATAATCAACCACAGCGAGCGAGACATTGCTGCGGAAGCGAGAAGGATAACGGAGAAGCGAGGGGTCGACATCGTTTTCGAGCACATCGGCTCAGCAACGTGGGAGAAAAGCATCAAATCATTGGCCGTGGGCGGCAGACTTGTGACCTGCGGCGCAACAACCGGTTATGCAGGACAGACCGACATACGATATGTGTACAGCAGACAAGTGTCAATCTTGGGTTCCTACATGGCGAGCAAAGCAGAGCTCCTCAAAGTGATCGAGCTGGTGAAACAACGACGACTGAAGCCTGTTGTCGACAAGGTGTATCCACTCGCCGAAGCTGCGAGAGCACAGGAACGAATGGAGAAGAGAGAACATTTCGGGAAGATCGTCCTGAAACCATAGGATCAACGATTGGCTGAGCGGCTAGGAGCGCCCCAAATGCACCCCTTGACTAGCGGCGCACTACCTCACACGGTCACTCTGAAGAATGGGTCAGAAGTTCTGATACGAAAAGCAGGGCCCGAAGACTTCCGGATACTATTCTCCATGTTTAATTCACTATCAGACGATACGATGTTTCGAAGGTTTCTAAGATCACAGAAGGTACTCGCCGAAGCAGACGCCCAAGAGATGCTTCGGCTTGACGATGGAAACGTCACCTCGCTCATAGCGGTTGTCCGGAGCGATCACGCTGAGCAGGCGGTCGGCGAGGCTCGCTACGTGACCAACTCATCGGGCGAACTGGCCGAGGCGGCAGTGGTGATCTCTGACGAATGGCAGAACCTCGGTCTTGGAACTGCGTTGTTTGTCGACCTCTTGGCGGAAGCGAAGCGGGCTGGCCTGTCCAAGGTCATGGCCTACTTTGATGTGGAAAACGGGTCCGTGATCCACCTTGGACAGAAGTTTGGTTTCAAACTGGCTTCCAAGGAAACCAGACCCGATTACTCGATGTGAAAGCCGAGATGACAATCTAGGCTCTATCCTTCAGGATCTTCAAGTCCTCTTCGGGTTTCCCAGCCTTGATCGTCTCAAGCCGAGCTAGTGCAGGAGTTGCGCCGCTCCAAGTCTCATTGAAGTACGCGCGAAGACTCCGCACGAACGGGCGACTGCTTATCCACAGAGCGACATGTTCTGATCCACGCCCGTCGGTGTCCTCGCTGCTTCCTATCCCGAAAAGCGCCTCAGTGTCATCTATGATCGACACTCTCACCACAGGTCTCTGAGTCAGGTCCAAGTGTCTGAACGTTATCAGCGTTTGAAACGGTTCCACGAACCGAACAGTGCCGGAGCCAATGTTCGTGATTATCCGGATCTTTCTGCCTCGCTTCGCCAGCATTGACAAAGTCTCCAGCCCCGCATGGCCACTACCTCCAGCAAGATCCGAGGAGCCCATGATCAGATCAATCTGGAGCTTCGAATTCTCACACATGAAGAGTAGTCTCTGTCCAATCCTTGCTCTTCCTTCGATGACTTGGAATCGCTCGAATGCTGGAGCGCCGGTTTCAACATTTAGAGTCTCAAATGAACGCTCAAGAACTGCAGCTCGTTCCTCCAGCGTTGCAAGCTCGTTCTTTCGTTCCGTCAAGAGTATCTCGAGACATCGTGAGAAAGGTGCGGCTTGGAACCTGACTGGCTGCTCTAGACTGGCCTCGACGAGGCCTCGACGTTGGAGGTTTCTGAGAGTCCGGTAAGTTTCGGTTCGATTCAGCCTGAGTGCACGGGCGGCGACGCTCGCTCTCTCAGCGCCGCGTTTCGCGAGAAAGGTGACGACCTTAGCCTCATTGTTGCTTAATCCATACTCAATGAGCTGGTCCACGATCTCCTCCATCGTTCGCGCTGCGTGATGAGAGAGACTCATTCCATGACGTCAGGTCCTGTCTGTCACAGGACAGACACCGCCTCGAATATAAGCAAAAAGCCAACTAACCCATGGACTTGGAGACGAAGACGGTATGCCTATCGATCCTGAATTCATGAAACTGCCTGTGGTTCAAGACCACATAGGTCACGAGGTTCGAGGAACGGTTCAGCCGCCCGGGAAGCTTGGGATTCACGGGAAGACGGTTGCGGTGGATTTTGATGTCTGCATTGCGGATGGAATTTGCATTTCGGTCTGTCCTGTGAACGTTTTCGAGTGGCTTGAAACGCCGGACTGCGAGACTCCCAACGCAAGCGGGCAAGCGATCCTTATGGCCAAGAAGTCTGATCCGGCCAGAGAGAACGACTGCATCTTCTGCCGAGCGTGCGAAATTCAGTGCCCAGTCACTGCGATCAAGATCACTGAGCCGTGAGTGCCAACAACCGCGTCCTAAGATCTAGCTGTACTACTCATGTGCATCATTTCGGGCTGCGCTCAAGTGGCTGCTCTCGCTCAGCAGTAAGAGAGAAATCGGTGATTTTGTCTTTACGGTCAGGAGCCGGCGTGGGTGCAGTTCTCTGCGAGCCTTCCAACGTTCATAGCGACAGTGATAGTTGTCACTGCTTCTGGAGCGCTCATGCCAGGCCCCTTGTTCGCAGCTAGCCTACTGCAAGGAATCAAGGGCGGCGCCAAGTCCGGTTTCATGATGTCAGTCGGACATATGCTCGTAGAACTTCCGCTTGTCATGCTGATGGGTATTGGCATATCGAGTCTGCTGAATCTTCCGGGTTTTTTCACAGTTGTGGGCTTGATCGGAGGATCCGCATTGATAATCTTTGGCGCGTTCCAGCTCAAATACGTAACACGTAGCTCATTCAGCGCTGAGCCGGTTGAGGACGCAAGGATGCAGAAGAGGTCACTGATTCTCGGCGTCGCATTGACCGGACTCAACCCATACTTCATAGTGTGGTGGCTGACGTTCGGCCTAGGACTGGTCGTTCAAGCAGTAGAACTCGGCGCACTCTTCGGCGTCTTGATCATGTATATCTCGCACGTTTGGATGGACTACGCTTGGTTGACGGGGACTTCATATCTTTCGGCCAGAGGTAAGAATCTCCTCAAAGCCAAAGGATACAGGCTGTTGCTCATCGGCCTCGCGTTGTTCCTGATGTACTTTGGAACGGGATTCATATTACGCGCAATATTCCAATTCAACATACTACCTTGATGATCCGGGACGCCGACTGTGAGGCTTAGTTTCGAATTCTCGAGGGCTCGTGGAACGCTACATTA
This sequence comes from uncultured Candidatus Bathyarchaeia archaeon, assembly GCA_964601325.1. GTDB lineage: Archaea > Thermoproteota > Bathyarchaeia > 40CM-2-53-6 > 40CM-2-53-6 > CAVPLU01. The sequence continues at coordinate 9,279 of CAZRNA010000009.1, forward strand.
GTCCAGTTTCGGCTCAACGGTTTCTGTTGATGTTGTCGTGAAGACATCATTTCCCAAATGAAGGAGGGGCCTGAATCGTTGGAGATCATACACTCTCTTGAAAACCTCTTTCCCTGCATACGCTGCTAGCACTTTGCCTATTATGAGAACGTGGTCGCCTCTAGGAATCATGTCTTCGACGCTGCACTCCACATGAGCGACACATTCATTGATGATGGGGACGCTCACTTTCCTTGCTTTCCCAGCGGTCAACCCGGTTTCTTTGAACTTGTTTACGTCCTTACCGGATTTCCGTCCACAGTAGAGAACTTGACGTGCCATCTCGAATCGTGCGATGTTCACGACAAACTCACGTGTCTGCTTTACTAGGCTGTACGAGTGGCGATCCTTCTTGACTGCGAAAACCAGCATTGGCGGGTTCAAGCTCACCGGCATGATCCATGCTATCGCCAAAGCGTTGGCTGCACCATCCTTTCCTTGACATGTGATGAGGGTCGCATTGAATGGATGCAAGAGCCTTGAGAATTCGTTGAGTGGGACATCTATTTCGGACATCATGATCACGCTCGCACACTGGAGTTACTGTTTCGTCTTCGCTCGCGCTTTGGTTAATTGCTTTGTGAGCGCATTCAATTTCGCGAGCGGAAACGGCCGCTGAGTCGTGACCAATACGAAGCCATCTTCCAGATAGAGAATAACGGCGATTATCTTCTCGTGAACTAGGATCGAGTATTCCGGGGGGCCGAAGAAGACGGTCCTGTTCTCCGCGGACTCGTGGGCGATCAGCTGTGAGATCAGTTCCGGGGTCTTTTCAAGCGGTTCCATGGGCTCGATCTCGGCACGCATTCCGCCTTCGAGTATTCTCCCCTGACTGTCGACAACCGCGGCAAATCTGACTTTCTTGTCGAAACGCATCGCAGAATCGTAAACTCCGGCCAATTCAGGCGCCTCATGAACCCGCTAGTTTTGAAGGGTAAAAACCCTTGTGTATCGACACGGTGGCCTCAGTTCTTCGCAAAGTTCTCAGGGGTCTGATTCTCGAAGAGGCCACGATAGTGGCCCGTCCCGAGCGTCCTCTGAAGAATCAGCTGGCATACGGCAGTATGCGGGAAGATCTCAAGCGGGGAGGGACCGAAGTTGCTGAGTTCCAGAACCTGATTGTTTGCTATGCCTGGCTGCACGAAGCTCGCGGAGATGTGAACTAGCAGGCCTACCCTTGAGAAGCGGCTGCGCCCTTCGAGCCACCCGCAGATGTTGTCTGGAAGCGTCACTTTCTCTTCAGTGATCCCTAATACTGTCTCGCCGGGGCTGAGCTGAATCCCCGAGCCACGTGGGACGCGAATTCCCTTCGTTGCTCTCTTGAAGTCCGTTAGGTCAGTGACCGGGATGCTCTTGTGCGGTGACAGGAAGACTCGAAACACGTTCGCTAAATGCAGGTCGATCGAGGCCGCTCTTACACAGCTTGATCGGAACGGTTCGATCTTGACTCTGCGAGCTTTGATCTCTCTGAGGATCTCGCTTCTTGCTAGGACGCTCACGCATGATCACCTGATGGAATACCCTTCGAATCTCTGATGTTCATTGGAGGTATTTCAAACAAGCGTGATCACACGAAAACCGTCGCGGCCACCGTTCTCTTTGACAGAAACCCATTATTGGCTTGATTAGACAACGTAGTGCACATGGAATTCGTATCGGAGAAGAGGTCCGCAAGGCTCCACTCGCCTCTCAAGAACTTCGAACTAGATGTACAGCTGATCGAACATAGGCGAGATCCGCTCACTGGGCGCGGTAGCGTCGTGTTGGGAGGCAGACGCGACTACGTGAAACGTTACTTCCAAACAGACGAGAACCTGCTCGATGAAACGGCAAAGCGAACGCGCGAAGGCTGCCCCTTCTGCCCGGAAAAAGCTGCAAAGTCCACGCCAAAGTTCCCCGCTGATTTGGTGCCGGAAGGGATCATCCAAGTCGGCGAGGCAAGAACGTTCCCGAGCCTGTTCGCCCACTCTGAATTCAACGCCGTAACCGTCATCACTAACAGCCATTACGTTAGGCCCAGAGAGTTCACTGCAAGAATCCTTGCCGACGCGCTTGAAGCCTCTACGCGATACCTGAGCTTCGTGCACCAGAAGAATCCGAAGGTCAGAAACGGAGCGGTGCTGATGAATTGTCTCTCGCCCGCCGGCTCGACGGTCGTGCATCCCCACATGCAAGCATTAGCAAGCGATCACCCGTTCGACATGCTCGCCGAAGTTGACACCAAAGCAAGGGAATACTGGGATGCCTGTGGCTCCAACTACTGGAAGGATCTTGTCGCAGAGGAGAAGAAACGCAAAGAACGCTATCTGGGATCAGTGGGCGGCTCGGATTGGATCATGGCATACTCGCCAACAGGCTCCGACGAGGCCTGGGGCATCACATTTGACAGTGCTGATCTGACGAACATCTCAAGAGGCGCACTGTCGGATTTGGCAGACGGGCTCGCGCGGGTACTGAAGTTCTACGATGAACTTGGTATACGAAGCTTCAACACCGTGCTCTTCTCTGCACCATTTGGGGCGACATCACGGCATGCAGCTGTGGTATTGAAGGTCGCCTCAAGATACGGCTTTCAGAGTCAAAACGTGAATGATGTCTGGGGATTACGATATTTCCTCGATGAAGGCGAAGTCTTCGACTCCCCTGAAGACGTTGCGTCAGGACTGCGCAAGTACTTCGCCTGATTTTCGCTCCAACGAGCGTAGAGCACCTGCATCATCTGGGTGAGAAGAAAGACACATGAACTCAGCATATTGCCTTCTCAGCGCTGTTATCTGTGAGGCTGCGGGGCTTTGACATCGAAAGACAGCACTTCAACCACAGAGCGACCTAAGGAACTTGGGCTAAGGAACGTCGCAAACCTTGGAATTGTCAGTATGTTCACAGACATTTCAACCGAAATGATTCTTGGCGTCCTTCCCATCTACGTCATTACTCAACTTGGTGCGACGAAGGAACTGCTCGGGCTAATGGAGGGCACCGCTGAGTTTCTCAATTACATGTTCCGCGTATTCTCAGGAGCGATCTCCGATCGACTCAGCCGCCGGAAGCCTCTCATATTCCTCGGTTATGGGCTCTCGACAGTCGCCAAGCCGCTCTTTGCAGTCGCGACAAGTTGGTCTGGAGCATTCGTCGTAAGACTGACCGATAGAGCCGGGAAAGGCATCAGAACATCACCACGGGATGCATTGATCAGTGAATCTGTGAAAGAGGCCAAGAGCGGAACAGCATTCGGGCTGCATCGTTCCGTCGACCAGGTCGGAGCAGTTATCGGGCCAGTCTTAGCGTTTCTGTTGCTGCCACTATTCGGAGCTAGAGGTATCTTCTGGATCTCGCTTGTTCCCGGCGCATTGTCACTTGTCGTTCTCGTGTTCTGGGTTCAAGACCGAAGGGGAACAAAGACTGCGAGCCCCGTGTTCAAAAATGCGAGGGCCGTTCTGACGAAGAGGTTCAAGTTCTTCCTACTCGTGATGGGAGTCTTTGCACTCGGCGCCTACAACTTCTCATTCATATTGGTGAAAGCAAGCGCTCTAGGAGCTTCTTCCGACACCGTTGCGCTGGTCTATGCCACTTTGAACGTGGCTACGGTCATGGTAGGGCTTCCGTCAGGGATACTGTCCGACAGATTTGGAAGAGAGAAGTTACTGGTCGCCGGCTTTGGCATCTTCTTTGTCGCTTCATTGGCGGGCCTACTGTCAACCGAAGGTATCCTTCTGGGATTTGTCATCGCTTTCATTTACGGGGCATACATTGGAATCTCAGAGGCCTTACAGCGAGCTCTGGTTCCTTCACTTGTGTCAGCTGAGCTGAAGGGGACTGGGTACAGCGTCTACTATCTCGTGATAGGCACCTGCTCGCTGATAGCAAATCTCATGTTCGGGATACTCTCGGACCAGCTTTCCATGGGCGCCGCGTTCACCTACAGCTTGCTCACGTGCTCATTGGGGATCATTGGAATGCTCGCGTTCATTATCTCGAAACCAAAGAGATGAATCAGGGTCTGATCCACTGAAACGGGCCCCGAAACCCTGTAATCACTGGACCGCTCAAGAAGGAGCTGTGATGCACATGGACGCGGCGAGCGGCATTGACAAGAGCTACGTTCTGGACTTACTAAAGGAGCTTGTTGCAACCAATAGTGTGAACCCGACTGTTGGCATGGGCCCCGGAGAGGCAGCAATTGCCAAACTTCTCCAAGACCGACTCAACTCCATTGGCGGTCTTGACGTCCGAACGCAGCCAGTAGCCGACGGGAGAAGCAATGTCATCGGGATCTTGAAGGGTTCAGGCGGTGGACAAAGCCTGATGATGAACGGTCACATGGACACTGTCGGCGTTGACGGGATGATCATCGAACCATTCAAGCCGTGCATCCAGAACGGCCTCATGCGCGGCAGAGGCGCGTGCGACATGAAGGGAGCGCTGGCTGCCATGATGGGCGCGGTGAAATCCGTCGTCGACTCAAGGATGAAGCTGCGTGGAGATCTCATCTTCAGCGCCGTGGTTGACGAGGAGTACAAGAGTCTCGGCATCAAGAAGCTCGTCCAAGAGTAAAGCCGATGCGGCAATCGTGGGCGAGCCCACGGATATGAGGGTCGCCACGACTCACAAAGGGTTCGTCTGGATCGAAATCGAAGTTAGAGGAAAGGCCGCGCACGGCTCAGTTCCGGAGAAAGGTGTAGACGCTATCGCTCACGCCGCCAAGATCATGTCATCGATCAAGAAACTTCAACGGCAGCTCGCAAGCCAAGTTCACCCGCTCCTAGGTACACCCAAGATCCACGCATCAACCGTACAGGGTGGAACCGACTGGAGCATAATCCCTGAACGTTGCGTTCTCAGGCTTGAGAGACGGACGCTCCCTGGTGAGACTGCTGCGTCAGTCATGGCTGAGATCGATGGCATCCTCCAGGCCATTAGGCGGCAGACGACGGACTTCAACGCCACCGCCCATAGCCCCTACGATATGTCTCCCCTTGAGACGGCCGAGTCTGAAGAGATAGTGCAGACGGCGCAACGAGCTCTTGCCGCGAGCATGGGAACCAGAGTGCCGGTCATTGGGGTTCCATACTGGACCGACGGAGCCCTCCTATCCAGCATGGGGTCGATACCGACATGCCTATTCGGCCCCGGAGACATCGGCGTGGCACATTCAGCCGACGAGTATGTCAAGCTCGAAAACGTCCTCACGTCAGCCCACGTCTACCGTGGAATCATCCAAGAATACTGCCGATGATTCAGCCCGTTTGGCGACTGACAATGTCATCCCATAGGGAGTGTTGACTGGGAATGAGCCCTAATACGGGCCTAGCCTAGCAGATACTCTTTTGATCGCAAAGACGGCCGCCGATTTCTTGCTCTTTGTCAAGCATCAGTCTGAAACGCTCATTGGCATTGCAGTGCACTTCTACCAAGTGATGCGCCATGATGAAGAGGGGTGACCACCCGAGCAGGGCGCCGAAGCATAGGAATGTTCGCCCAAGCTTCGAGAAGACTATCCACAATCTTTGTCCGAGCTGCGGAAGTGCCCAGTTTACGGTCTACTTCGAATCAGGCAGCCCACGCAAAGTAGGTGCGCTCTGCTATTCATGCGGCACCGTAGGCTTCTTCGCACGAGACAACTTCTTCCAGATCGGACGAATCCCCACGAAGCATCGGCGGCTTGCAGGTCATCGTGCTCTGGAAATAGTCGGCGGCTAACTCACAACGGCTCACGATCCGTGACGAGACGACAAGGATGAGAGCCTATCCTGGGTCAGATATCGATAGGCGCAGAGATCATGCCACTCTGGCGTTCGTCATCACATAACGTATCCTTTCTCGTACCGCCTTGCAAGTGCGCCTGAACTCGAATCGTCGCTCTAATGCGCGTATCAATTGCTTAGTCCTTACAAATATCCTACGAACGTTGACTATTCCTCTTGGACAATCCATGCCTCCGGGATATTCTTCGCCTTGTAGAATTGCCGTTTGATGTGACGAATGACATTCGCTAGGAACACTTCTCCTTGATGGTAAGTTCTCTCCAGAATCGCCTCTCTGGACAGAAAGATCTCCTTCAACTCTTGTTGCTCTTTCTTAGGTGCGAAGAACACGTATATCGGAACACCAATCGCGAACAGAATGGCAGACGTTAGGATCTGTTGTGCACTTATTTGTGTCATCAAGAAGAGCGAGAAAATTACGCCCAACGCTGGGATTACTGCGAGTTGCCAAGTCCTGGTTCGGGCATTTGCGTGTCTTCTTTCTAGCAGAAAAGCGGATATGCACGTTGCTAGATAGGCGAATGAGAGCAGAAACACCGAGCTGTTGATCAGCGCTGACAAGCTGTTCGTAATGCTTGCAACGAAAGCCGTTGCACACAGCACGATTATCCCTATGTAAGGTGTGTGATATGATCTCTGCAATCGGCTGAATGCTCTAGGCAGCAGTCCGTCGATTGACATTGCAAATGCTAGCCTAGATGTTCCCATACTCCCGGATTCATCTGCTCCCAGAATGGAGACAAGTGCACCTATCGTCAAGATCAGTCCTCCAACTATTGCCATGGTCGGCGAGACACTCAGCACGTTCGCAGCAGCAACGGCCAACGGTGCTGACGACGAGGCCAGAGTCCGTTGATCTACCACCCCGATCACAACAACATTAGTAACAATATAGAACACAGCGACGATCAGCATGCCCAACAGGAGAGCCTTCGGCAGAGTCTTCCTCGGGTGTTGAATTTCATCTGCTGGAAGACTGGATAGCTCAAAACCAGCATAGGCCCAGAAAATCAGCACTAACGTTTGTCCCACGTTCGAAAGGTCACCGTTCAGGAAAGGTTGGAAGTGCGCAGCCGCCACATTGGGCTGCAATGCCATGAATCCCACGCCTAAACATATTAGAAGAACCAGAGGGCCCAGTTTCACAATAGTCAAGAAGTCATTGAACTTCCCGGCCGTCTTGACTCCGTAAATGTTGGTCAAAGTGATTGTAACGATAAACGCTGCTTTCAGTAGCAACTGAGATAGTGGATCTAAATTAGGATCCAACGCAAGAAAGTATTGGGTGAAGGCGACTGGAAATACTGCTAATGAGAACCATTCAGCCAAAAGAAGCGCCCAGCCTACCATGAAACCCGCGAATGATCCCGCCACCTCTTTGGTGTAGGCATAGGAGCCGCCGACCTTGGGTAGGTAAGTGGCGCAGTAAGCGAAACATAGAGCGATCACAATTGCGATGATTCCCGCAACAAACCAAATCAGGAGCGAAGCGGGTCCAAGAAGTCTAGCGCTGAGTGCGGGGACCACAAAGATATCCGCACCAATAGCTGAGCCAATCACAAGACTCGTAGTGTCAAACGTATTCAGTTGCCGACGTAGGCTCACTTTCTTGGTCAAATCGATTCACGCAGCAAGATCAACACCAAAGATCCACTATCGGCTGACAAGCGTATGCTATCTGTCTATGCAAAGCGTTACTGCACCGCTTGTTCCGGTTTGACGCTAGTTCCTTGCTAATGAACACATGGGATCCCAGAGAGACAAAACTACGGGCTCAGTATCAAGGATCTTGAGGACTTCTGGAGATAGATACTCCTTCCTCACAACAACCTCGTAGAGGTATTCGTCGAACCATTCATCAATCATGTACATGTATCCTTGGTCCCCGATGGCAGCTCCCCAGCTGTTTTCAACTCGCCACTTCCTAGGGGTGCCATGCTCATCTAGGTCAACTCCTGTAATCACCATGGCGTGAGTCATCTCGCTATCTCCATAGTCCAATCTTGCGGCTTTATCGAGTTGGAATTTCGTACCATAGACTGATTCGTAGTCATAGATGCTCAGATCCATTGCACCCAAATCCGTCTGAAGCATCTTGGCCACGTCACAGCCGAACCATACCGCATGATTACCTTTGATCATGTCTATCGCTGCTTTCTTCATCGTCTTCAAGTCGACATTCAGGTAACGGGTATCCTGCCCGCCGACGACATTACCGACATATTGGACAGTGTACACTTTGTTGAATGCTTTGTTGGGGGCGTTGATCAGACTCACGAAATCATCAAGTTCTATTCCGACGTATTCATTGTAGAACTGAACTGGGGTGATGTTCCCCCTTCTGTGGAAAACGCCGTCCTTGTCCCGCCACTCCCAGTAGAATGTCTCTGGAGGAATACCGAGGTTGATGCACAGCAACCTGTAGAATTCCTCCATCAGTTCTCCTTTTTTCTCTCTCAGCTCAGTCGCAGAGGCCCTTTTTTCGTTGATATCTCGCAGTACCTTAGCGTATTCTCTTAATTTCGAGGCGAATAGAGTATTCATGGGATCAGAATCGTTGCTGTTGGCTGTCTCGGGCATGAACGTTTTTTGGAATAACCCCGTACTTCTCTATGAGATTCACAAACATGTTCCATTCACCACCGTCTGGTATTGGATCAGAAAGCAGCGAACTAACTAGCCTCCCATTCAGAGGCTCTTCTTTTGTTTCGATCACGTTTTCTAGAAAATAGTTGGCTTTCTCCAGTTTATCCCAGAACATCTGATATATTTCAGAGAGTTCAAATGTCCTCAGTTTCAGCTTCTTCATTGCTTCAAGAGACAGTGTACTGAGTCCAGAAAACAACCAGCATCTTCCTGATCTCTCTTGATTGGTAGCATCAGGAGACTCGATAAGATTGCTGAAGGTAAAGTTCTGTCTATCCACCTCTTTTCTACTCAACGCAACCGCGGCTATACCATTCTCCGTAACGGCATTCAGGGCAAGAACGTTTCTTGGATCCTTGTTGAAGGACCGCGAGAAACGTCTTATCTCTTCAAAACTCAAGCGCTTATCCAAAAGGGTCTTCCAACTGAATGTGTACATCCATCCATAACTAAAATAGATTTCATCACCGTCACGGCCCAAAAGCCAGATCATGTTGGGCACACTGACTCAGCTAGCTTGAGGAGTTTCCAGAAATGCCTGAAAAGAGGCACGCCAACGCCGCAAGCAGGGGCGATCACTGCAATCTCGTCTGCAACGTAGTGTTGCTTATGCTCGCGATGCCATGGTTCCTACCGGCGATCAGTCTTGCCATTCCTGTCGCTCTCCGGAGGAACCGCCCCCCACCTCCCTGGGGGTAGGTAGCCTTACCGATTCCTCGGTGGACGCATGACAGACCTGAATGAATCTATGCTCCAGGGCATAGAAATGAGAAATCGCTGCCGACACTTTGACCCAGTCATCGCGAGGCGGAAAATGGGTGGTGCTGGCTCCGTTACTGGAAAGACTCAGCCGTAGGCTGGAAGCGGAAGTGCGTTATTGGGGGAGTCTCGCGAAACCTACCCCGAACCGTTCATTCATCTTGTCTAGGACGTTGGGTATCCCTTTCAGCTCAAACGTCAGTACCACCAGAAGTTCGTCTACGTAGAACGCCATAAGGTACAATCGTCCGTATGCGACAACGATAGACTTGAGATCTCCAATCCCCGTTCCGACTAGTCTTCCCCACAGCAGGCCCATTATGGTCGGAAAGACGTGCAAGGTCAGCTCGTCAGTTGCCTTGTCCGTGAGGCTCTCCACTTCAGGCCTTTGGGTGTTCTGGAGTATGTTTCCCTGTTGATCGGATACACCTACCCAACGTATGCCTTCGTCAAGACGGAACAGCTCATCAACGAGCTCCTTAGCGTCCAATACTAGCCTCTCTCACATTCTAGCGCATGTAACACTCCGCCTTGAATCTACCTCAGGCGCATGGACCGCATGGTAGGCGCTCCGGAGCGGACTGATTCGTTGTCTGTGTGCCTGGCCTGATAACAAGATTCAATATCGTACTCGTTTAGTTAGGGCAAGTCATCAAGGACGTACACATGCAGAATATTGATGTGTTGTACTTTCTTCAGCCAATCGTCACCATCGCGTTCAGCGCCGGCCTAGTAATCTACTGGAACCGTAAGCGAAGCTTCACCAGAGCTGCGCTGGTTCTCTCTCTTCTCGCATATGCAGGGGCTATAGTGGTCAAGATCATACTCCAAACCCTGACATACAGTGCGTTCGTATCGCGCGTCGGAAACAATCCTGCGGCGCTAGGAGCTTACTTCGGAGTTCAGACCGTGTTCTTCGAAGTTGGTGGGGCATATCTGGTGGCAGTCTGGGCGGTTTCCCGAAGGACGCTGAACCCTAGAGACGCTGAGAGCTATGGGCTCGGACTCGGGTTCTGGGAAAATGCAGGCTACGTCGGAACTCTCGGCACCATCACGCTGCTCTCAATCTACGCGGCGCTTGCTATTGGTGGCCCAACCGCAGAAGAAGTCTATTCGAGTCTGGTTGTCGCTCGACCCGACCTTTTCTATTCTGCAATGCAGGCGTTGACGCTTGTTGGATATGCCCTGTTGGAGCGAGTATCTTCGTTACTGTTTCATTTCTCTTGGGGATACCTTTGCCTACTTGCGGCTTGCACCGCCAGGAAGCGGTACTTGCTTCTTGCCTTGCCGATGGGACTGGTGGATTTCTTGGTGCCGTTTGCAGGTATTCTGGGCATTCTCGCATTCGAAGTTCTGATTTTTGTACTCGGATTAGGCTGTGTGGGATTAGTCTTGGTTGCCACGAGAGGGCTGCGCCAGAGGCCCAGCGCGGGCCCTCCTGACGCGACTTGGAATGCAATTTTCGCTCAATCCAATTCGTCTCGTGAAAGCGTGTATCTTCAATCCGACGACACGGAGAACAAAGCATCTACGCTGAGTTTCAGCAGGAAAGAGAGGAGTGACGGAAGATTTACGCCTCTTCCATGTTGATGAGAACTCTCAAAGCGCCACCTCTTTCCCAGAAAGCGCCACCTCCTTGCAGAGTGTCGTCTTACATCATGCCATTCATGTCAGACATGTCACACGTGCCACGCGCGGCAATAGGCAAGATCGTTTGCCCATGCGAGGTAAGCATATGCCGATTTCAAACCATCGCAGTCCGTGAATCCCATTAGAAGAGGTAGCACCGATCGGCGTTCCATCATCTGCGTGAAATGGAGTGATCATCGGACAACTGATTTGGGCCGTCAGACAATTCGTTTCGAGTCCCGAGCGTGTTCCGCGCTAAGGAGACTCTGTAATCTCTTGATGGCCTTGGTCTTCTCGTTCTCTCCGACGCTCGCTTTCTGAGTAGCGTTTTCGATGATCTCAATCGTCTTGTGATAGGTTCTCTTGTCAACTGGGTATGGGATGCCGTCTTTGCCTCCGTGCGCAAAGCTGTACCTAGCAGGGTCTTTCCACGAGGGCGCCCTTCCGTAGACGAGTTCTGAGACAAGCGCTAGTGCTCGAATAGCTTTGGGGCCGATGCCTCGGAGGGCCACGAGCTCCTCGTAGCTCTCAGGTTGGAACTCGTACGCTCTGCGAAGCGCCTCCACAGTTGTTTCGGACAGTCGCGTTATCGAGTGCTGAGTCGGCATGACGAGCATGAGCGCTCCCTGATGACCGGGCAAGTATTGGTCGATCGATGCCTGCCCTGCACCACGAATGAGACTCGATAGGCTGTTAGGGCTGTCACGGACAAGACCTAGGCTGGCCTTTCTTGATTCCTCGCTCTCATGAGCCGTCATGTCAAGCACAGACTGCCCGAGACGGTCACTTGCGATGCCTGAATGGGGCTCATCAACGAAGCTGGCAACGTTGTCGGAGAGCCAGTGGTAGCGACGAGCGAGTCGTCCCTGCATCCCTTGCTGAACAACCGCCCATTCTCCGTCTTCGCTCACTATGAAGGTGTGGTGGTAGAGCTGGTATCCGTCCTGCACGCAGCTGCTGTCCACCTTGGCGGCCATCTTGCTTGCGTACTTGAGCGACTCAACCCGATGAGACGACAATGAGAAGACCTCGGCGACATCTTCGAGCTCGTCCTGGGTTCGTCTCGAGGCTCGGCCTTTCCCGCCGTAGAGCGCAATGCCGAATTCATCTGGCACTATTGCCTCCTTCAGCGCCCCGCATACGGTTGTGGTCAACCCCGATGAGTGCCAGTCAAAGCCCAGCGTACACCCGAATGCCTGAAAGAAGAACGGATCGCTGATCCTTCTTAGAAACTCGCGTCTGCCGTGCTCTTGCACGATTAGCTTGACGATGGCTCCGCCTAGGCGTTTCATCTCGGCGAAGAGCCAAGGCGGACACCTGCCAGGATGGAGGGGAAGCTCAGCTAGGCCTGCCCTTTTCATGACACCCGGAAAGCTCGCATTCGGGTAGATTAACCGTGAGAGGCGAGACTGGACCCTCGCTAAGATAGGTCTAGACGTGGATCGTTGAACTGGCTCTGGTTTAGATGGATGACGACTCCCATTGGATCACAGCGTTCGAGTCCGATCGCGTGATTGTTTCCTCGATCACAAGGCTTCGCATGTGTTGCTTCGTCTTTGTCAAGCACCACACTCTCAAACCTGCGCCCACTTGCCTCTGGACATCTTTGATCAAAGGCGGTTCGCCGCCAGAACTGAAGCACCACGGAGGTGATTGTCAAATTGCAGAATGCACCGACGAAGAAGAAATCCAACAGGGGAATACTGATCGGACTGATCGCACTCGCGGTGATCGTCACAGGAGTATACGCCTATTACCAATCCGCTCCGCAGCCGCAAGGTCAGACTGAGACACTGAGCATTGACATCAAGGCGGTCACGCAGAACGGAGCCGTGCACCACATTTTCGACCCAGGAACAATAACCGTCCACAGAGGCGACCACATAGTCTTGACCGTGACCAACACGGACCCGCAAGATACGCATGGCATCACGATTCCGGACCTAGCTTTGGATACAGGCGCATTGGCACCCGGCCAGAGCGCGAAACTTGAATTCAACGCGGACACCACAGGAACCTTCACAATGCGTTGTTCAGTCCCAGGCTGCGCCGACGACCACACGCAGATGATAGGTCAGCTAATCGTGACACAGTAGCACACTACCATCCCCCTCTCCTCTGAATCTTTTTCCTTGCTCTATCTTCGAGATGATCCTTCGATACGGTAGATCGGGGTGTTTAACACCCTGTGCCAAGTGTTTGACACCCTCCGCACAAAACCCAACATACAAGTAAGCGCAATGCCACCATGCCCGAGTGCCTGTACAAGGTTGGAATCCTGTGCGTATCACCTCAAGCATCGTACTGCTAGTCGGCATCATCGCGGTCTCTGCCGCGTCGATTCTCATACGTAACGCCCAGACGACAACGCCTTCACTTGTCATTGCCTCTTACCGCATGACGATCGCGTCGCTCGTGGTCGTGCCCGTAGCTCTATGGCGTCACCACGAGGAGCTCCGTAAACTTCGGGCAACGGAGTGGCTGCTAGCCGCTGCTTCAGGCGTGTTCTTGGCGCTCCACTTTGCAGCGTGGGTCACATCTCTCGAGTACACTTCGGTGACCAGTTCAGTTGTTCTGGACGCGACTTCGCCAATGTGGGTTGCGATCGGGTCGTGGCTTCTACTCCGCGAGCGCTTGACGCGTCCTGTGATCTTTGGCTTGATCGTCGCAGTAGCGGGTAGCCTCGTGATAGGTCTAGGCGATATGACGCAGGGAACCAGCAGCACATCTCTGCTAGGGAATTCCCTAGCACTGGTCGGCGCCCTCATGGTGACCGGCTATTGGCTGATTGGTCGGCGTGTGCGCGGGTCACTATCGCTTGCGCCGTACGTTGCGATCGTCTACAGTATGGCGGCGGTTGTCTTGCTGCTAATGGTCGCGGGTGCGCGTCAACCTTTGACAGGGTACAACGCGACAACCTACGTATGGTTGGTGTTGTTGGCGCTGGTGCCTCAACTGGTTGGCCATTCATCGTTCAACTGGGCGCTCGCACGCCTACCAGCAGTGTTCGTGGCCGTTGCAACCCTTGGCGAACCAATTGGAGCCACGGTGCTCGCGTATTTTCTCCTCAACGAGACACCCACAACAATCAGAATGTTCGGTGCTGCGCTGGTACTCGCAGGTATTGCAGTAACCATGAGCCGCCAGCCAAATGCTGCGTCAGTCGAACCTCAATAGGCATCTGCGGGAAGCAGTTCGCGGGCGGTTGATAGCTTCTAGTCGTGAAGACGTTTAGATGGCGCCGCCGGAAGGATTCGAACCTTCGACCAACGGGTCGCTGCCATGTGGCTAACAGCTTCAGCCTCAATCTTGCCGATCGAGTCCGCTGCTCTGCCACTGAGCTATCGTCTATGATCAAGTGCTTGATCGTAAACGGCGGCTCGTTTAGGCGGCACCGTTTTGACCGAGCCCCAAGCCGCTTATTTAAGAGTTCATCATCAACCGAACGCATCCCAAAGCTGTCACAGATCATGCGACAGCGAATGACCAGATGAAGCTCATCCGTCTATCCTTTAATATCCCGCAGAGACCGATCACAACTCGGTTCAAGGAAGATCAGTTTTGAAGGCGCGAGACCGAGGCTTCAAGGAAGCAACAAGGATCGAGGAAGCACGTCGCATCTTCTACGAGGCCCTCCAAACTGTCTCGTTGCCATCGGAGATGATCCCGGTTCAAGGTTCGCTCAACCGGATACTCGCCGAGGACGTAGGCGCGGATGCGAGCGTTCCAGCCTTTGAGAAATCAGCGATGGATGGTTATGCTGTTGTTGCGGAGGACACGTTTGGTTCCTCGCAGACGAACCCGAGCCTGCTGAAGTTGGTCGGGGAGAGCAAGATCGGGGAACTGCCCATGAAGACTCTTCGAAAAGGAGAGACTATTGCGATCGCCACCGGGGCGCCTGTACCGCAAGGCGCTGATGCCGTTGTGATGGTTGAGAATACGAAACGACTGGATACAGGAGACGTGGAGATGTACACAGCTGCCGCACCTGGCGAGAACATTTCCCACATCGGCGAAGATGTCAAGCAAGGCACAGTAGTGCTGGAGAGAGGCAGAAAGTTGAAGCCCCCTGACCTGGGGCTCCTTGTTGCTCTCGGTCGAGAGACCGTGAGTGTAGTACGAAGACCTAAGGTCGCCATCCTATCCACCGGAAATGAGGTATCAGAGAGCGGTCCTGTCACATCTGGCAGGATAGTTGATGTCAACCGTCCTGTGCTTATGGCGATGGTGGAGGAATGTGGAGGCGTACCGGTGGATCTTGGCATTGCGAAAGACGATGCCGAGGAGATCTCTAAGAAGCTCAAGCGGGGACTCGCCTCCGCAGATCTTGTCTTGGTGACTGCTGGAACGTCTGTTGGCAAAGGCGACCTCGTGCCGGACGTCATCAATGCCCTTGGGAAGCCTGGGATGTTGGTGCATGGAATAGCGATGCGCCCATCCCTGCCCACTGGACTCGCAGTGGTGAACGGCAAACCTATCGTGTCGTTGCCCGGACTGCCGGTCTCCGCGATGATCGCCTTCTCAACTTTCGTCCAGCCACTCATCTTGAGAATGCTGGGGACGGAGCAGGATCCGCAACCTAAGATTCGGGCAAGGGCAACCAAGAGGATTGTCGGAGTACCTGGCTTCCGCACATTCATACGCGTCCTCGTCAGAGAGAAAGAGGGAAAGCTCTTCGTGGAACCCCTTCGTGCTCCTGGATCGGGAATCCTGACGACACTCACCCGAGCGAACGGAATGGTCGTGGTTCCAGAGAACGTTGAAGGGTATGATGAAGGAGCGGAGGTCGAGATCCAGCTCTTCAGACCTGTTGAGCGAGGTGAAGGCGCTGGAAGGCCGTAAAGTCTTCAGAACCCTGGTTACGATCGAGGACGCCCTTTCCGAACTTCACAAACATTTCAAGCCCGAACTGACGGCAACCGACGAAGTCCCAGTTTCCGACTCGATCGGGCGAACGCTCGCACAGGATGTGGTCGCTCAGATCGACGTGCCGGGCTTCGACCGAGCCGCCATGGACGGCTATGCCGTGATTGCTGACGACACTTTCGGCGCTGACGACGACAATCCGAAAGGACTCAAAATCGTTGGCCGATGCGAAGCAGGTCAGCAGAGCTCGATCCCCGTGAAAGGCGGGGAGGCCATAGAGATCTCGACAGGCGCACCGGTTCCGCGCGGATCTAATGCAGTAGTAATGGTCGAGTATACTCGTCGAATCAATTCAACGCTCGAAATATTCCGATCCGTCGTTCCGGGTGAGAACATAGGGGCCGCCGGATCCGACATCATGGCCGGCGAATTGGTTCTTCGTAATGGTGAGACGATAACTCCGCGCGAAATCGGGGTCCTAGCTGCGCTCGGAACAGAGCGAATCAGAGTCTTCAGGAAACCGCGTGTTGCGATCCTCTCGACGGGCAATGAGCTTCTTCCTCCTGGAGCTTCTCTCGCGTACGGAAAGCTCTACGACATCAATGCGAGCGCTATCGCGGCGAGCGTGGTAGAGTGTGGAGGAGAACCGGTCCATCTCGGCATTGTGCCCGATAATGCGGAGGCTATGCAGAACACGCTCAGGCAGGGACTTGAGCAAGCTGACATGGTTCTGACTTCTGGAAGCACCTCGGCAGGGGCTGGAGACCTCATCTACCGGATCATCGATAATTTGGGCAAGCCAGGAGTTCTCGTTCATGGGATATCAGTCAAGCCCGGAAAACCGGCAGTCATCGCGGTTGTGAATGGCAAACCCCTGATCGGTCTGCCTGGGTACCCGACATCCGCGCTCATGATATTCCACGCGCTCGTCGCTCCTATTCTCAGGGAAATGTCAGGCCTGACACAAAAAGCCGTGGTCGTTCAAGGTGCGAGGCTTGCATTGAGAGTAACGTCAAAAGGTAGACGTGAACTCTTGCCAGTTCACCTGACAAGGACGGCGACGGGGGAGTATCTCGCCTACCCGACAATGGGCGGGTCAGGTGCAATATCCTCATTCTCTCTTTCTGACGGATACATCGACATACCTGACACAGTCAACTACGTCGAAGAAGGAGACGAGGTCAAGGTCTACCTCTTCGGCGCAGGCCTGAACCCGGCTGATCTTGTTGTGATAGGTAGCCATTGTGTGGGAATCGATGTCTTGATCGGAGTCATTCGCGAGCACAGACCAGGGTTTGTCTCGAAGGTCATCAACACCGGATCGCTCGGAGGACTTCACGCCATAAAGCGCGGTGAGGCCGACGTTGCAGGCGTACATCTGCTCGACGAGGCGACAGGGGAATACAACGTTCCATTCTATCACCTCTTCGGACTGAAGGACAGAGCGGTTTTGGTGAGAGGCTATGCACGCGAACAGGGCTTCCTGCTTCCGAAGGGCAACCCGATGGGAATACACGGCTTCGATGATCTCCTAACTGGAGAGATCTCGTTCATGAACAGGAACCGAGGTTCTGGCACAAGGATGTTGGTGGATCACCACCTCTCGAAGATCGCTGCTTCAAGGGACATTACTCTCGAGGAGTTCACCAAGAGGATACTTGGTTACACGTCTGAAGCGAAGTCGCATTCTGCTGTCGCAGCTGCGGTGGCGCACGGGCGCGCTGATGTGGGCGTAGGCATCAGGACTGTTGCAGAGACCTATGGTCTTGATTTCATCAAGATAGGCGACGAATCCTATGATTTTCTATTGGCGAAGGATCGTCTGGAAAAACCCGCTGTGCAATCGTTCTTGGATGCGCTGAGATCGAAAGAGTTCGCTTCATTGCTAACCGTCAAAACTCCGGGGCTGAAACCGAGCCCAACCACCGGATCCATCATAATAGGCTAGTCGGACGGTTACTGCTTCGAGCCTCGTATCTTCCGTATCTCCGCTGCCAGATCCTTCAGCACTTTCGACCTAGCCTTGTCCCTACGCGAGACAAGAATGTGGCCGGTCTTCTCCCACCAGTGTGAGGGGAGAGCCGAATGTGGCGACGGCTGCGGATCGTATGAAAGCTTCTTTGCCGCGTTCTCAAGCTCATCGACTCGTGGCGCTTGAATTGCCTGCGGTTTCGCAAGGCGCCTTCCTTGTGATCTGGACTTGGTTGAGTCGAGCGCCGCGGGCCAGACCACCATCTTTCCATCTTGCTTCAACACGTGGACGCCTCGTTATCGTAGTACGAGTCGCGAGCTCAGTTGAGAAGCGACGTAAGCTCAGGTCTTCTGGACTAAAATCGCATTCACGACGCCGTGCTGTCCTGGTCGTGAGGTGACTCGAGCTTGCCCCAGCGGAGTCTCGAGTATTGCTCCTTTCGTTATCACGCCTCGGCGTTGGTAGTCAACGTTGGCTGGGTTCTTGACAACGCTTCTAATCTCAGTCTTCTCTGTCTTCCCGGTTGCCGGGTCCGTCACATTGGCGAACTTGGTTGCAAGCACGCTTAGCTTGATATTCCCGCCGCGTCCTCGTTTCGATACTATTCGAGGTTCGCCTACTACAGTCGCTGCTGGGTCGCTGCCCATCTCGTATGCGCGCTTACCTCGGAAGACCTTCCTTCGTCCTCCCGAAGGCTTGCGTTTGCGTAGGTCACCATGCCATTGAGGCAAATCAGCGTCGCTCCAAACTCACGCGTGCACACCATTCAGCACGACATATAAGAATTGCTTGATTCGCTACGACTTCCACAACTTGAGCAAAGCAAAGATGACGATCAGATATGCGATCGTTCGGATGATCACTAGGGCAGTAGTGGTTGCTGCTCCACCAAATCCTAGGAGGGTTATGAAATGAGATAGGCCGAAGAAACCGAAGGCGGCGCCGATGTACAAGGCCACTTTATTCTTCTTCTTGTTGTAGGCTGCGACAGCAAGGGCAACTATCACGACGCATAGAGCGAAGTTCATTGTTGTTACTGGATCCACGTCAGATTACACCCGCTACTTCAACCCGTTCGATGTTGCCATAAGACGTTCGGTAGGGATGGTACGGCTGTTACGCAATCTATCCGCGTCCGGGCGGAGGACCGAGGGATCCCTATCCTCTGTTCACGTAGCATTCTTCACATGTTCGAATTGCTTCAACGTAGTCCATGTAGGGACCTCTGACGGTTGTGCCGATGTATCGAATGCAATCGAAGCAGACTGGTTTGCCGCAGAATCTGCACTTGGCCCATCTGCGCTCCTCGTTATCACGCATGAGCACGCGCCCGCATTCGGCGCACCTTAGATCGGAAGTCTCATCTTTGTGCGTCAAGGCCGCGCTTCCTCCTCCGATAGGCTCAGATCTCAAGGGGCGACTTGCCCGTGGCTTTTGCGAGATCGGCTGCGGTGAAAATGCCGGTTGGCTGGCCGTCTTGAACCACCACCAGCCGCCTTACCTTCATCTCGGTCATGATTCGTGCTGCCTCCTTGACATCCGTGCGTCCGGCCACCGTAATGAGGGGCGACGATGCATAGGCGCCCACTGTGACCTTAGCTAGGTCTTTCTTCTCTGGAAGAACCTTTGACAGGAGGTCACGTTCAGTGAAGATCGCATTGGCGATTCCTTTGCGTGACACCAGAATGCTCCCGACATGCTTGTCTCCCATTAGTCTACATGCTTCTGCCACAGACGTTTCTGAGTCTACGGAAAGAACAGGTTGGCTCATGAAGTCCCTGACGACAACCAACTACTTCACGCTCAGTAAGTTCTGACTGCTTTCGGATAAGTCGTATGTTCTGGCTGGGACCGATTCTACTGGCTGCTGGCTTTCTCAGGTTCCGAAGACCCGGTAGGAGTCCTCTCTTCCTGCGGGGGATTCGTCTGCGGTTCCTGCGGGAGGGTCGCCTGCGCTTCTTGAGGTTGAGCGGGCCGTGCTGCTCCGGGTTGGGCTGTTTTCATTTCTTCGATTATTTGTTGAATCTGTTTCTTCATCTGTCGTGAATCTTGGCTGAGGTTGAAGTAGTCGCAGAAACTTGCGGTTGTCCTAAGGAGTTTCGATCTTCCCAGCTTCTCTTCCGAGACCAGCCCCATGTCTCGCAGTTGCTTCACGTGCCCGTAGGCTAAGTTACCTCTCACCTTCACAACGTGCGACTGCGCGACCGGCTGACGGAGAGCGATGTAGGACAGTGTCTTCAGCGGGCCAGGTGTGAGCAGTTGTCGCGTCGCCAGACGCTTCACGTTCTTGGAGTATCCGGGTTTCAGCTGCATGACGTATCGCCCGTCTGAGAGCTCGAGGACTTCCAATGCCCCTGAATGTTGTGCGTATTTCTCCTTCAACGCTGTGGCGAGTTTGCGTATCTTTTCCTCTGAGCGCATGTTGAGGATCGATCCTAGGACGCCCACGTCAAGCGGCTTTCCGGTTACATATAGGGCGGCCTCGATCAGCGAGACTTGGTTCTTTGTACGCTCGTCGGCGGTCGGCTCGATCTGTTGGGTCTCAGACAACTGTGGCTGCTACCTCTGGCAAGCTGATCGTTATGTCGCCTCGGTCCTCCGTCTGACTCAAGCTCACCCTATTCTGCATGACTAGGAACAATAGCATGATGAACACTCTAACAGCTTCCAGCAATGTTGAGCCCTTGGTCAGTTGCATGAACGATAGCGTCGGGGTTGCTGTGGCCTTCCGTAGGAGGCTAGCGTAGAATACCTCGATGTTCTTCTCTATGTTGGCGAGGAATTCATCCATCTGTTCAAGGATCTCTGGAGGACTGAGGAGACTCTTCCTGTCCGCGAGGGCGACACTCTCGCGTTTGAGAACTCCCTCAAGTACTGAGAGAACTTGCTCGATAGAAGTTGACGTATACTCAAATCGAATGGGGAACGGGAGTGGAGGCGGGACTTCCTCGTTCGGCCTAGCGATCGGGGGCTTGGGGGGCTCTTCCATCTTCAGCACGAGTTCAGACTTCATCCTGTGGATCATCGAGGACGACAGGAGGGCGGTTCCTGAGGCGGAGAAGTCGATGAACCCTTGCTTCTTCATCTCTGCCAGAAACGCGTTCAATATGTATGTGATGTTCACGTCCCATGGTTTGATGCGGTGCAGTCTAAGCAGATCGAACAGAATCATGTACGGAGCCCGCAGCCAGAACGGCTTCTCGGTTATGTCCACTAGGCCGCCACCTGCGCCATCGGCATCTCCACAACTTGCGAGACGCCGTCTTGTATGAAGACGCCGTAGACCCTGTTTCCTCTGGATATTGCGGTGTCTTTCAATGATACGACAAGGAACTGTGACCCTTTGGAGCGATCGCGAAGTAGTTCGGCCAGTCTCTGGGAGTTCACCACGTCCAAGTGAGCGTCGATCTCGTCGAACATGTAGAAGGGCATCGGATGTATCGCCTGGAGTGCCAGCAGGAAGCAGACGGTGCTGACTGATTTCTCGCCTCCGCTTGCACTGCTGATCGTCATCTCAGATTTGCCTGGGAATGCGAGCAGGACATCAACTCCGCCTTTGAATGGGTCCTCGGGGTACTCGAGTACCATTCTTCCTGTTCCTGTGCCGGTGATCTTGGTGAAGATTTCTTGGAAGGTCGTGTCGACTTGGCTGTACGCTCGCATGAACATGTCGAACTTCTTCTTGTCGAGTTCGTTCATGAATTCGATGATCGCGTGGCGTTCTTTCTCGATCTCGTAGATCCTTGTCGCAAGCTGCTTGTAGTTGGTCTTCTGGTCTTCGTATTGGCTGACCGCTAATTCGTTGACTGCTCCGATTCGCTCAAGTTCACGCTTGAGGGCACTTAGCGATTCCTCTATCGATGGAAGCTCCTTGGGGGCCACTTCAATGAGTTCGTTGTAGCCTAACGATTTGATCTCGGTCCACAAGAGCGAAGCGCGCATCTCCTTCTCTTTAACTGTCGAGTTGAGATTCGCGACTTCGCGGTTCAGTGGCTCAAGTTGATTAATAGCCTTCATTAGCTGGGTTTCAAGGCTCTTGAGAGCTTGCTCGAACTCGTTCCTCTTCGCTTTCGCGGAGGTCACATTCTTCAGTATGGCTTCTCTTTGGTCCTGGAGTTGCTTGATCGTTTCTTCGTGACTGGCCAATTCTTGATTCGAGGTCTCGATTCTTGACTGTGTGTCTGCGATCTGTTTCTCGATCGATGCGATCTGAGCCTTCATCTGATCTTGATTCTGCGTAGAGGTTGTGATGGAAGCCTCGAGCGTGGAGAGCTTGCCCTCAAGCTCGAGTTTGTCTTGGATGAGCTTGTTCAACTCGTCGTAGAGGGTCGCGTGCTTACTCTCCAATTGGGTTAGCTCGTCGGATCGTGCCTTGAGTCCAAATGATGCCTTCTCTTTCGTTAGTAGGTCGAGCTTGTTTTGGAAATCTTGTCTTCTCTCCTGGGAAGACTTGAGATTGAGATTCTCTTGCTCTATCTCTTCGCCGAGCGATGCGACACGCTTGTCAGAATTCTCAATCGCCTTTGAGGTTCGTTCAAGATCCTGCTTTATCGTGTCGGCCTCTCTTACCATCGCTTCAATGAGGTTCTTGCTCGCTGCCTTGCTCTCGGTCTGGCTGAGGATTTCTTCTCTCAATCTCTCGAGGTCTTTCTTGCTGCGCTCTAGTAGGCCTTCTAGTGATGTTACTGCGGATGCGACATCGACAAGGGTTGATTCCTTGGGCACAAGCTTTCTTGCATCGAGCGGTTCGCGGTAGTATCCAATCTCCATGCCTCCTCCCGGCTCGTAGAGATCCCCGGCAATCGATACGGCCCGGTATCCTTCGAGGGAAACTAGGAAGGCGGATCTCTGTGTTGCGGTAAGTATGGTGTCTCCGAACACGAAATTGACTGCGCGATCGAACGGCCCAAGTGGCTCCACGAAGCTCTCGATCGTGCCGAGGACTCCCTCGATGTGTGTGGGAGGCTCCACTTTGTTCGCTGGATGCAGGCTCTCGGTCGGGATTAGCTTGACTCGTCCAAGTTTTGTTCTCTTTAGGCTCTCTATGCATCCGATCGCGCTGTCGATGTTCCTGACGACTATCGACTTCATCCATCCTGCTGAAGCGGCCTCGATGGCTTTGTGATGCTCTTCCTTGTAGCGCATCAGATCACATAAGCGCCCATGGATACCTGCGATTGCGCCTGACTTGCCCATCTCCTCGATCAGCTCGAGGGCGGACTCATCGGATCCGATGACTTCTGCCACATTCTTTTGAGTCTCGACTTCCGCGAGAGTCAAGCGAGCCTTCCTTGAAACCTCAGCGGCGTGCGCTACCTCCGCCCGTTTCTCAACCTCGACTTTTGTATATTCGGCAAGATTGGCTTCGATCGTGTTCAGCCTTGACTTCTCTTGCGTGATAAGCTTCGCAAGTTCCTCTGTTCTGCCCGAAATGCTCTTAGATAGTTCTTCGAGTTCTCCTCGACGCGACTTGAGCGTTTGAATGTGGCCCTCAAGAAGCGCGACCTTCGAACTGCTTGCCCTTCCTTGCGCGTCGATCTCTATCAGTTGGTTCGTGAGCTCGCCAATTTGTCCGTCTAATGCGTTCGCTTCGCTCGATTGCTCGCCAATCTTCATCCTTGAATCCGCGAGTGTTGCCGAGAAGGCTTCCCGTTCCTTCCGCTTGGCCTCAAGCAGGCCAGCAACCTCGGAGAGTCGGTTTCTGCCGTTTGCCAGATCCGACTTGGACTTTGCGATTGCTTGATCCGTCTGCTCTATACGTTTCTCGTGATCCGCTTTCTGAAGTTCGAGAGATCTCGTCGTCCTCTTGGATGATTCAATCTCAGCCCTGAGACCTGCAATGTTCGCGTTCACATCTCCGAGGCTGCGTTCGGTCTTGAACAGGTCAGCGCTACCCTTTTCGACAACATTTTCCTCGTAGCTCTGACGCTCCGACTCGACCTTTTCCCTTTCTTTGGAGATCTCATCTTTCTTTGTCTTGACCTGTTCGATGGTTTGCTCTTTCTCGGCGACATCTTTCCGGAGATCAGCTATCTCGGTTTGGATTTCGGCTATCTTGTGTGAGGTCAGCTGTGCCTGGAGTTTGCTGTTCTCTTTCTTCAGCTGTTGAGACCTAAGGTAGTCGTTTCTTTCTTTCTCCAAGGCTTCGACTCTGAGGCGAACCTCGTCGGTTCTCGCGGATGCCACCTTGATGTTTAGGTCCGCTTGCTGGAGTTGGATCTCCGATTCGGCCTTCTTGGAGTCGTAGACTGCGATGCCTATCATGTCCTCGATGATTTTGCGTCGTTCTTCGTGTGTCACTTCGGCGAGTCTCGTGATCGCGTGCTGCTGGACGATGTTGTGGCCTGAGACTTGGATGTCTGCAGATGAGAGGATGTCGGTGAGTTGCTTTCTTGAAACGCGGCGTCCGTTTAGTCGGTAGATGCCTTCGCCGCCTCTTCTGAATTCCCTTGAGATCGTTACAAGGTCCGCGTCCACCGGGATACGGCGATCCGCGTTATCGAATTGGACTGCAACATAGGCGGATTTTGTTGTAGCATGAGGGGATCCTCTGTGGATGAGGTCTGTGATCGTTCCGCCTCTGAGTTCTTTGGCACTCAGTTCTCCCAGCGCGAACTTTACCGAATCGATTACGTTGCTCTTCCCGGAACCATTGGGGCCCGTGACTACGGTTAGGCCGCGATCTAGGGTTAGGGACACTTTCTTCCCGAAGGTTTTGAAACCTCTAAGATCAATTCTGCGAATGTAGACCAAGAGCTAACCGATCCCGCCGTGCTACGCTGGGCCTTCGAGACTAGACGCTCATGTCGTTGTGTCAGTTGGCTTTGAATCGGTATCGTATGTGAGATAAAGCTTGACGCGAGCTCTGAACGCTCGCAACCTCATATATTCACGCAAGAGTGACTTGCAGAAAGCCTACGCGGTTAATGTCCAAACCTTCTCTGGCGCATCTGGTAAGTTCGGACAGCCCTGAGTAAATCTATTCGCCTAAACTCCGGCCAATATACATCTAGAAAGCAAAATTCACTGTAAGCCGACTGCCACAGAAGGAAGCCGCTCAGCCGCTCTTCTCCGGATGTACGTATAATGAGATCGGGATATGGGTTTGGAAGATGAGCTGTATAGAGGTATTTCATGAAGAACTGTTCGTCTATCTCTTCCGGCTTGGCTGAGCCAGATTGAATATCGCCCGCAATCTTACGCGCGGCATCAATAATCTCAGTTCTCCCACCATATGCAAGAGCAATGTTGAGGTAGTGTTTCTGGTATGATGCCGTTGCTTCTTCGATCTCCAAAAGGACTTGCTGCAGGCGTTCTGGCACCAGATCTAGGCGTCCAAGAGCTTTGACCCTTACTTGATTCTGATGCAGCCTTTGATCTTTCAGTAGCCTCCTTGCCTCTTCTTCGATGATGTTGAATATCGTGTCGACCTCTTCTCTTGGCCGGCTGAAGTTCTCCATTGAGAAGACGTACAGGGTGATCGTCTTGATATCAAGGTCAAGGCACCATTCGAGGAAGCGTTCGCTGGTTTTTGCCCCGAATCGGTGACCATCGTAGAGTATGCCTGAACGTGCGATCGCCCAGCGCCTATTCCCATCGAGTATGATACCGACGTGCTCAGGGATCGGTTCTTTCCTCACCTGTTCGCCAAGCCACTTCTCATAGAAAGTGTAGGCCCCGATCGCTCGAAGTAAGCCTTCCAGCATGACTTCTCACGTCGCGCTTGCCTGCGAGAGAACCCTTCCACACTTGCAGCTGCGAACAGTCGGGATCTCTGGAATTGCGTCTCTGAGCAGCGATTCCATCTCTGGCATGATCTTTCTGGCCAATTCGACAACCTCTGAGGCGGTTAGCGCTTTCTGGAGTCCTGCCGCCATATTCGTCACGAGGCACACTGCTCCATAACACATCTCAAGTTCGCGTGCGAGAAACGCTTCCGGCGCAGATGTCATTCCCACGATATCGCACCCTGCATTCCTCATCATCCTGATTTCAGCAGGTGTCTCGTAGCGTGGCCCATCTGTGCATGCCAGCACACTCTCATTCCAGACTTTCCGAGACGAACGCTTAGAGGTGTCAGTTAGTGTCTTGCGGATCTCCGGACAATAGACATCGGTTACGTCAACATGCACCACGGGTTCCGAATCGTAGAAGGTCTGTGCCCTTAGCCTCGTGAAATCCACAATGTCTACTGGAATAGCAAGGTCACCAGGTCGATAGTTCTCTCTCATTGCGCCAACAGCATTCGTCGCAATTATCCTTTCGACACCAAGTTGCTTCAGGCCCCACAGGTTGGCTCGGTAGTTCACCCTATGCGGCGGCGATTCGTGACGAGTTCCATGCCTAGGAAGGAAGGCGACAGGAGTCCCATCGACTTGGCCTATCGTAATATCTGGAGATGCCCCGTACGGTGTCTCTATTCGTTTTGTCTCTCCTTGTCCAATCAGCTTTTCGAATCCCGAGCCGCCGATCAGCCCTATCCTTACAGACAAGAGACATCCGCCGAAGCGATTCCGTAACTTATGGGCAGGACACAGAACGCAAGAATATAAGGAGTGCCAGCGTGGGCGGCTAGATGGCGCCTTTCTCCATTAGCGCCTTGAACTCCTCAAGAGATAGCCTCTTCCTCTGCTCCAGCTTCTCGGCGCCAGATTTCTCTAGTTTCTCACGGACTTCTTGCGCTTTCCGAAGCTTGGCCATCGGTCCCGACTGAGAGATCTGTTGGCGCAGGTCCCGAATCTTGACGAGGTTCATAACGTAGTCCTTGTGTGCGTTGTCCGCACCCCTCAACGCCTCTACGAAGCCGGCATGCGCTTGATCTGCCTGAGCCTTGGCTGCGGACGCGGAGGCAGCCACCTCAATCAGCTTCTTGTGGATGACCTCGCTCTCTTCCACAACCTTAGTCATTTGTTCGTGGTACGATTGGGCTTGAAGCCTCTTGCCACCAATGGTCGCCTTCGTTCCCACGATCTTGTCCCTGAGAGCCTCTGCTCTCTTTGCGACAAGTACCTGAGCCTCAAGTTCCTTCAGGCGTTTGATAATCTCTTTCTCACCCTTGGGAGTCAGAGTGGTGGTCTGCATCTTCCATTCTAGGCGATTGAACTCTTCGACCGCCCTTCGCGGGTTCCCGTCGATGCGCTCCGAGAGCTCATCTGACTTGTTCCTGAGCTTCTCAAGCCTCTCCCTTTCAGCGACCGCAGCATCACGTGCCACGTTCCGAGAACCCTTGAGCTCCTTCACCTTCCGGTTAAGCTCGTCTCTCCTAGCCTTGAGAGACTTGACTTCGTTAATTAGCCGCTTGAATTCCTCATTCAGCTTGTTGCGTTGTTCAAGCAGTTCCTTGGCCTTCTGGTTCAGAGACTCACGTTGCTCAACAAAACGGATATTCGATTCCCTGAGTGCACTGATTTCCCGGAACAATGCATCAGTGTTAGCTGACAAGCCGCTCTGTACCTTTTTGCCGCCTGTCGGAAGATGCACGATTGCTCATAAGACTTTCTCGAAGCCCAGTTAACAGGCCCCACGCAAGTCTGACGAGCCCGTGCTTACCCTAGCCTGCAGGCACGGAGTCGATGCTTCAGCCGGCCGCTAGTCTGAAAGTAGCATACGCGCGTCTGCTACCAAGGCCCCCCGTTCATACACCATCGTCGGGTTCAGGTCCATTTGGCCAATCTGAGGATTCTCCGTCACCAGACGCGATGCGGATAAGAGTATGTTGACTATTGCGTCTTGATCGGCAGGCGGGAGCCCGCGATATCCTCCGAGAACGGAGTACCCCTTGATCTCGCGTATCATCTCACGTGCGTCACGCTCCTCAAGGGGGGTTATGCGAAATGACACGTCTTTGAGTATCTCGACGAAGACTCCTCCTAGGCCGAAGAGAATCGTGTGTCCAAATTGAGGATCGTTCACCGAACCCACAATGATTTCAGTCGACTCGGGAGCCATCCTCTGTACAAGAATTCCCAAGATTCGTGCATCTGGTCTATGAGATCGCACTCCCTCCAAGATTCGTTGATAGGCAGACTCCACCTCACTACTTGAGGATAGCCCGACCACGACCCCGCCTACCTCGGTCTTGTGGATTATGTCGGGAGAGACGATCTTCAAAACAACCGGATAACCGAATTCGCCTGCGAACGCAGCGGCGCTCGTTGCACTCGTTGCGACCTTGAAGCTGGGCGTGGGAATACTATACTGGAGGCAAACTGCCTTGGCCTCAGGTTCCAGAAGGCTGTGGCGCCCTTCTGCCAGTGCCTTCTTGATTGTCGCCTGCACTTCCCTAGCGCCCAACACAAATCTACCGTACTCTCCGGTACTGTCCAACCGCTTTAATACGGTTGCTCGGACTCTCTCCAGCACGCAGTGGTCGCTTCACGTCAGAACTTGGGTGGGATAATGGAACAAGACCGAAATCTGCATAGAATCACAATCCTTGGGACCACCCACGTAGACAAATCCAGCGTCGAGCGTGTCCGGGTAACTATTTCAGAGGTGCGTCCGTCTGTGGTCGCAGTGGAACTAGACGAGGAGAGACTCATCGCACTCAGAGATCCTGACCGAGACAAACTGGACTCTCCCTTCCGTTCGGGCTTGCTGCCATGGCTCTTGGCATTGCTTGAAAGATCAGTAGGATC
>CAZRNA010000009.1:37691-39807 GCA_964601325.1 uncultured Candidatus Bathyarchaeia archaeon
TCCGTTCGGGCTTGCTGCCATGGCTCTTGGCATTGCTTGAAAGATCAGTAGGATCGCTGACAGAGGTCTTCCCGGGAAGTGAGATGCTTGAAGCAGTTGATGAGGCTGACAGGATCGGGGCGAAAACGATCATGATTGACAGACCGATCCAATCAATTCTGAAGGAGATCGGAGAGGTTCCTCTGCGGGAGAAACTGCGCATTGGCTTAGACGTAGTGGCAGCTCTCTTCGCGATATTCACTAGACGAACGTCTACTCACCTGACGAAGTCAGACTTGGACGAGCTGATTGCGGATTTCGAAGCAAAGTATCCAACCCTCTTTCGAATCCTCGTCAAAGAGCGGGATCAATACATGGCCGATAGGCTTCAAGAGATCATGGAGTCAACGACTGGTCCGGTCATTGCGGTCGTTGGTTTGGGTCATGTGAAGGGAATCAAGCAACACCTCGCCATTGGTCGCCAAGCTTCCAGCAAGGCGGATCTTGGTCTGAAATACGAGTGGACCCTGAGATCGTTCCGTTGAGAGAATACGATCATGCCAATGTTCTGACCGCAGCAAATCCGCCTCTCGCTGCATCCCACCATGTGCCAGCGAAGGCAATCAGGACGACATCTCCTTTCTTCATTTTGAGTTGATTCTTGAGCTGTTCGAATGCTGCGGGGTTGCGTTTAGAGAGCGATTCTGCCACCCCTGGAAACCTTAGCGTCTTCCCGTCAAAAAGGAACGTCACCGCGCCAGTCGCGCCTGCCTTGACAGCAGCGTCGCGTTGCTCGATTCCTTGACCCAACTGGCGCGAGCGTTCTGCAACATGGAATAGGACACTCCTCGAGCCTAAACCCAGAAGCTCCTGGTCGGATCTCCTGACCAGTTTCAGGTGCTCCCGCTTCATCTGAGCGGCCAGTTCACGAAGCCCCTTTGAGCTGGCTCTGGTCCCCGCACGGTGTCGTACTGTGATCAGCCGGTCCCTCTTCATGCGAGCGAGCACACCGCGTGCAATACCTTGGGGCACACCCAGCATCTTTGCCAAGCGATATCTTCCGATTTCCCCCTCCGTTCTCAGAAGCCAGAGAATGAGCAGTTCCTGCTCAGGGAATAAGCGGTTCAGTCGTAATCGCCGCCCGTATCAATTGGACACCGATTACTTGTCACCATGTCGAATAATCCTTCTCTCCGAGGAGAGGATCAACGTGGACTTACCGACCAGCTCCGTCTGGCTGCCTATGGTCGAAGTTCTTCTCCGCCGGTGAGTGCTCGGGTCAGTGATGCGCTCAACTCAAGCAGACCTGAATTCGACTTCGCTGAGACTGGTATGGTCTCGAAGATTAGGCCTGTGGAGTGTACTGCCACAGCTAAATCACGGGCGATGAGCGAGCCTGTATCGCCTGATGTTGCTTCGAGCGCGTTTTCGAGCTGCTCTATTTCGCCAGTCCATTCCACTACTCTGTCCAGTTCCTCCTCAGTAACTAAGTCAGTCTTCGTGAGTGCATAGACTTGTGGTTGGCGGAGTCGTGCATACACTGCTGCTGCAATGAAGAGGTTCGATACAAAGTTCAGGGGGTTCCTGCAGAACGGCGCGTCTAGTGTGTACAGAACTGCCTTCGATTCCTCACTGATGGCGTTGGAGAAGTACGGGCCACTTTCCCTGAATGCAAACAGCTCAATCTGCCCTGGGGTATCAGCTAGCACGAAGTCGGCGCCCTCTGTCTCGAGTTCGCCACGCATCTCCTCGAGGTGATCCGCTGCAATATCAGACGCCATTATGAGAGCACCGTTTGGACCAAGCTTGTATTTCTCCATCAACTCATCAATGTCTACGTATGTTCGAACATCAACGTCTGGGTTGTACGGCAATGCGGTTGCTCCTGGATCGAGATTGAGAATCATGACGTTCTGTTCTGTGGAACGTAGGAATTCGGAAAATGACGCGACGAGGAGGGATTTCCCGGATCCGGCCATGCCGACTACGAATATGACGAATATCCTAGTTCGCCTTCCCTCAGGCCTGGAATTCGTACTGCTTCGAGATATATCTTGGCTGGCTGACATGTGCAATGTGAAGACCGTCCGATGCGGAGAACATGGAAGAGGGCTATGAATCTCGTCATACTCCACGT
>CAZRNA010000010.1:0-38170 GCA_964601325.1 uncultured Candidatus Bathyarchaeia archaeon
TAGACCTGGTTCCCGCCAGCATCAAGGCTGGCCTCGGGTACCCCCGCTCGGTCTCAGCTACTTCGACTACCTCTAGTTAACGATTTTGCGGAAGCATCCGCTGATCAAAACGTCTATGAGACGCCCCGAGAATGGCCCGGCCAACACGGAGACTGCCACAGTGCACGTTTCTCTGAAATACGGAAAGAGTTCCGTGAAGATTGAGATCCCGAAGGACCGTCTACTTGAGGCCGTGAAACCCAAACCATCAGTTCACCAAGGCCAAAGCATACCGGAAGCGCTCGCCGCGCCCGTGGATTCTGAGCCTCTTCCGAGACTCGTCGACCGAAACGACAGGGTTGCTGTAGTTGTGAGTGACATCACGAGGCCTTGCCCGACACGGGCGATACTCCTATTCGTAATGCGGTCACTCAAGGCGTCCGGTGTTCCTCGTGAGAACGTACGAATCCTCATTGGGACCGGAACTCACAGAGGACACACGCCTGCCGAGAAACGCGCACTCTTAGGATCTTACGCAAGTTCGATTCCACAAATCGTTGACCACAATATGGATTCCGTGCAATACGTCGGGACGACGAGACGCGGCACCAAGGTGTCCGTTAGCTCGCTTCTTCTCGACGCAGATTTCGCTCTAGCCATTGGCAACGTGGACGTACACTACTTTGCCGGCTACACGGGCGGCTACAAAGCCGTGGTACCAGCCCTAGCTGGAAAGGAGA
This sequence comes from uncultured Candidatus Bathyarchaeia archaeon, assembly GCA_964601325.1. Taxonomy (GTDB): domain Archaea; phylum Thermoproteota; class Bathyarchaeia; order 40CM-2-53-6; family 40CM-2-53-6; genus CAVPLU01. The sequence continues at coordinate 720 of CAZRNA010000010.1, forward strand.
CGATCGAGAGAAACCACAGCCTCATGACACTCCCAAACGCGGAACCAGCCGTCGTCGAGTCAAACCCTGTCCGCGAAGACCTTGAAGAAGCAGGCCAAATGACGGGACTACGATACGTCGTCAACGTCGTTCAAGATGAGAGAAAACGGATCGTGAGCAGTTACGCGGGCGATCCTATCGCCGCACAGCGAGCTGCCATCAAGACGGTTGACGATTTGGTGAAGGTGCCCGTCAAGGAGCCGGCGGACATTGTGGTGGCGAGCGCTGGTGGTTATCCGCGGGATATCAACCTGTATCAGGCTCACAAGGCGATCGAGAATGCCTCCCACGCCGTCAAGAATGGCGGCACGATAATACTGGTCGCGGAATGCCGCGAAGGTTTCGGGAACAGCACATTCGAGACTTGGATGACGAGCGCGTCCAGTCTGGATGAAATCGGAGAGAAACTGAGCAAGCACTTCATTCTAGGCGCCCACAAGGCTTTCGCACTCAACAAGATCGCCAAACGAGCCGAAATCATCATCGCATCCAACAAGCTGCAGGCAAAGTCCATCATTCTCAAGACCCGCAAGAAGCCGCAAGATGCGTTGGATGATGCGTGGCGCTCGCACGGAAAAGATGCATCGATCCTGCTAATGCCTTATGCGATGAATACTCTACCTGCAACGCCTTCTGGTTTGTAGCAAGCCTTAATTCGGATGCTGTCAGCCCAAGTGCGACGCCGTAAGAGAAGAGGTTGAGCGCATAGAACTCGAAAGGGAACAGACTGTCACTTGGATGGCTGTGGAGAATAATGAGACTCATACCTCGGCTCTACTACTTCTACCGGCGCACCCGAAAACGACTTGCGATACTCTTCGCCATCATGGGTCCAGGCATCATAGTGATGGTTGCCGACAACGATGCCGGCGGCATCACAACATACGCTGTCTCCGGTGCCCGCTATGAGTACAACCTTGTCCTGCTCGTGCTAGGATTCGCAATGCTCGCTTATTTCGTTCAGGAGATGACAGTACGGCTTGGAGCCGTAACTAAGAGAGGACATGCGGAAGCAATCTTCGACGGTTTCGGTCCGTTCTGGGGCTGGTTCTCCCTGATAGACCTGACTGTGGTCAACTTCCTGACGATAGTGACCGAGTTCATCGGCATGATCTCAGCCACAAGCATCTTCGGGATACCTCCTGTCTACACGGTCGTCGCGGCCATTGCGTTCTTAACGATACTTGTCTTGACGGGTAGATACTGGACCTTTGAGAGGATCGCGCTCGTTCTTTGTTTCGTGAACATGATATACGTGCCAGCAGCCTTCCTTGCTAGACCTGAGTGGAACACTGTCCTTCAAGGCGTATTCCATCCGAGCTTTCCGAAGGGCGTGACCGTCGGACTCTTGACATTGATCATGGCGAATATTGGAACCACGATCGCGCCTTGGATGTTGTTCTTCCAGCAGAGCGCAGTTGTTGACAAAGAGCTCGACGAGAAGGATGTCCCCTATTCGAAGATCGACACAGCACTTGGAGCGATCTTGACGGGGGCCGGTGCAGCGTTCATTATGATCGCGACCGGAGCAGCACTTCACCATTCGACCCCGAACATTACCGACGCATCTCAGGCAGCAGCCTCCTTGGCGCCCATAGCAGGCCAGTACGCCGGAGCCCTCTTCGCAGTAGGTCTCTTCGATGCGGGCCTACTGGGCGCGATCTGCATCTCCCTTGCGTCCTCATGGGCATTTGGGGAGGTCTTCGGTTGGGCGCACACTCTAAACGTGAACGTGAGGAGCGCTCCTTGGTTTTACCTCTTCTACTTTGTCAATTTGGCTTTGGCTGGAGTGATCGTGCTCATTCCTGGCGCACCCTTCGTGTTGATCACACTGTTTGTCCAGGTCATCGCTGTCACTCTCCTACCCGCCGCCCTCGTGTTCTTGATTCTGCTGTTGAATGATAAGCCGCTCATGGGGTCGTATGCAAACACGAAACTTCAGAATGTGATTGACTGGACGATCGTTGCAGCGGTGATCGGGATCTCCACCTTATATGGCGTCTCGACGATCTTTCCGAACTTGTTTGGAGGATGAGGCGATCTCGAGGCGACGATGAATGACAGTGAACTCAAATCACATCCGAGAGTACATTCGCAAGGCCTCGCTCGGGGGAAACAGTAACACAAAGTATCTCATGCTGAGTGAGATCGTTAACAAGAAAGTCCAAACCAAGTCCGGCGTCACGATTGGTAAACTGAAGGACTTGGTCTTCAAGGACGATCCGCGCTATGCTGAGGTAACTGGCGTTATCGTCGAACGCTCACTTGGTCGCCCTCCATTGAACGTGCCCTGGAGTAATGTTATCGACGTGACTACGGCGAAGACGACCGTGCGGGATCCACCCGAAGGCAAGTATCCCGAGCTCAAGCATGGTGAGGAACAACTCCTCCTTCGAGACAAAGTCCTCGACAAGAGAATCCTCGACATAGAGGGATTCGACGTAGAAATCGTCTACGACATACAGCTCCTTCTAGTGAAGGACAAGCTCTTCGTGGTAGCAGCCGATGTCGACCGACATGCAATGATACGCCGGCTCGGTCTTAGGCGACTTGCCAAGTCCATGCATGAGATTAGCCCGGATAAGGAGATCATACCTTGGCGATACGTTCAGGCACTACCGACAGACCTCACAGGCACAAAGGGCGACGTGAAACTCACTATCACGAGAGAGGGACTCAAGGACATACACCCCGAAGACTTGGCTGACATACTCGAAGAACTCAGCCATGAAGAGAGGATTCACATCTTCAGCGCACTAGATAGTGAGGTTGCCGCGGACGCCCTGGAAGCAACCGAGCCGAGAGTTCAAAGGGAAATCCTAGCTTCGACGAGCACCGAGCGAGTAGCACAGATCTTCACACACCTGTCTCCAGTCCAGATCGCTGACATAATCGCGATTCTCCCACACGACGATTCCGAGGAATTCGTGAGGATACTGAAGGGTGACGTTGCTTCCAAAGTGCATCAACTGCTCACCCAGCACGACGTCTCCGCGTCGACCCTGGCTATGCGATGCTTCCTAGGATTCCCAGGCGAGCTCACAGTTGAGGAAGCGTTCACGAGATTCCGAGAAGAAGCGCGTGGCTGCGATGTAACCATGTACATCTATGTTGTTGACAGCGAGCAGCACCTCAGAGGCGTCATAGACATCAAAGAACTATTGCAGACGGACCCGACGAGCACGCTCGAACAGATCATGACAAGAAATGTCGTGACCGTTGCGCCCGCTACCATGCGGGGAGAAGTCGAGGCGCTCTTCCTGAAGTATCACTTCAGGGCGATCCCCATAGTTGATGAGTCGAAGAAGATCGTGGGCGTCATAAGAGAGAAGGACGTATTCCTGAAGGAGGAATAGCAGTCAATCACTCGGAAGTGAGGAAGAATGCCGAGAGTACGAACAACCAGAACAGTAAGGGCTGTACTCCTATTCCTCAGACTGTACCTGATCTTTCTTGTGGGCTTGATAATCTACAAGTTTCTGACTCAGATGCACTAGTCAGATTCTGCGACAACTCGGGTCGCCTTGACCATATTCTGAAGCTTCTTTAAGGCAAGGTCGTATGCTCCGGGAATGCCGAGCATGCCTCCGAAACCGCAATCAGGCTTCACGACGATCCGATGCCCGAACGCGTTCAGTGCGCTCCGTATCGAGGCCGAGATCTCCTCCACAGACTCAACCTGAGGCTTCACTGAGGAAACACAGCCGTATGCCAGAAACTTCCCTGCACGTTCGAAGTCATCCTTTGTGTACGCATGAATGTTTGCTGGGGATCCGGCGAATTCATGATCGATAATGTCGACTTTGCTTTTCAGTAGAACCTCCCTAACGAGCGGGGTCACCGTGCCACAGACGTGGATCGCGGTAAGACTAGACGCTTCAGAGATTATCGTGTCTAGCGTGTCGATGACGAACTTCGCATCGTATTTGAAGAGAACTTTCCGTCCGAGCATGATGGAGAAGAATGGCTCGTCTATGTTGATCAAGTCGAATCCTAGTTCGCTGAGCCGTCTGCATGATCGGCTGAGGATCTGAGCGAGCGCTTTGACGACTACGGGCTTGGACGCCCCACACGTCATTAGGTTCCTTCTGTTCAGATAGCTCGCGACGGTAAAAGGACCCGTGATGCAGGCTTTGGTCCCCTTGACCTTCGAGGTCAGCCCATGCTGACGAAGATAGGTCAGGAAGTACTCTGCTCGTTCGACACCGATCGGTTCCGACGGGGCCTTGATCTCATCCGAGCACAGCTCGGCTTCTTGGCCTCGGATCTGGATCTTCGGCTCAACCTTGGAGAGCGGGATCAGAAACTGCAGTCCCATGTTCATGGGGTTGGAGGGTGAGCCTGGAAGCTGAGGATAGCACGGGTAGTCCAATCCCGTTGAAAGCTTGTCCAGTATTGCACGATCCGTGTTTCTCCTGTCCCCGTCAAAATCGTCCTCAACGGGCAAACTACCCACATCCACGGTCGCTAACAGCAACTCTTCCAATCGCTTCTTCAAATCCATCCAGTCCGATGAATAGGGGATAGGTTGAGTGGTTGTCTGTAATCTCGCCAGGGTAGATGCGGGGTATGGTTCTACCTTGGCTGATTCCTCATCAGTGAACAAGCCTAATTTATCCCGAGTGGAGTTCCTTATTCCTAGCCAGGAATAAAGCATCCATGCCTATGACGAAGGAAGAAAGACGGGAATACATGAGTCGTTGGGTGGCAAAACATCGACAGCACTTTCGTAGTATAGTTCGAGAAACCAAAAGACGGCGTAGGCTTGAACTAATCACTCGCTTGGGAGGCAAATGTGAAAGCTGCGGTATCTCCGATCACCGATGCCTGCAAATTGATCACAAAGAAGGCGGAGGCATCAGAGAACTGCGTCAATACAACGACAGTTACAAGTACTGTGTAACTCTATTGAGAATGTCAGACGAAGAGCTTCGTGCAAAGTATCAACTTCTATGTGCTAACTGCAATTGGATCAAGCGGTTTGAACGAAATGAGCACGGGGCAAAAGGACAAAATGATTCTGCACTGCAACGAGAATGACATCAAGAAAGCCCTCTATCAGGCGGAGCTGGCGCGAAGGCTGATAGAGCAAGGAGTATCTCCTTATGCTCGGTTCCAAGAGATAAACGAACTCGCGAGGAATATCGCAAGCTCTGCGCAAATTAACCGACACTCTTCACGAAGGGAGTGTTTCAAGAATGCTGATCGGCGGGTACGCTCTGCCCGCCTACGGCCGAATCCGAGCAACTCAGGATATTGACATCGCGGTCGCGGCGCCGTTCTCGGAAGCGGTGAGACTCCACAAGCGGCTGGTCGAACGCGGCTTCCAATTACCAGCGTCACCAAACGAACAGGCACCACTATTTCTGGTGACTGACCTTGAGAACAAAGCGGAAATCGAAGTGTGGACCGAACCCGACGGGATCGTTTTCGATGACGAACTCCTGCGCAGACGGGTCAGGGTGAACCCCTTTGGTGATGATTTCGAGATGTTTGCAGTCGGGCCAGAAGACTTCATCGTGAACAAACTGTCCCGAAAGGACAGAGGCGTCCAAGATGAAATGGACGTGGTGTCCGTCCTAAGGCGGCAGAAGAGCGCGTTGGATTACGAGTATCTTGCAAAGAGAGCGAAGGCAGCCGGTGTCTCGGGACTACTCAGCGTGCTGACGGATGGAACCACCTAGACAGATCGTTTTCGGCGACAGTTCTTGATATAGGGCGGATAGTTGCCCTCTCGACGGGTAGGGACCTCAAGCGGCCTCCTCCCTCGTTTTCGGTTGCTCGTCTCGGCGTGACGAGGGAATCGCAATCCTTAAGATTCCACTTGTGTCCGGTAGTCCTCGCCGAGTTTGAAGTAGATGTCATCAGAAACAGGAGGAGAAGGGCAGCCAACCGCTGCCGTAAACGTCAAGGTCGAGAGCCTTGACCCAGAATCTAGGCAAGTGAACGTCACCGTGAAAGTAGTCTCGAAGGGAGAGGCCCGCGAGACTGTTTCCCGGAGAGATGGCTCCACACACAAAGTTGTAGATGCTCTCGTCGGAGATGAGACCGGCGCAGTCTACCTCACCTTGTGGGACGACAACATCGAAAAAGTCAACGAGGGCGACACGATAAACGTCAAGAACGGCTACGTCACGCTCTTTCGTGGATCAATGCGGCTGAACATAGGCCGCTACGGTTCACTGGAGACAGGCGCCCCGCCAATCGAGAACGTCAACGTTGACAAAAACCTTTCCAACAAGGAGTTCCCCATGCCCGAGAGGCGTAGGTACCCGAGTTTCAGACCTAGATATCGGGACGAAGGAGGCGGCGGCTACGGGGGCAGAGGGCGAGGCAGAGGATACGGCGGCGGCCGCGGCCGGAGTCGGGGAAGATACTAGAAACGCGCCACTCCAAGTTCAAACTCTAGAACTTGAGGTTGCTTCGCACAGTAGTGGCAACTCTGCAGGCACGCTCCGAAGAGCAAACGTGCCGCGAGCTCTTCGCTACCCTTAAATCAAATCCTCCTACGCTCAAGCTTCGGTCTCGCCAATGGAGGACCTTATTCAACGCGCAGTCGAAGCTGCTTCTGCGAAGGGAGTTCAGTATGCTGAAGCACGGCTTCACATCGACAGCGGCAGCGGAGTCACGCTAACCAACGGAAAACCGGAGCCAGTTCAGCTCGCCAAGGCGAAAGGTATCGCAGTCCGCGTGCTCGTTGATGGCGTCCTAGGATTTGCATGCACAAACGACCTGTCCAGAGAATCTCTGGACGAAACCGTGGAGATAGCGTATAGAACTGCTAAGGCGTCGAAGAGGCTCGTCACTAACCCGGTACGCCTCTCAAAGGAGAAAGCAGAGCAGGCGAACTGGGAGACGAAAGCGCGAAAACCACTCCTCGACGTTACGATCGAGGAGAAACTGGCGGTCCTAGAGGAGATCGAGAAGAACCTCAGCCTAAGCGTCGTGAAGGTGGATCTTCCCTCTCGGACGCTCGTATTGATGGATGACATCACCGACCGGTACTTCGCCGACACTGAGGGATCGAAAATTCATGGAGTGGCTTCGAGGATCGGTTTGCTGTTTGTCTTCACCGCAAGTGAGCCTGGAAAGGGGATAATCCAGAGAATAGGCCAGAAAGGTGAAACAGGCGGATGGGAACGACTCGAAGAATGGGATCTCCCAAAATACGTTGCTGAAGAAGCGAAGAGTCTAGGGAAGATACTACGCGAGGCGAAGCAAGCTCCCCGCGGGGAGTTGGATCTCGTTCTCGGATCGGAGGTCACCGGTATCGCTTGCCACGAATCGTGTGGACATCCTCAGGAAGCTGACAGGATCCTGGGTCGGGAGGCCGCGCAGGCTGGGGAATCCTACCTCAAACCTGACATGATCGGCCACCGAATCGGCACCGAAGCCGTCACGGTTGTGGACGACCCTACCGTTCCAAACTCCTACGGCTTCTACGAATATGATGAAGAAGGCGTGCGAGCAGGCAGAAGGACGCTAATCAAGAACGGCGTTATCGCAGGATTTCTGCAGAATCGCGAGACTGCTGCAGAGCTTGGAGTTAGCAGTAACGGTGCAGCCAGGGCCGTGAGCTACGATAGGGAACCAATCATCCGAATGGCAAACACGTTCATGCTTCCAGGCGACTACAGCGACGATGAGCTGGTCGAGGACGTGAAGAAGGGTGTCTACATCAATACGTTCATGGAATGGAACATCGACGATAGACGATACAACCAGAGATACGTGGGGCTCGAAGCATACCTGATCGAAAACGGACGGATCACAAGCGGCGTGAGGAACCCAATTCTGGAGATCACCACGCCTGGATTCTACGGTAGCGTGGACGCTGTCGGAAAGAGAGTAGAGTACGAGGCAGCTACATGCGGAAAGGGGGAGCCAGAGCAAGGAGCCCCAGTGTGGCACGGCGGGCCACCGATACGCCTGCGGAAGGTCAGACTAGGAGGTTAACCAGATGAATCCAGAACAGATCGTTGATCAGGCTGTCGAGTACGGCCAGAAACTTGGAGCAAGAGAAGTAGCCGCAGCCGTAACCCGTGAAAAACGCAAGATGCTCAAATTCGCGAACAACTCCGTCACGGTCGTGCAGTCATGGGATCAAACGGTTCCGACAGTCTACTTGCTATCAGACCGCAAGCGGGCGGGAGCCCGTGTGGAGAACCCGAGCATCGATGCATTGAAAGAAGTCATGAAGACGCTGAAGGCCGCGATGGACATCACCAAACCAGGTGAAGTTGAATCCACTCTTCCCAAAGGACCGTTCAAGTACGACCCTGTTCCGCAGATATTCGATGCTCGAATCCCGAAGATGACCGACGAGCTCGTAGACCTCGCAGAGCAAGCAATGAAGGCAGCCAGCGCCGAGGGAGCGCGACGATCCTCCGGAGTGCTCGTCACCAGCGAGTGGGAAAGGTATGTGAAGACTTCTGCCGGAGCGGAAGGGGAAGATAAGGGAACAGATATCAACCTGTCGATACGAGCCTTTGTCGACGACGATTCAAGCGGCCAGGGCAACAGCTGCGCCACTCGACTTGAGGATTTCAATCCCAAACTCGCAGGAGCGGAAGCGGGGAAGATCGCGAATCAAGCTAAGAACCCGGTCTTCGGAGACGAAGGCAAGTACAGAGTACTGTTCGGTCCATCCATAATGGCGGAGTTCCTCGACAGAGTCGCAGATTTCGCAACCGCTTACTCCGTTGACCTCGGCCTATCCTTCTTCTCAGACAAGATAGGTCAGAAGGTTGCTTCCGAGAAGCTCACATTGGTTGACGACCGGCGCATGCCAGGCGGGATCAACTCGTGTTCGCTGGACGAGGAAGGCTATCCGACTCAGCGGACGACTATCATCGACCGTGGCACTCTGAAAACGTACCTGCACAGCTCGTACAGCGTCGCCAAGTACGGCGGAGCGCTGACAGGTAGTGCGTTCTATGCGGGAGGAACGTGGGGCATAGCTCCCGTGGCTCTCAACATCGTCGTCGAGCCTGGAGAGTATAGTCAAGAGAAGCTGTTCGAGCAAGTGGGAGATGGCTTGTACCTCACTAACAATTGGTACACGCGGTTCCAGAACTATCAGACAGGCGATTTCTCTTCCATCTGCCGGGATGGCGCGTTCGAGATCAAGAACGGCAAAATCGCCCGATCAGTGAAAGGACTTCGCATCAGCGACAATATGCCTCGTATAATGCAGTCGATCACCGCGCTTTCGAAGGAGAGAAAATGGATCAGGTGGTGGGAAGTCCCGATCCCCGTCTACCTGCCTCACATGATCGTTGAGGACGTTGGAATCACGAGAGCCACCAAATAGTCACTCACGTACAGCAGTCCTCGTAGGTAAATTGACCGTGACGAGCGACGATAACTCACGAGTGATGCTAGTCATTCCGACGCTAAACGAAGAAGAAGCTATACGACCACTCGTAGAGGAGGCCTCTCCGCTGTTTCCCAGAATCGTGATTGTCGATGGCCATAGTTCTGACCGAACCCGGGAGATCGCTCAGTCGCTTGGAGCCACGGTCATTCTACAAGAGTTTGGGCCTGGGAAGGGCTGTGGAGTCAGAACCGCCATGAAGTTCTTCCTATCCCAAGCTGCCGACATCATGTGCATTATTGATGGTGACGGGACCAATATTCCGAAGGATCTGGTTCCTCTCATCGATGCTGTGAGGGGTGGGGATGCCGACATCGTCATGGGATCCAGGATGCGGGGAAAGAGGGCCCCTGGGTCAATGAATTGGATCACGATTGCGTCGAACCGAGTTGTCTCATACTTGCTTTCGGTCAGATATGGAGGAGATTTCACCGATATTCAGACAGGCTACTGGGTCTTCAACAGAAACGCGATCGAGCGACTGCTCCCTAGCCTACATTCTACACGATTCGAGATTGAACTCGAGATCTTCGCCAAAGCAGGGTCACGCGGACTGGCGCTGAAGGAACTCCCTGTTGGCTTCCGCAAAAGAGTGGGACGGACAAAGTTCAGTTTTGGCCTAAGAATGAGAAACCTGTACTTTGGATTCAAGTATATTTTGTCCCTGAGAATCCCTGACTGACACCACCATGCCGAGCTGGAACCAGAAGATGGGAAAGTCTAGCTCTCAAAGCGGCGCCGCTTTCCGGGAAAGAGGCGCCTCTTTGGAGGATGTGGTCACGTACGATGCCCCGGACACACTTTCCTGTACCAGTACTTCGTCACGGATTCTCAGACGGCCCTTCTATCGAAGAAATACAGTGTGCGTGGCAAAGGAGCTCCTGGGCAAAGTTCTCGTGAGAAGACTTGGAGACACCCGGTTGGAGGGGATTATCGTTGAGACGGAGGCATACAGAGGGTACGACGACGCGGCCAGCCACGCGTACAGGGGCCCAACCCGGCGAAACCAGGTCATGTTCGGTGAGCCGGGACACGCGTATGTCTACTTCACCTATGGAATGCACTACTGTCTGAACGTTACCACGGAACCTGCAGGGCAAGCGGGTGCGGTGCTGATCCGAGCTGTCCAACCGGTTAAGGGCATCGTCGAGATGAAGAAACGACGCAGAACAGACCACTTGAGGGATCTTTCCAATGGGCCTGCGAAGCTCACGCGAGCATTCGTCGTGGACAAGACGCTGAACGGCCACGACCTCACCTCCGGAGAAAAGCTGTTCATCATCAAACCTTCCCACGCGGAGCGAGTAAGAGTTTCAGTCACCACCAGAATCGGGATCAGAACAAGCGCGGAGAAGCCTTGGCGCTTCTTCATCAAGGAGAATCCGTTCGTGTCCAAGCGATAGCGACTGGTCTGGTACCGTAGGAACCCGCAGGAAAGCTGAGGACAGTTCTTCAGTAACTCTTGCGTCCGGATGGAGAGAATGATGCGCTCAGTATGGCTTGAGCAGAAGAATCCTCAAATGCCGATTAGTGAAAAGCGGGCATGTGTAGAAGAAGTTAGTACTTCTCGACCTCTCCGTGCACGTGACCTACCTTAAGCAGGGCTAGGTGATGCACCCCTGAGGGCACTCGAAGTTTTCCAGTATTGTGTATCCTTTCGATCCGGTGGAAGGCCTCTTTGTCAATGTCCTTGTCAAGGGTCAGGGTCCCGCTGTTCTCCAGCTGGAATTGTCCCAGCTCTTCGTGGAGTCCGAGTATGTCTGCCTTGGAGAGGCTAACGGTTCCTGTGAAGACGAGCTTCTTGGTGTCGAAGACGTTGGGGACTGCCCCGCCCGCCTCGGTCAGGTAGGCTTGCATGGCGTCGTTCACGATGTCGGCTACGTTCTTGCCTTGCTCCTTGGCTTGTGCTACGATCTTGTTGTAGAGGTTCCTGTCGAGCCCGCGAATGAGGACAGCATTTGTAGACAAAGTCAGATTCCCCACAAAGGTTATTCCGTATATCTTGTTAACTTGCTTACATTGCTTACATAAGTAGCTTATAAATCTTGTTAAAGGTCTTAAGATGCTTACACCGTTCACACTAGACAACGCGAAACACCCGCAACAAGTGAAAGGAGAAGAAAACGGATTGATGAACGATCCCACGACTAGACTCCTGATAGAGGAATTCCAGGATGTCAAAGAGAGCCCGCTCAAGAAATGTGAGTGGTGCCACCAGCCCCTACCCAACGAACGATACCACCTGCGTATCTGCCCCAAGTGCCGGAAGGCAACCATTGACGCCTTCCTGAAGGGCGAACTGTAGGCACGACATTCTAGAGGAGCTCTCGTGCTCCTCGCCAACTCATTGGCAAGGTACTCCGTCGATTGACACTTAAGATATCAGCCGAACACGTTGAGCGGATCTCTTCCCACTCCAAGGAGTCCCAGCCTGTCGAGGCCTGCGGAGTACTGGTTGGTTCACTCGCTGGTGATGTGCGGGCTGTCACTGAGGTCTGGCCTGCCAGGAATCGACTTTCTTCTGAGTCTTCATACGAGATTGATCCCGAGACGCTCTTTCGTGCCTTCTCCCATGCAGAACAGAACAAGCTAGAGGTCGTCGGCTTCTATCACAGTCACCCATTCTCGTCGGCAGATGCGTCCGAGACTGACAAGGCACGGGCAAACTATCCAGGCCTCTCATACGTGATCTACTCGATCCCGAGAAACGAGATCTTATCATTCTACTTCGACGGAAAGCGACTCGCGCAAGAATCGGTGAGGATAGCGAGCGACTAGGGCTAGACAGTCCGAGGTCAGTGTCTACGAACTCTCATCGTCCTTCTCATGCGCCTCAAATGCTTCGCTCTCTCAGCGCGTCGGACGCGCCCGGCGCGTTTGAGATCATCTCGAGTTTCAAAACGAGCGTGCAATTCGAGTGACGGTCGCCGGCGCGGACCCCGTCTGCCATAAAAGACTTTTCTGGAGACTGTGATGGAGACAGACCGCGTTGTCCGCAAGTCCATCGGACTGAGTGGTGGACCCGTTGACGCGGATGAATAGGGTCGGGCTACCACTAGTACAGGATTATATACACAATTGTCGAAAACTATTAAACTCGCACGAAGCGACGCTACGATAGCTTCACACTTCTGGAGCAAGATACCTTGGTAAGGGATAGCACGCACTCGGCCGGGACCACGGACGGCCACCCATTCGGTACGATAAAGCAAATTCGAAAGCGTGACGGACGACTCGTCACCTTCGACCAGAACAAGATCACAGCCGCCCTATCGAGAGCCATCACTCAAACGATCGGGAAGGACTCGGCCCTAGCCCAACGGCTATCCGACCAAGTTGTGAAGATCCTTGAAGAGAAATTCGACGGGCGCACCATTCCCACAGTAGAAGAAGCTCAGGACACAGTCGAAAAGATACTGCTCGAAAACGGTCAAGCCAAGACAGCTAAGTCATACATCCTATACCGACAGAAGAGAGCAGAGGTAAGGAAAGAGAAACAGCGCATACTCGAGAAGGAGGAGATTGATGAGGTCGACAAGCGCTTCGACCTGAACGCCCTCCGTGTCCTGAAGGCGAGATACCTCAGGAAGGATACTGACGGCAAACTCATCGAGACTCCGAAACAACTGTTTGAAAGAGTCGCAATTCACGCGTCTCTTCCGAGCCTACTCTACGATGAGGCAGCCTTCGATGGATCCGGCAAAACCCCGGAGCATCCTCGGGAAGATTTCGACCCTGTCGCAAACGAAGGCAAGCTCTCGATCGGCAAGTATACGCTCAACAGGTTCCACCTCGAAGCGCTGAAACGATTGTATGACCGCTTCAACGGCGAAGGACGAGCGAAGCTTCGTTGGAGCGACTTCCTCGCTCATCTCCGCGAAGGAAAGTTCAACAATCATGAGGCCGAAGTGAGATCGTTCAACGATCTGATGGTCTCAAAGCGGTTCATGCCTAACACGCCGGCCGTTGCCAACTTTGGAAATGTCCTCGGAATGGGATCCGCCTGCTTTGTGCTCGACGTTGAAGACTCCATCGAGAGCATCATGGATGCACTCAAGAAAACCGCGATAGTTTTCAAGGCAGGAGGCGGGATGGGTTACAACTTCTCGAAGCTGAGACCCGAAGGCGACTATGTCAGCTCCACTTCAGGCATTGCCTCAGGCCCGATAAGTTTCATGACTCTTTTCGACACGATGACGGAGGTCATCAAGCAGGGTGGAATACGACGCGGCGCCAACATGGGAATACTCAACAGCAATCACCCTGACATCGAGAAGTTCATCACCGCAAAGAAAGGAAATCGCGCGCTGAGGAACTTCAACCTGTCCGTTCTCATCATGCCAGATTTCTGGGAGTACTACGAGAAAGACAAGCCTTACCCGCTCGTGAACCCTCGCACGAAAGAGGTTGTGCGAACAACCAACGCCAGACGACTCTTCGACATGATCGTTTTCCAAGCCTGGGAAAGCGCAGAACCAGGCGTCATATTCCACGACCAAGTGAACAAGTACAACCCGTTCCTCAAATCGCTTGGGCCAATAGTCACAACGAACCCATGTGGAGAGGTGCTTCTCTATCCGAACGAGTCATGCAATCTCGGCAGCGTCAACGTCTGGTCATTCGTCAAGGAAGAGTCCGAAGGACAGATCCAACTTGATTGGGACGCATTGAAGCAGACGGTTGAGTTGGCGACTCGTCTCCTCGACAATGTCATCGACGTGAACAAGTTCCCATTGAAGGAGATCGAGGAGATGACCTTGTCCACGCGGAAGATAGGCCTCGGCGTAATGGGCTTAGGCGACCTCCTCTTCGAGATAAAGAAGTCCTACAATAGTGAGGACGCTCGCGAGTTCATGGAACGGCTGATGGAATTCATCAACTACCACTCCAAGCTGGCGTCAATACAACTCGCGAAAGAAAGGGGACCGTTCCCTTACTATGACAGGAGCTTCTATCCTGAGGGAAGACTCCCGTTCAAGGGGTTCGACCAGAAGGATAGATGGAGACTTCCATGGGACAAGGTCGCGCAAGAGATCAAGAAGTCAGGCCTGAGGAACAGCTACACAACCGTGATCGCGCCAACTGGCAGCATCTCGATGATTGCCGGCTGCAGCAGCGGAATCGAGCCCGTCTACAGTCTCGTCTATGAGAAGAACGTGAAGGTTGGAAGCTTCTACTACGTTGATCCGGTCTTCGAGAAGATAATGACGGCACAGGGACTCTACGATGAGGAATTGATCAGAGACATTAGCGGTGCAGGCGGCAGCGTTCAGGACATTAACTACATTCCAAGCAACATCAAGCGAACCTTCGTCACAGCCATGGACATTACTCCCGAAGATCACATTCGAGCCTTGGCTGCCTTCCAGAAGTGGGTGGATTCCTCGATATCGAAGACTAACAACTTCCCCGCCGACGCCACCGTCGACGACATGAGGGAGAGCTACCTGCTTGCCTACAAGCTAGGCTGCAAAGACGTGACGGTGTTCAGGGACACCTCAATCAAGGGCCAAGTGCTGGTCACGCCTGGAAGGGCGGAGAAGGGCGAGAACCCAGCAGGCACGGGAAAGCCGCCGGGTGGAACGCGGGCCGTCGCAACGGGAACAAGGCAGCGCCTGCAGGTTCTGGCGATCGGTGCGCCCATAGCCAGCCCGGATTCAAACTACTTGGCGAGGGCCCAGAATGGCGAGAAGCCAAGCTACTGCCCACAATGCTACGGATTCGTCGTCTTCCAAGAAGGATGCTACATTTGCCCCGAATGCGGCTGGGGCGCCTGCAGTTAGACCACGCAGAAGCCCAGTTCTGTTTCTGGAACGAAGACGGCACGTCACTTGGCTCGAATGGCATCCTGCCCATTCATGTAGGATCTGAGAACCTCAGGGATAGCTATCGAGCCGTCGCCTTGCTGCAAGTTCTCCATGATCGCTATCAGAGTCCTCTCGGTAGCCACGAAGGTGCTATTGAGCGTGTGCACATACTCGGTCGGGTCGCTTGTCCTGTCTCTGTACCTGACATTTGATCTGACGGCTTGGTATGATGTGCAGTTGCTGCAGGATACTGCTTCTCTGTAGGTGTTCTGTCCTGGCAGCCAGACCTCAAGGTCATATTTTTTGGCGGCAACGGTTCCGAGATCTCCGCTGCAGACGTTGACCACTCTGTAAGGTAGCTTCAAGGCTTGGAAGAGTTCCTCGGCGTTTGCGATGAGTTTCTCATGTTCTTTCCACGAGTCTTCGGGTCTGCAGAAGACGAACTGTTCGACTTTCTCGAATTGGTGGACCCGGAAGATCCCCTTTGTATCCCGCCCGTGAGCTCCCGCCTCTTTCCTGAAGCATGGACTGACTCCGCCATACCTCAGCGGCAGGGTCTTGCCGTCGAGGATCTCACCAAAGTGGAATGCGTTCAACGCGTGCTCAGATGTTGCGAGTAGGTAAAGGTCTTCGCCGTCGATCTTGTAGATGACATCCTCGAAATCTGAAAGCGCAACTGCGCCTGAGAGAACCTCTCTCTTCAGAAGGTACGGCGGCTGCATGACTGTGTAGCCCTTCTGTGCTATGAAGTCGAGCGCGTAGCCAATCAGAGCATAATTGAGCCTTACCAGATCTTTCTTGAGATAGTAGAATCTGGCGCCAGCTACTCTGGCGGCTCTTTCGAAGTCGACTAGGTCGAGCTTGGTCGCAAGATCAATGTGATCCAAAGGCTTGAAGGGAAACTGCGGTGGCGTGCCCCACTTCCTAATCTCGACGTTGTCATGTTCGTCTTTTCCTGTTGGGACGCTCTCGTGCATGATGTTTGGAAGTTGCATCAGGGTCTGGTTGATTCTCTCTCGAACGTTCCCTGCTTCCTGCTCCAATTCTCGGATCTTGCTAGGGATGGCCTCCGCTTCACGCATTACAGGTGCTGCATCTTGTCCCTGTTTTCGTAGCTTTGCGATCTGTTCTGTCAGCTTGTTCCGCTGTTGCCTCAGACCGTTTGCTTGAACCTGCAGTGACCTCCATTTCTGGTCGTTCTGCAGCAGCTCGTCAACCCAAGCAAGTTTGTCGACGGCTCCGCGGTGTTGTAGGTCTGCCTTGACAGTGTCTGGATGTTCGCGAATGAATTTCATCTCAAGCATGCGTGTTGCGCTCCTGTTGATCCCTTCGCATCATCAAGGTACGGTCTTACTGAATGAAGTCGTTCGACTCGTATGAAAGTCTTCCATCGAACTCCGTCATTTCAATGCGGGTTTCATATGTGATTTGTGCGCACCCTTGATCGCGCTCGTCACAAGGGTGGAAGACTTTGAGACGAGCTGTTTCAGTCTCTTCGGCGTGCGCCCTTCACAATAGATTCTGATCTTACCCTCAGTTCCTGACTTCCTAACCAGTATCCAGCTCTCGTCGCGGAAGTTGACTCTGACGCCATCAAAAGTCCAGACTTCGCTGACATCTTTCTGTGTCGTCAGGCCCTGCGCGATCTTCCCCATGACGGCATCCTTCGACTCGTCTGGGCATCGGAAGAAGAATCTCTTCTGAGGATTCTCGGGTATTCCCCGGAAAAGCGAACTAACCGGGCCTTTCGCTTCATCCAGGCTCTGAACGAGTCTACATGCGGCGTAGACGGCGTCTCCCCAGAATCCCCAAGTGGGGTCTATGATCTTCCAAGGTTCACAGCACAATCTGATGTTCCTCCGGTTCTCCTCATCGAGTAGAGCATGAGTCTTCCCCAGCCTGGTCCGCTCGACCGTCCCTCCTGATGAACGAGCGACTATGTAGATACGTGAAGAGGTGTCCACGCTCGTGATGATTCTACCCGGCCCATTCTCCGCGAGCAGCAGGCGAGCAAAGAAGGCAAGCACGGTGTCATTATTGACGTACCTGCCTTTCTCGTCTATCACCGCTAAACGATCACCGTCACCATCATGAGCTATTCCCAAGTCAGCCTTGAGGCTACGCACTGAATGGCATGCTCTGACAAGGTGCTCAGGAGTCGGCTCTGCCGGCCTTCCTGGGAAGCGCCCATCAGGATGAGCGTTCAACGAGATGACTTCGCAGCCTAGCTTCGACAAGATCAACGGCGTCAGATTGTACGTGGTACCGTTCGCACAGTCCACCACCACCCTTAGCTTACGTCGTAATGTTCCCACGCGATCCAGAATCCGCTGACTGTACATATCAACGAGATCAGGTGATGCGATCTGCCCACCTACACGATCCCAGGGGACGTCTGTGAACTGGCGTTCTGCGATGAACCGTTCAAGGATTTGCTCTTCTTCGGGAATGTACTCTCTTCCCTCGTGCGAGTAGCATTTCACCCCATTATCTTCCGGAGGGTTATGGGACGCGGTGACCATGATGCCTGCGTTGGCTCCGACAGCTCGGGTGCCGAAGGCTAGAACCGGTGTCGGCAGTATTCCAGCGTCGACCACGTCAATGCCTCCTCCCAAGAGGCCGCCGAGTAGGATTGCTTTCAGCTCGGGTGAGGTGGTTCTATAATCCGAGCCTACAACGACTTGACCTTCATTCGCGAACATTGTACTCATTGCTCGCGCCAGATCAAGCACAAACTTCTCTGTTACTTTGTTCCGAACGTTTCCGCGTATGCCGGAGGTCCCGAAGAGTTTAGGAACATTCGACGCCTCTTTCAAGTTTCGACACCTATTCGATTTTCTTGCGGAACACAGCCATTGCCAAGCCGAGCATAAGAATCGTATACGCTGAGAGGAAGATGAAGTCTCTTGCCACCACCTCTAAGCCAGCTCCCTTGACTATGATCGATCTGAGTGCGTGAATCATGTACGTGAGTGGTAGAACATAGGATATGGGTTGCACCAGCGGAGACATAGCCTCGATCGGATAGAACGTGCCTGACAGGAATATCATGATGTAGATCACTGGCATTATCGTCTGTACAGCCTGCATCTGAGTCCTCGACCCCGCAGAGACGAGCGTGCCCAAGCTCAAGGACGCGGTCAGAAACACGGCTAGGAACAGCGCAATCAGGAAAACACTCCCTCGGACTACAAGGTTGAAGGCATACACAGCCACAACAAGCATCGTTGTTGCGCTCAAAAAGCCGAATCCCATGTAAACGATCAACTTCCCGAACAATATCTCAAAGCTGCTGACGGGCGTCGCGATGAGTTGCTCTATCGTGCCTCTCTCCCGTTCCCCCGCAATCGCCATGGAAATCAGAATCATAGGAAATATCTGGAGAAAGATTCCAACGATAGCGGGCGCGATGAAGTCGATGTACCTGAGCGATGGATTGTACAACACCAAACGTTCAACTTGAACACTCAGCTTCGGCGTGAAGCCAAGTGCTATTCCCTGCACAACCGGAACTACTGCCCCTGCCGAGACAGGATCTGAACCATCGACCATCAGATAGACAATGGCTTTGGAGGCTTTCAGGTCATCCTCGAACGTTGAAGGAATGACGATTACTACCTTCGCTAGGCCATCTCGCACGAGCGCTTCCGCTTGCGGCTCGTCATTCTCGTAATATCTGATCCGAAGCGTATCGCTCACCTTTAGCGCATCAATGAATTCCTGACTCAGTGGGCCTCCGTCTTTGTTGACGATGACAGTGGTGATGTGTTTGACTTCACCAGTGAAAGCAAGCCCAACTATCGTCATCAATAGAAGAGGCATGAAGAGGGTAAGGGCGAAGACGCGACGATTCCTGATGAGGTGCGTCACCTCTTTCTTCGTCATCAGGAGAAGTCTGTCTAGAGCCGTGTTCTTTCACCAGCTTCTTCAACGAGTTTGATGAAAACGTCCTCTAGGCTCGGTTGAATCTGTTTTACTTGCAGGACCTCGACTCCGCGTTCTCTAAGCAACGATGTGAGTCTTGGAATGGCGGAGGCTGCGTCCTCAACGATCAACTCGATGCCCCCGTCGGAAGCGTGGACCTCCCGCACAAGTTCCGAATCCTTGAGTATTTCCCCAGTTCTTGGCAAGTCCGCTGTGACGAACTCAACTCGCTCGCCGCCGACCGCTTTTCTCTTCAGCTCCGTTGGTGAGCCCAATGACACGAGCCGCCCATAGCTGATCAAAGCGAGCCTGTCGCAGAGTTCCGCTTCATCCATGTAATGTGTGTTGATGAAGAATGTCACGCCGCGTTTGTTGAGCTCCCTGAAATACTGCCAGAAGATTCTTCGAAGGGGCGGATCGATCCCAGCTGTAGGTTCATCCAGAATAAGCAGCTCCGGATTATGGATTAAGGACACAGCAAGGGACACTCTGCGTTTCATGCCTCCAGAGAGCTGTCCTGCATAGTGCTTGCGAAATTCTTCCAGTCGGACTAGCTGCAGGATCTCATCTGTGCGCTTTCGTCTTTCGTCCCGTGGGACCCGATAGATGCTTCCGAAGAACTCCAGGTTCTCGTCGACGGTTAGATCGTCATAGAGCCCGTATGCCTGAGGCATGTATCCAATTCGCTGTTTCACTTCCTCAGGCTCCGTCACAACGTCGTGACCCACGACCGTTGCCGTACCTGATGTTGGCATCATAAGACCGCATAAGATCCTGACCGTTGTGGTTTTGCCTGCTCCGTTTGGGCCGAGGAATCCGAATATCTCACCTGACTCGACGGAGAGATCCATGTGGTCGACAGCGACTAGACTGCCGAACTTTTTCGTGAGGCCAGAGGTCTGCACTACGTTGCGTGTCATGCGGTCTAGCCAACCCACAGGATGCAATGTCCCGGTCGTTGGCAAGTTAAATAGATAAGAATACGTCTCCCACTGTCAAGCAGATCTCCTAGACGGATGCTAGATGCAGGAGCGCTTCATCAACCGTTCTCGAAACAGAGGATAGCTCAAGATGGCTTTGATCGAATTCCGAGGAACCAAGCCAAAGATCAGCCCTGGCGCGTATGTCTCCCCAAGGGCGACCCTGATAGGCGACGTTGAAATCGGCGAGGGCAGCAGCATCTGGGAGAACGCTGTGCTGCGCGCAGACATGGGCCGCATAAGAATCGGAAGACACAGCAGCATCCAAGACAACTGCACGATACATACCGATATTGGTGGTCAATGCGTTGTGGGTGATTTCGTGACCGTCGGGCACAACGCAGTCATTCACGGATCAATAGTGCACGATTACGTGGTTGTCGGCATGAACTCCACCCTCTTAGAGGGGTCTGAGATTGGACCCAACTCGGTCGTTGCTGCAGGATCCGTGATTCTGGAGAAAGAGAAAACGCCCCCAAAAGTCCTCTTGGCAGGTGTGCCAGCGAAACCTGTTAGGAACCTCGACACTTCAGATTTGGCGGCCATCAAGTCCGCGGCTGAAGCCTATGTCGACCTTGCCAAGTCCTACAGAGAAAAACTCTCATGAGTTTCTCTTGGGCTAGTCAGTCTCGCCCCAACGTTGGAACAAGTTGTGAGGGACATTCAGTAGGTCTAAGATTCTGCCCACGATGAAGTTCACCATGTCATCGATGGACTTAGGTTTCGTGTAGAACGCTGGCATTGCGGGAAGAACAATAGCCCCTGCCTCTGCGACAAGTAGCAGATTCCTAAGCTGAATTGTGCTCAGTGGAGTCTCTCTGGGCACCAAGATCAATTGTCTATGTTCCTTCAATGTGACATCGGCCGCTCTTGTTATGACGTTGCCTGCCAGACCGTGAGCGATTGAGGAGACGGTCTTCATGCTGCATGGAACAACTATCATTCCAGCAGTCTTCACTGAACCGCTTGAGACCGGTGAATCCAAGTCGTGCTCAGAGAATGTTCGAGTCGCCAGTTCCTCGAATTTGTGCAGGTCCTCGTTCTCCTGCTTGATGACGTTCTTCGCCTCGTCGCTTACTAGAAGAAGCGTTTCATGTCCGCTGCGTTTCAGTTCCTCAAGTAGGCGTCTTGCATAGATGGATCCGCTTGCGCCGGTCACCGCCACAACGAACATCATGAAGAGACAATCCTGCGAATCTGAGTCTTCTAATGGATAGCGCCCGCTATATGGCTTGACTCCGATGAAACGAAAATTGAGGATTCTGTGAACTCAAGAAAAAGGAGGGAGGGGGAGGAGGAGCTAGTCTAGAACTCTTCTCCGCCACCAGGAGGCATGCCTCCGGGCATGCCTGGAGGTCTGCCGCCTGGAGGGCCAGATGTGCCTTTTGACGAGACGACATCGTCGATTCGTAGGATCATGCACGCTGCTTCGGTTGCTGAACGGATGACCTGTAGCTTAGTCCGCAGAGGTTCGACCACGTTCTGCTTGAGCATGTCCTCGACTTTGCCGGTTACGGCGTCTACGCCTGTCCACTGGTTCTCAGGCTTTTCGTGTTTCGCTCTTAGGTCGACCATGATATCGATGGGGTCAAGTCCTGCGTTTGCCGCAAGCGCCATAGGGATGGATTCAAGCGCTTCCGCGAACTCCTCGATGCCAAGCTGTTCCCTTCCGCCAACGGTCTTGGCGTAGCTCTTGAGCTCTTTCGCAGCTTCTGCCTCAGAAGCTCCACCGCCCGCCACAATCTTTCCGTCTTCCACGGCGTTCCTGACGACACAGAGGCCATCATGCAAGGATCGTTCTGCTTCGTCGACTACATGCTCGGATCCTCCACGCAGGACTATTGTGACGGCTCTGGGGTCTTTGCATTCTCTCACGAAGATCAGCTTGTCATCTCCGATCTTGATTTCTTCAACCAGCTTCGCTTCACCGAGCGCGTCGGAGGACATATCCTTGGTGCTCGCGAGTATCTTTGCTCCGGTCGCCTTGGCAAGTTTCTCCATATCGCCGCTGCTCAGGTTCTTGGCTGCTAGGATCCCTTTCTTTGCGAGGAAATGAAGCGCGATATCGTCTATGCCTTTCTCGCAGAAGATCACGTTCGCGCCTGAGGCTGCGATTTGGTCTGCCATCTCCTTGAGCATTCGTTCCTCTTCGTCGAGGAACATGTGCATCTGCTCTGGGTTCTCGATGTTGATCTTCGCGTCAAATTCAGTCTTCTCTATCTCAAGCTTCTGGTTGAGCAGAGCAATCTTGGCCTTCTGGACTTGCTTTGGCATTTGACTGTGGGAGATTTCCTTGTCGATCACGACGCCTTCTACCAGTTCGGTCTCTTCGACACTCTTGCCGTGCTTCTTCACGACCTTGATCAGATCGATGTCAGCTTTGATTTTCCCGTCTCGTTCTTCCTTGATCTGCTCTACTGCTTTGACGGTGAGCTTCGCGAAGAACTCCTTCTCTGCTGCAATATCTTTGGTTGCCATTGAAGTCGCGGCAACCTGGCGTAAACGTGCCTCATCTTTGGGATCCACGGCTAACGAAATCTTGCTGAGGAACTCTGAGGCTCTATCAGCAGCTTTCTTGTATCCATCGACAATCACGGTGGGGTGGACGTCCAAGTCTAGTAGTTTCTCCGCTTTCGATAGAAGTTGGCCCGCTAGGATGACAGCTGTGGTGGTTCCGTCGCCAACCTCGTTATCTTGCGTCTTGGCCACTTCGACAAGCATCTTGGCAGCCGGATGCTGAACGTCAAGCTCCTTCATTATTGTGGCGCCATCGTTAGTGATGACAACATCGCCGATTCCGCTGACAAGCATCTTGTCCATGCCGCGTGGTCCAAGCGAACTCGCCACGGTTTCTGCGACAACTCTTGCCGCCATTATGTTGTTTCTCTGGGCATCTTTGCCGGTTGATCTACCGGTTCCTTCCTTAAGGATAAGTACGGGAATATTCCCGCCTGCTTGTGCCATTTTGTTCACCTATGAAATGCTGAGACAAGATCGCCTAGGAGCGGCGGTAATAAATCTTGTGAAAGTCAAGAGAGTCCTAGTTCATCGTCTTGAAGGAAGAATGCAACTAGGACGAATCCGGGGATTTGGTGTCCGTAGACTGTTTCTGTTGTACTACCTTACGATCAGGGTTGGGCACTTTGCGTGGTGACTTACCTTGTCTGAGACGCTTCCGAGGAAGAAAGCCCTAACCTGAGAGAGCCCACGACTGCCCAAAACTATGAGATCCACCTTCTCGTCAACTGCTGCTCGGAGAAGCTCTTCTGCAGGTACTCCTTGCTTCAGCCGAGTTTCCACGGGGATCCCTTGAGCTTTCACGGTCTCCTCCCCCTTGGCCAGAATCGCTTTTCCATCCTCCTCAAGCTCCCGAACGATAGCTGTGCCTGCTAGGACGCCTGCTTCGGGCGGGTTGATCGCGTATATCTGTCGCATGACGACGTGAACCAGAACAAGTTGACTCTGATACTTCTTTGCCAAGTCGATAGCGAATTCTAGTGCTTTCAGGCAGAAGTCTGAGCCGTCTAAACCTACTAGGATCTTTGAGAACAATGTTCTCTGAAGTGAACTCCTACTCGATAGTCAAGATAAGAATTTACCTTGACACGGCCAGCGCCGGTCGTCGCCTAGTTGTAGCTATCGAGGCGATGAACGAGCTCAGGCACATCCGACAAGGAACTGACGATAAAGTCTGGCTCCTCCTGCAATAGTCGCGTTGCCGGGAAGGGCCCAGATGGAACAGCAACGCACCTCACCGACGCCGCCTTTGCCGCTCTTATGTCGATGATTGCGTCACCCACCAGGATGGCCTCATCAGCCTTCGCGCCCGCCAAGTTCAACGCCTTGAACACGATCCCTGGATCAGGCTTCAACTCGTCGACATCGTCCCTTGTGAGAACCCCGTCGAGGACTCCGACCAAATTCAGCCTCTCAAGGGTTCGATCTGTTCCGAGCCTTCCATTGTTCGTGACGACGACTACCTTCTTCATCATCTGTCTCAGCTGGTTCAATACCTCTTTGGCACCTGGCATCAACTCAGCCCGCTCAGCCGCATCGCTCTCGATTGTCTCAACCTTCTCGTAGATGCGTTTCTTGATCTCGTCGAGCCGCTCATTGCTGATTGAGCCACGCACCTCGTTGAGCATGGCGTAGATGCTCATCTGATCACTGAAGCTAGGACGCCACAGACCAGCCTCCTTGAGCATCTGCAACGCCGCTCTCCGCATCCACATGTAATCGAGGTTGAACTTGGTGATCGTTCCGTCCATGTCAATTAGTATCGCTTTCACAGTCAATCCTGACGCCCACTCTGGCTCGGCCAGACTCGCCATGTCCAGTCAAGCAGACACGGTTCTCGGATATTTGAACATCGACGGGTTCGGTTTCGGGCTCGTGGAGGACCGCGGTTAACTGAGCCATGTTAATGGCTGCATGATGACGGATTCCTGTTTGAGTTGGAGCAGCCGGGCATCGAGGACGTGTCTAGATATCCTTAACTCACGCGCAGATCGACATAGGTCAGAGATTGATGACGATGTACTACGTTTCACGCGGACCAATGATGTGGGTTACGCCACTCTCAGCATTCGCGACTCCGGTTCCGCCGACGGCGACATACTATACCGTCCCACAATACTATGTTCCCCCCGTCGAACCGATGATGTGCGGGCAGCCGGCTTTCTATGGCGCGCCGGTTATGTACGAGCCATCGTACTATGGTCAGTTTCCTGCGTGCTCATGCTGTACTCAGGCTCCTTCGCCCTCGCTCCCGCGTGGCGAGTATCGTTGCGGACGATGCCTGGTCATCTGCTGATAGCTCACGTTCTAGGACTACCCGAGAATCGCGAACAAATAGAACACCCGCCAATTTGTCAGTCTCTGCCTAGGAGCGGTTGAGTCTACGCGGCGACTCGCATTACGTGGGTTCCGCTCTTTCCCTGTATGGCTTCTTTGAGCTTGCTCAGTTCAGCTATGATCGCTTCCCGGCCGCCGCTCTGGATGAACCTCATGACGACGCTGATCTTTGGTCCCATGCTGCCTTCCTTGAAGTGACCTTCCTTCGCGTACTTTTCCAGTTGTTCAGGTGTAGCTTGTTTGATCAGTGTCTGCTTCGGAGTGCCATAGTTCAGATACGCCCCGTCAATGTCGGTGAGTATCACGAAGACTGAGGCACCTATCAGTGTCGCTAGTCTCTGCCCGGCGAGGTCTTTGTCGATAACAGCTTCAACCCCGCGAGCCTGAGTCTCTTCCTCTATGATTGGGATGCCCCCGCCGCCGCATGCCACGACGACAAACCCGTTGTCAACCAGGGTTCTTATCGCGGATCGTTCAGCGATTATCTTCGGGTCTGGGGACGGGACCACCCGGCGGTAGCCTCTGCCAGCATCTTCCTTCACTACTAGGTCGGGACGCTGGGACCGGATCTTCTCGGCCTCCTCCTTCGTATAGAATGGTCCGACGGGCTTTGTTGGGTTCTTGAACGCTGCGTCGTCAGCGTCAACGATGACTCTAGTAACCACGGTTATGACGTACTTGTCAAGGCCCCTCTTCTTCAGCTCGTTTCGAAGAGCCTGCTGGATCATGTAGCCGATGAAACCCTGCGTCTCGGAGCCGCAGACATCCAATGGAAACGGGGGAACAATGTTCTTCGCGGCCTCGTGTCTCAAGACCGTGGCTCCGACCTGTGGACCGTTCCCGTGAGTGATGACCACCCTGTATCCGTCTTGCACAAGATCTGCGATGCGCTTGACCGTGTCACAGACGTTTCGGTACTGCTCTTCAAAAGTGCCTTTTTCGCCTCGTCTGAGAATCGCGTTGCCGCCGAGCGCGACAACTACCAGATCGTTATTTGGCAATCTAACTTGCACTCCGAGAGAGGCACAGATTGAGCGAATACAGCTTATCAATCTTGCATCCTTGGCTAGGATCGGCCTGAGATACCGCGCAACTCTTTAGAGCGGGACGCCTGGGCGTCCCAGACGTGAATCATTAGACGGAGGGGAGGGCGTTGGCGAATCTTTCTGGTCGAGACTTGATTACGACTCAGGACTGGAGCATTGATGAACTCGAGGCGACTCTGCGCCTCGCACACAGCTTCCGCCAGAAACACCGAAAGAATCACGTTGTACCGTTGCTGCGGAACAAGACGTTCTTTGCGCTGTTCTATGCGTCGTCGACGCGTACGCGAGCGGCCTTCGAAGCTGGAATGACCTACCTGGGCGGTCACGCTCAGTACATTGATGCTTCAACAACTCGTCTTGGCGCAGGTGAAGCGGTTAGAGATGTTGCGAAGATGTACGAGCGGTACGGTCACGGATTGGGCGTGAGGATTCTCGACGACGTGATTGACTATGTTTACGGCCGAGGCATCGCCGTCGTAAGGGAGTACGCCAAGCACGCGAGTATCCCCGTAATCAACATGGCTTGTTGCACATACCATCCGACTCAAGGCCTTGCTGACCTGATGACCCTACGCGATGAGTATGGCGCGAAGAAACGGAAGAAGTACGTCATCATGTGGGCGTACTCGAAGGGCTTCCGCGGAAGATGCAGCGTACAGGAAGACGCGCTCATTACCTCTCGGTTCGGTTACGACGTTGTACTGGCACATCCTGAAGGATTCGGAATCGACGACAAGATAGTTGCAGCATGCTCAGAGAACGTAGCTGCATCTGGAGGAACATTCACAGTATCACATGATCTGAAGAGAGCACTCGAAGGCGCAGACGCGATATTCCCCAGAAACTGGGCAAGCAAGGAACTGCTCGAAGTTGGAGCTAGCAGTTTCGGAAAAGAGCGAGAAACAGCGCTGCATGAAAAGTACAAGCATTGGTCGTTGACTGAAGAAACCCTTGACATGGCTAGCAAACAGGCGATAGTGATGCATGTTCTTCCGGTACTGAGAGGCGAAGAAGCAAGTGATGGGGTCATGGATGGACCTCAATCTCGAATCTATCCGCAGGCCGAGAATGGCCTCTACACAAAGATGGCCGTGCTCGCCATGACAATGGGCGAGAAGAAGAGAAGATAGACTACAGGAAACGGAATTCGCAACCACTATCTCTTCAACTTGAGGACTTTCTGCAAGGCCTCGATATCTGGATCAATCAACGGAGCCTCCACAGATCCTATCACGTTCAAGTCTTTCAGACCGCTACCTGTAATCTCAAGTACGACGCAGTCATCACCAGCGATCTTGCCTTGATTCCTCAGCTTTGTTAATCCGGCCAAGACTGCCACCCCTGAGGGCTCTCCGAATATCCCTTCTGTCTTCGCTAGAGTTCCCTGCGCATCAAGGATCTCCTCGTTTGTGACCTTCACAGCTGTTCCCGACGAGTCCTGCAGTGCTTCGAGCGCAGCATCACCGTCCCATGGGAGAGGATCCATCAAGCCTGTGGCGACCGAGTCCGGATGCTCCCAGGCAGCTATTTTGTGCGGGTCCATCTTCTCGTCAAATGCTCTGATAACTGGCGCGCACCCGGTGGATTGAACGGCAACCATGCGAGGATAACTCTTCACAAAACCGAGCCGCTTCAGCTCCTCGTAACCTTTCCAGTTCCCAGCGAGCAGTGCGCCACTGCCGACGCCTGCGAAGACCCAGTCGGGCGTCGTCCAGCCGAGCTGTTCAGCGATCTCATACGACATGGTCTTCGGTCCCTCAGCCTGGTACGGATTGAAGAGCGCAAAACTCGGGCATGGATACCACCCGAAGCGTTTGCAGACAAGTCGCAACATCGTAACGGTTGGATCAACGCCGCTCTCGAGTCCTCTGAGCCTCACCACTTTCGCGCCGAAGATGTTCAGCTGGGCGATCTTTCCGGGGCTCGCCTTCTCTGGGACAAATGTGTAGCATGCGAGTCCCGCCTTGGCTGAGTAAGCTGCGAGCGCTGCGGCCGCGTTGCCGCTAGAAGCGGAAACCGTAGTGTCGAATCCAAGTTCAACCGCCTTCGATACGCCTACTGTCATCGGCCGGTCTTTGAATGAGGCTGTCGGGTTCTTCGTCTCATCCTTAAGGTACAGATTCCTCATTCCGAGGATCTTGCCGAGGTTCTTGCATCGAATGAGCGGTGTCTGAACTTCGCCTAGTGTGATGATGTTCTCTTCATTCTCGATCGGTAGAAGCTCATGATATTTCCACAGTCCGCCTCTCCGGCGCTCGAGGACTTCTCGACTGATCTTGGTCGCCATCGATTCGTAATCATATTCTACATCAAGCCGTCCTTCATCTTCCTTGCACGTGAACACACGATCTTCCGGCGAGTACAGTTTCCCGCACTTAGTACAACGTAGTCCGATGACGTACGCCATCTGTCTCAGCTCAACAACTCAGTGAAGCGTCTCCGCTTTCACCGGAAGCGTTGAGGGTTTTCTAAGTTGATCGGTACTGCGCTCCGATTTCACTGCCAAATGTGAGCGCCGCTAGCCGCCTTCTCGATTGTAGGGAACTCCGAGTGCGGAGGGAGGACGCGCGCCTCGAGCGATCCCGACGAGAACCACCAGAGTGAGGACATAGGGTACCATCAATAGGAAATAGTACGGAATGATTGAGCCAACAACTTGGAAGAAAGCGCCAAGCAGGTATGCCGCGCCGAAAAGAAAAGTCCCGAAGAAAGCTCTTGCTGGACGCCATTTGCCGAAGTACACCATCGCCACGGCTATGAAACCTCTTCCCGCGGTAATGTTCTCTGCTTGAAATGCGTGAGACGATAATGCCAGGTAGGCACCTCCTATGCCAGCTAGGGTCGCTCCTATTATCACAGCAGCGTATCGAATCTTGGTGACGCTTACACCCAACGTGTCGGCAGCTGATGGATTCTCGCCAACAGCTCTGATGTTCAGTCCGAAAGTCGTGCGACCAACCACGATGATAACGATGATGAGGGTGACAAACGCCAGATACTCGATGATATCTTGAGAGAACAGTGAATCCCCTATCACAGGGATCTGTGAAAGTAGAGGTATGGGCAGTACCGGCAGTCCACTGATCCTAATTGTCGATCCAATTTGGCCGAAGAAAATATCGTAAAGGAAGCCTGAGAGTCCGACTCCTAGGAAGTAGATCCCCAGACCGGAAAGGACCTGATCCTGTCTCAGGGAAATCGAAACGAAAGCCAACAGGAGCCCCATCAAAGCACCGCAGGCACCTCCTACTAGGACACCGAACAAGTTGTCATGTTGGAAGAAGCTGATCGAGAACGCCGAAATCGCTCCGACAAGCATCACCCCCTCTGTCCCCAGATTGATAACGCCGGCGCGTTCACTGATGACCTCGCCCAAAGCGGCGAAAGCCATCGGAACACTCAGCGCTATTATCGCAGCAATGAGTTCGGAAACCGACGCTGCGTCAACAATCATAGCCATCGTTCATGCCCTCTTGATTTCATATCTGGCGAGAACCTGAATGATCAGAATCAACACAATAATGATCCCTTGCGAGAGAAGCGAAAGAGTCCTAGGGATCTGAAGAGCTCGCTCGACAGACGACATACCAGAAACAAGACCGCCAAAGAACAGCGAGGAGAAGATTACTCCTAACGGATGCAGGTTTCCGAGCAAAGAGACTACGACTGCGGTGTATCCGATTCCCGATGCTTGTTCTGGCAATAGTTCGTGTGTAACACCGAGGATATAGATTCCTCCTCCTAGACCGGCCAAGGCGCCGCTAAGAATCATTGCGGAGTTGATTACACGCTTCACCGGAATCCCGCTTGTCCTTGCTGCCGATGGATTGAATCCAACAGCTCGTATGCTGTAACCCAAGGGCGTCTTGAAGAGAAAGTAGTACGCCAAGATGCATAGAGCGACTGATATGATGATCCCGATCGTCACACTCGTATTGCGGACAAGGATCGGCAGAGCTGTTTCAGGTGGGAAGATCGGTGATTCCGGATAGCTTCCGGGGATCGTCTTGTCCTGAAACGGTCCTCTCACAAGCCAGTTCAAAGCTTCTACTGCAACGTAGGTCATCATGATCGTGGTTATGATCTCGTTAATCCCAAGCCTTGATTTCATGAGCGCAGGTACTGTCGCGAACAACGCGCCGCCCACGAACGACAGCAACAAGCCGACCGGAATCATTACGTACGCTGGCAGAGGATTTTTGAGAAAAAGCAGTACAAACCATGTAACCAGTATTGCTCCGAAGATTTGCTGTCCTTCGGCTCCAATGTTCCAGACCTTGCCCCTGTACGCGATGGCAAGGCCCAAAGCCATGAGCATCAGAGGAGTTCCCTGAACGATAGTCTCGGCGAAGCCTGCAGCTGTTCCAATTGTTCCCCTGTATAGTGCGTCCAACGCAACAAGCGGGCTTTTTCCCGCAGCAGCTAGTACTCCAAGAACGACTAGAGGCGAGACGACGTAGGCCAGGAATGTAATGATCAGTATGGACCTACGGCTGACATCGAGTTTCGCTGTGACCTTCAATCTGGCCATGATCTCACGCTGCTGCAGCCATTCTCTTCGCGCCTGTCATTAGCAGTCCGATCTCTTCTGAGCTGGACTGTCCCGGTTCCAACAATCCGACCGTCTCACCCTTGTACATCACCGCAATTCTATCACTTAGAGCAATCAGCTCAGCTAGGTCTTCGTCGACAAGAAGTACTGCCGCACCATGGTTCCTCTGCTGTATGAGCAGGCTCCTGACGTATTCTGTGGCGGCAACGTCTAAACCGCGAGTTGGCTGTGAAACCACGATGAGCATCGGGCTACCGGAGAGCTCTCTTGCCAGAATGAGCCGTTGGAGGTTACCCCCAGACAGCGATCGAGCTTTCGCGGAAATGCCTGTGGCCCTTATGCCAAACTGAGCCACCGCCTGCTCCGCTCTGCTCCTGATTTCCCTATCGTTGAGGAATGTGGGAATCTTGGAGGCGAGCATCCCGCAGACCGGGGTCTTGTTGAAGTCTTTGAGGATCAAATTCTCGTCAATGCGAAAATCTGCTATGCTGGCGTCCTCAGTCCTGTTCTCGGGAACGTATGCCACGCCTAGGTCTATGATAGCTCGAGGCGCTCTCCCAGTGACATCTCTGCCGGTGACTGCTATTGATCCCGAGGCTGGTTTTCTCAATCCCACAAGAGCTTCGACAAGTTCTCTCTGACCATTTCCAGAAACGCCCGCTATTCCCAGTATCTCGCCCTTCCGAACTTCGAGAGAGATACCTCTGAGTGCTTCTATTTCCCTATCATCGAACACCCGTAGGTTTGTAACTTGCAGGACGACATCATGAGCTGCTGCCGTCACCTTGTTGGCCACCGGAGGAATGGCTTCGTCAATCATCATATGGGCAAGGCTCTCCTGGTTTACAGAGCCCGTCGGTTGCGTTGCAACCTTGCGTCCTTTCCTCAGGACAGTGACCCGTTCGGTCACATCCATTACTTCGTCGAGTTTGTGAGTTATCAGAACGATCGAGATGCCGCTCTCTCTCAGGCCTCGTAACGATTTGAAGAAATCTTTGACTTCCGACGGAGCAAGCACCGAAGTAGGCTCATCAAGGATCAGAATCCTAGCGTCACGATACAGAGCCTTGAGAATCTCCACGCGCTGCCGCTGCCCAACAGCCAGTTGCCAGATCTGGGCCTTGGGGTCAACTTGAAGACCGTGCTGCTCAGCAAGCGCTGAGATTCGAGTATCAGCGGAGGACGTGTCTGTAAGGAAACCTTTCGATGACCTTAGCCCCAAGACAACATTCTCTGTGACTGTCATGTCGCTAACAAGCCTGAAGTGTTGATGGACCATTCCGATTCCAGATCTGATTGCATCAGCTGGTGATCCAAAAACCGCGGGTTGTCCGAAAACTCGAATCGTGCCACCGTCTGGCTGGTACAACCCGTACAGGATATTCATCAGCGTAGTCTTGCCAGCACCATTCTCTCCCAGCAACCCGTGTATCTCACCGACTTGTAACTCAAAATCCACGGCATCATTTGCAATAACACCACCAGGGAAGTTCTTGGTTATCCCCTGCATTACAATTGCTGCGCCGCTCTGATTCTTCGTATCTTTGGACATATTCACAGGACCTACTGAGATGTTTAGACCTAAAAAAAGGGAGGGAACGCCCCCACGGGGAGGGCGGTAGACGGTTACGCGGTGGTCTATTGGTTTACTCGCGCGCGTGCTGAAGTACTAGTGCGATGAAGTTTGTCTGAAGCGCTGCGAGTGGGTTGCCAATCATGAGCGGTCCTAGGGGGTCGGTCGTGATGCCACCACTCTTGACCTTGTCTAGGACGCTCATCACGTCTTGCTGAACCGCTGACGGAACGTTGTCCTTGTTGAGTTCGACCTCAATTCCTCCGTTCGTGAAGTCCGCCCAGTACTTGCCGTTACGCTTGCCTGCAGCGACATCAGCGGTCCATGCCTTCATGACTGCGTCCCATTTCCAAGAACCGCTGCCGAGCACGAGTTTCTCAGCGCCGACTGGTGGAGCGTCTGCGATGTTGATTCCGTTTCCAATCAGTTTGATGTTCTTGTCGATAGCTCCTTCGATTGCTCCACGAACCACGCCGTCTCCCATTACTGCGAGGACGTCAACGTTTTGGCTTGCCATTAGCTCTGCGTCTGCTTTGGCGCCTTGCAGATCGTGGAAGTCACCTACGGCAACAACACTGATGCTGCCGCCGGGCAGTATTCCATTACCGCCGCCCGGTAATGCACCATAAGAGTAGGTGATGCTCGGGTTCGCGTCACTGGCACCCTTTGCGAAGTTTGGTTCGAATCTTGCGAGCTCCGCCACTCTGGCACCCATGATGTAGCCGATCTTGTTGGATGCAGTCATCTTTCCAGCCAAGTAGCCAAGCACGTATCCAGTCTGATCTGTTCGCACATCAGCAATCGCGAGATTTGGCAATGAGTTGTTCCAGCCTCCGATCACCAGGAAGCTGACATCAGGATATTGTGGAGCCAGTTCTTGCATTGGAACCTGGAACTCGAAGCCGTGGCCGATGATGATCGTGTAGCCTCTGCTCACGAAGTCACGTACATCTGCTTGGATCTGCGCCTTTTCCATGTGGTTCTGTACCCAGCATCCGCACGTGTTGATGCCTTCGCCGTAACCCGTCAAGAGATCTGTGAACGAGTTGTAGCCTGCTTGATTCCAAGCCAAGTCATCTGTTCTTCCTGGGAGAATCATCGCTATCTTGACCTGCTCAGTCGTTGTCGGGCCCGGTGCCGAAGTTGTTTCCGTTACAGTCATTGTTGTCCCCGGTCCTGCGGGTGCTTGTGTTAGGTAGTAGGCTACGCCGGCGATGACGACTATGATGACGATCACTATTGCTGCAATTGTTTTCATGTTTTTAGATTGATTACTCATTTTCTTCAACCAGATAGGGATCCTGTGAGTCATCCTCCTACAGGTTTTTGCATAAAAGGTTTGTCAGAGGGTGTTCATGTATACATGTCTGTGTTAAGGAGCCTCGTGAATCCCCTGGTCGCCACAATCCAGAGAGCGAAGTATCCCGCTAGCTAGCTTCGACTAGTCGACGCCCTCGACATCGTGAGGATAGCTTTCCTTGAGCGCCGCAGAAGTCAAACGCACGAAAGACGCGTTTTGACGCAACTCGACAAGCGTTTTCGCGCCACAGTAACTCAGGCCCGAGCGGATGCCGCCCGCTAACTGTGCGAGTATTTCATGAGATGTGCCTCTGTACGGCACGAACGCCTCGATACCTTCCGCAACATACTCCAGGAGCGCAGCCTCGTCTTCTGCTTCCTCTGTTCCACGTTTCATTGAAGCGCCGACGGACGCCATCCCTCTGTGTATCTTGTACTTCCTGCCGTTGCGCATGACTGTGACGCCGGGACTTTCTTCGGTTCCCGCCAGCATGCTTCCAATCATCACGCTCGATGCGCCAGTCGCAAGTGCTTTCGTGATGTCTCCGGAGTTTCTGATTCCGCCGTCTGCAATTATCGGAACACCTGATTCTCTTGCGGCTTCAGCGCATTCGAGGACGGCTGTTAGTTGTGGGACGCCCGCGCCTGTTACGATCCGTGTTATGCAAATGGAACCTGATCCTATTCCAACCTTCACTGCATCTGCGCCTGCGTCAATTAGGTCCTTGGTTCCCTCTGGTGTTGCCACGTTTCCGGCGATCACGTCCACTTGGCTGAGTTCTTTTTTGAGTTTCCGGACCACGTTGAGGACTCTGTCGGAGTGGCCGTGTGCGACGTCGACGACGAGCACATCAACGCCTGCGTCGACGAGGGCTCGGGCCCTCTCAATGTATCCTTCCCTTATCCCAACGGCGGCTCCAACGGTGAGCTGGCCTTTGGAATCCTTGCAGGCCTGCGGCCTCTCAGCTAGCGTCACCATATCCTTACTCGTGATCAGACCACGAAGATGTCCTTCCTCGTCAACGAGTGGCAGCTTCTCAAGCTTGTACTTGCGAAGCAGCTGCCTCGCTTCCTCAATCGAGGCATCCGCAGATGCCGTGTGAAGAGACTTCATCGGTGTCATCAGCTCGGAGACTCGATTCAAGTCGTTGTCCTCGAAGAGCAAGTCACGGGCGGTGAGAATGCCGAGCAGCTTCTTGTTCGCGTCGACTACTAGCAGTCCGCTTACGCCTTTCTCTTGCATCAGTCTCTTTGCGTCGGACATTGTAGCGGTCGGCCAAATCGTGTATGGCTCCTCGATGATCACGCTCTCCGCTCGCTTGACCTTCAGAACCTCTTCGACCTGTCGTTCCACAGGCATGAAACGGTGAATGATGCCTATTCCACCGTTATGGGCCATGGAGATAGCCATGGCTGACTCCGTGACCGAATCCATGTTCGCGCTTACGATTGGAATGTTTAGTTTGATGTTTCTGCTGAGTCTCGTTGAGAGGTCGACGTCTTTTCTTGAATGAATCGAACTACGCTTCGGAACTAATAGGACATCGTCAAAAGTCAGCGCATCTCTAATTGGGATAGGCATCTGTGATTACCTCCGCTATTTCTGCGACTCTCATATTAAAGGAAGAGACTGAGGCCTTCACCCATACCAGTCTAAGCCGGCCTTCCCAGGCAAGGCTCGTCAGCAGTAGTTTGAGTGGGTCGTGAGTTTCAGGCCGGTCCTATCCAAGAGGGCGCTGGCTCTCTCGCGAGCCTGCCCGATGATCTCACGCTCGTCGAGAGTCTTCACGTTTCTGTTCTCCATGATTATCCGTCCATCCACTATGACTGTGTCTACGTCGGTTCCGCATCCTGCATAGACGAGATCGGAAACGTGATTGTTGTTTGGAACCATGTGAACGCTGTCCAGGTCAACGAGGACGATGTCTGCGAGCTTGCCCGGCTCCAGACCGCCAAGCTTGTCCTGCATGCCGATCGCTCGTGCTCCGTGAACGGTTGCCATCTCTAGAATCGTTTCCGCGGGCATCGTCATTGGATCTGATAATCTGACTTTGTGTAAGTACGCGGCCAGTTTCATCTCTCGAATCATATCGTAGGAGTTGTTGCTGGGGCCGCCATCGCAGCCCATTGCGACGTTTACTCCTTTCTTGAGCATCTCCGGAACACGTGCGATCCCGGATGCGAGCTTTGTGTTCGACGATGGACAGTGACTGATATTTGTTCGCGTCTTGCTGAGAGTCGCTATGTCGCGGTCCGTAAGCCAAACGGTGTGAGCCAACACCGTCCTTGGGGTGAGTAGCCCGACTTCGTTGGCGAAGGCGACCGGGCTCTTCTTGAACTTGCGGCGAGCGTATCGAAGATCCTCCTTAACTTCGCACAAGTGCATCGTGATGCCGGCCTTTCTCTCCGCGGCCTCCTCAGAGATCTTCTCGTACAGGGCTTTGCTGCAGGCTCCCAGCGAACGTGGACCGAACCAGACACCGATCCTGCCGTTGCCTTTTCCATTCCAGCGATCGTACATGGTGATGGTTTCGTTGAGGGATCTCTCGCCATCCTCAATCATCCCCTCATGCATCATCTGTTTCCTCCCGTATGCTGGCGTATCCATGATCGTCTTGGCCAAGCAGCCTCGCATCCCTGACTCCTCAAGCGCTTTGGCGATTCCATCGAACCCGTATCTGGTGTGAGTCATTGACTCGATGAACGAAGTTGTCCCGGACTTGATCATCTCAAGCATGCATAGCTTAGCGCTGACTTTCCCATCCTCAGCATCAAAGTTGCCCTGAAGAGGCCACACATACTTCCCAAGCCAATCGAGAAGGGAGACATCGTCGGCGCAGCCTCGAATCAGAGCCTGCGCAAGGTGAACATGACAGTCGATGAGGCCGGGGATGATTAGCTTTCGTGTTGCATCAATTGTATGCTCTGGCGCATACTTCCGATGTAGCTCCTCCGTCTTGCCCACATCGGTGATATGCGAGCCTTCGACCATCACGGCGCCATCACGAATGACTCTTCGACGCGCGTCAAGCGTGACAACTACTCCATGCTCTATCAGAATGGATTCCATGTACAGAGGCTTCCAAACGCATCTCTGTTGGATGAGGACTTATGTGTAAGGCTTCTATGCGCAGACCTCGGAAGACTTGTGCGTGCACTATTGATGCCTTCCAGAAAGATTCAAGGGTTCAAATTCCGACGCCCGCACCAGCCTACCCACACACACAACAACTCCAATGAGGGTTCAAATTGACGGGTTCAAATTACGATGCTTTGTCTTCTCAGTTCTTTCCTTCTGGATGCACTTGACGCCACCTTCCATTAGGCTGCCAGTGGCAGGCGTCGCGACGATTTGCAGGTTGCCATGGGATAGATTTCTGCGCGGTCGCCGGACTTCCGACAACGAATGCGACGTGAAATCGGTTTAATCTCATGATGTGAGTTTTTGGTATCCAGTTTCATATGCCCACTTCTTCATGCCAGGCGATAGTCGAGGGTCATCGGTACGCAAGCGAAGATACGTTATGACCATGTTTGCATGGACGTGCCCTAAACGAATCTCTTTCGACTTGAGCCAGGAAAGCATCTCACTATGCTTCGCAACAACTTTTCCACCCCTGACGAAACCTTTCTCGTCGGCAAGTTTCCAATAATCTTGTAAAGACCTTCCTGACCTTGCTTTGATGCTTTCTGCATACGCTTTGAAGGTGCCGGGCATAGCACCACCATCTTGTAAGTTTCTTATTAGGTACACGCACACACAAAAAAGTCCAATCACGAGTCTAAATTTGGATGCCAGCAGTTGAGGCGCACACAAAACGGTGGTTCAAATTCAGTCGCCCGCACCAGTCGACCTGTGTGTGTGGGTCTAGTGGTGCGGGCGTCGTAAATTGAACCCACGGCCGGGCGCGTTTTTGTGTGTGTGCGCACCAGCCTACCCGACGACGAAGAAACTGCTCCCAATGACGGCCAACTCAGTCTGTCAAAAGATAAGAACTCGC
>CAZRNA010000011.1:0-22415 GCA_964601325.1 uncultured Candidatus Bathyarchaeia archaeon
CTGCTAGTAGCGAGTTGAGCCAAGGAACACCCCACATGTAGAGCCGGTCCACTACAAGCTGAAGTCCGTACGGATTACCATACGGCGCCGTGAACAGAGGAGCGCACTCGCGGAGAAATGCGGAAAAATGCTTGCCCCAATAATCATAGCCCCCGGTCACGCACAGTGACGGGCTCGGGAAACCCGCCTCGATGAATAGCAGATACAGCGGGGCTGTGAATGCAACGAATGCCAAAGATAGTACAGCCCATCTATTCACGCGCTTGACAACCTCCTGTCCGGCAGGCAAACGGTGAGTCTTAGGAACCACTAGTTTCCTGTGCTTGTTCAGCATTTCAGGCTTTGGGTATCTTTCCTTTCATCCAAGTCAGGGAAGGTCACGCGATATTCAGTGCGGTGTCTGGAGGTCCTCTCGGTTCCCCAAGCTGTTCGGCTTGATCACTGCCTGACAGTCTTCATTATTTGTTGCACAACTTTCTCGGGATCAGCGTTCGGATCTTCGTTCCTGATGTCTTTGAGGAGATGCCTTGACCGATAGAAGTCAATGACAGGTGCGGAGGCTTCTTGGTAGACTTTCAGGCGTTCACGGATCACTTCAGGCTGGTCGTCCACGCGTCTGAACAATTCGCCGCCGTCCTTGTCGCATTTGCCAGCGACTTTGGGCGGCATCGTCTTCTCATTGTATATCGCCCCACATGTCCTGCATTGCAGTCTCGACGACAGTCTGTCCACGATCACGCTGTCGGGAACGTTGAGGTTCACTACAACGTCAACTTTCGTGATCTTCTCAAGCTCCTTGGCTTGCCCGACCGTCCTTGGGTAGCCTTCGAGAATGAACCCCTTAAGCTCAGACGCTAAACGTTTCTTCAGAATTTCCGTGATGATCTCATCTGGCACAAGTGTGCCAGAGCTGCTGTATTTCTCGATCTTCTTTCCCAAGGGTGTTTTGTTGCGTATTTCTTCGCGGACAAGGTCGCCGGTCGAAATGTGCGGACTACCGAACTTGTTCACCAGCCTCGAAGCATAGGTTCCTTTTCCGGATCCTGGCGGCCCAAATATGACGACTTTCATTCGCTCAATCCCCACGTTCTCACTTAGTGAGTATCTCCTCAAGGGTTCGATTTGCTCTCAATAAGTCCTCCTCTGTATTGTATGCATGAAAAGAGAAGCGCACGCCGTTGAAACGTTGTGAGACTATTA
This sequence comes from uncultured Candidatus Bathyarchaeia archaeon, assembly GCA_964601325.1. Classification (GTDB taxonomy): domain Archaea; phylum Thermoproteota; class Bathyarchaeia; order 40CM-2-53-6; family 40CM-2-53-6; genus CAVPLU01. The sequence goes on from CAZRNA010000011.1 coordinate 1,201, forward strand.
TGTGCCTTTTCACAAGCTCGCCGGCAACCGCAGATTGGTCTCGTCCTTTGAACCTGAATGAGGCTATGCTTGCATGAGCGCTTTCGTCCTCAGGTGTCAGCGCAGTGGCGTGGGGGAGCCTTTGGTTGTTCTTCACAATGTCGATGAATCGTTCGGTCATGGAGAGGACATAGCTTGTCAAGTTCTCGTGACCAATCTTTTTCGAGTATCGCATGGACTCCGCTAGACCTACGGGACAGGCGTAGTCCATGGTACTATACTCGAATTTCTTCGCGTCTTTCGCAAAGGTCAGCTCTGTTACCTTCAAGTTGTACGGGTCCGGTGCACTACGCCAGCCTACCAAGGGTGGTTCAAGTTTCTCCACGAGGTCTCGCTTGAGGTAGAAGAGGGATACGCCGAACGGTCCTAACAGTCCTTTGTACCCGCTTGCCACAAGTGCGTCGACTTCGTCCCGGTGCACCTCGATAGGCATGAGGCCCGCTGATTGCGTCGCGTCCACGATGAGGAATGCACCATGCGAATGAGCTAGCTTAGATAGCCAATGCAGATCGAACCTCTGTCCGGTCCCGAACTCGACATGACTAATCGAGATCACGGCCGTGCGGTCGTCGACAAGCTTCTCCAACTCGTCTTCATCTACAACGCCGTCATGATTCTTGGCAAGGCGCACTTCGATGCCTTTCTCTTTGCGCAGGCGCATCCAAGGGTGGACCACGCTCGGGAAATCAGCATCCGTGCTCACAACATTCGCGCCTCTCTTCAGGTTCAAAGACCAAGCGAATGAGCAGATGCCCACCGTAGCACTGGACAAGATGGCGATCTCCTCCCTACGGGCGCCAAGGAGAGTTGTCGCCTCGTTCCGTGCGCCCTCAAGCGCTTGTGTCTCAGCTGCCTCATCGAAACCGATGGTTCCTCCGGACGCGACCTTTCGCTGAAACTCCACCATACTGTCAATCGCTGGTTTCGGCATCAAGGAGATAGATGCCGAGTTCAGATACGTCATCGTACGTGCTGTCGGGAAATCCTCAAGGTTCACATGCAGCATGCAGATCCCCGGCCGAGATGCTGCTTCTCCACACTTTAGATTACCGCAGTCATCTGAACGCGATTTCGGTGAGCCCGACGTACTAGTCTCTCTTCAAATATCCGTGTGACATGACCTTGCTGGATTCGCTGATGAGTAGAGTCGCGATCGTGAGGGGAACAGATCCCCCTGACATGACTGTTCGAGCCATGGAGATGGTAGACGCCGCTAAGGCTGTTTCTGCCGACAAGCCGGTCCTGATCAAGCCCAACTATATCGACGCCAGCCATCCCTCAACAGGAATCACGACAGATGCCAGGGTCATCGAAGGAGTCGTTGCATTCCTGAAGAAACATGATGCAAGGGAAATCATCATCGGAGAAGGAGCCGGAGAGGCAGATACCTTAGACGCCTTCAAGATCGGGGGCGTCGATGATGTCGCAAGAAGATGGAAAGTACGCATGGTCGACCTTAACAAAGACGAATTCGTTGAGGTCCATCCCCCGAATGCTCGAACATTGAAGAAAGTGAAGATAGCTCGGACTGCCTTGGAGAGCACGATTGTCAGCGTCCCCAAGCTGAAGCCGCACAGATGGGCTGGCGTCACTCTGAGTCTGAAGAACATGATGGGCGCCATGATGCCGAAAGGATCGATGCACGGGCACTTGAGTCAGAACATAGTCGACTTGGCCTCGGTCATCAAACCAAGCATAGCAGTCATTGACGGGATAATTGCCGGCGAAGGGCATGAAACGAGCGGTAATCCTGTGGAGATGAATTTGGTTATCGCGGGGACAGATCCTGTTGCCGTGGACACTGTCGGCGCTACCGTGATGGGCATCCCCCTCGAATATGTGAAACATCTGAGCTTGGCAGAAGAGTGCGGACTCGGAACATGCCACCTGGAGCAAATACAAGTGCTTGGAGAACCCATTGAGAAGGTGAGGAGGAAATTCAGAACGTCCTTCTTGTCTAAGATCGCGCAGATATAAACCAGTTCCAGACCTTTGACCATCGATCAACTGCACGCAAGAACAGGAAGACGTAGACTAGGAGATCGTGATCTTGGTAGATTTGGCAAAGTTCGTTCTAGGGGTTGCTCCAACAGTATGCGTTTACTTGGAGGACTCTTACTCGGAATCAACAGACTGCAATGTTCTGAGAATCGTTCAGGAGAAGAAGAGCGCATATCTGGTGTTGGACCGAACGATCTTTCATCCGAGATCAGGCGGGCAACCGTCTGACGGAGGAACAATAGAAGGCTCTTCCTTTCGTGTTGATGTGAAGAGGGCGATGAACCAGAGCGGGATTATCGTCCATTTCGGGAGGGTGGAAGGAAAGCTGGAAACTGGCCCTGCCACATGCAAAATCGATTGGACGAATCGATTCCTGCTGATGAGAAGGCATACCGCAGCTCATCTGCTAGACCATTGCCTTGCTACCCTCACTGGCTTGCGTGTAGAGACAACGGATTCCTGGCTCGGGGATGATCCTTACGTCGGCTACGGAGGACCTGCTCCCTCTAACCTCGACCTCAAGCGGCTTGAGGAGCTTGGCAACGGCTTCATCCACCAAGGGCTGAATGTCGAAATCAAGACTATGGACAGGTCTGACGCCGAGCGCCTGATCGCTGATGCCCCCAACCTTGCAAGACTTCCGAAGAGCGAGAGACTGCGGATTGTGACCATTCAGGGGCAGCTTCCGATTCCATGTGGGGGCACACATGTGCGGACCCTCAAAGAGATCGGAGCGATAGAAGTTCGGAGAACTGAGCCTGCCGAGGCGGGCTTCAGGCTGCATTTTGAGGTCAAGTAGGCGGCTCGTTTCAAGGCTTCTTCTGGATCGTTTGGTAAGCCGGCGAGTGCTATCCTTAAATGAGCTATCTGCTTGTACGGTGAATCCGAATCTGAAACCATAGCATCGTAGAGGAATAACGCGTGTCTGAGATCGAAGATAAAGAGGCAATGCCGAAGGTAGAGAACCTTCTCTTGCCTCTCGAGGAGATGCTTGCCGCTGGCCTACACATTGGAACCCGCATCAAGACAGGCGACATGGAACAGTACATATACCGTGTTCGACCCGACGGGCTCTTCATTCTGAACATCGGAAAGACCGACGAGAAGATCAGGCTGGCAGCGAAGTTCATCGCGAAGTTTGACGCTGATCGTGTCCTTACGGTTTCATCGAGGATCTACGGGAAGACGCCGATCGAGAAGTTCTGCGAGCTGACGAGGACTATGTCGATGATTGGTCGATTCATGCCGGGTTTGATTTCGAATCCGTTACAACGAAAACACTCGGAACCTCAACTCATAATGGTCACTGACCCAAGGGCTGACTTCCAAGCGATCAAGGAATCAACCAATGCGGGCGTTCCGGTCATCGCGCTCTGCGACACCGACAACGCGTTCACTGGCGTTGACCTTGCAATCCCCGTGAACAACAAGGGGCGACGAGCTCTTGCGATGGTCTACTGGCTCTTAGCAAGGCAGGTACTCCGCGAACGAGGAGAACTCCCAGCCGACGGGACGATCACAGCAACCGTAGACGATTTCGAGACGAAATTAGCTGCGATCGCGCCAAGAGTTGGCGGCGAGCTTTGAAACTGAGAAGGGCTCAGGTCGCAGGCTCATTCTACTCAGGCACGAAGGCAGCTCTCACTAGCGAGATCGAAGGATGCTTCATTCACCGCCTAGGCCCGGGACGGCTCCCGACACTCGCACGGGTAGGCGAAAGGAGACTAGTGGGGCTGGTGTGTCCGCATGCTGGCTACGTCTACTCAGGTCCCGTCGCCGCGAAGTCTTACTTCGAAGTCGCCCGCGATGGAGCACCAGACAAGATCGTGATTATCGGGCCTAATCACACGGGCCAGGGTAGTGGCGTCTCAATGGTGTCTGAAGGTGTCTGGGAGACGCCTTTCGGACAAGTCGAAGTCGACAAGGAGACAGCCATCGCGATCTCGAAAGCGTCTGACATTATTGATGTCGATGACCGGGCCCACCTTCACGAACATTCTATTGAAGTTCAGCTACCCTTCCTACAGTACGTCCTCAAGACGAGATTCGACTTCGTTCCTATCTGCATGATGATGCAAGATCTTGAGACGAGCCAGGAGGTCGGGAAGGCAGTCGGGGAAGCGCTCAGAGGGAAGAGCGCGCTCGTGATAGCTTCCTCGGACATGACTCACTACGAGTCAGCCGAGTCGGCGAAACGAAAGGATCAGCTCGCCATCGATGCCATCCTCGCGCTTGATGAAGCAAGATTGCAGGAGACAGTTGAGTCACATAGGATTAGCATGTGTGGTCACGGCCCCGTCGCAAGCATGATTGCTGCCTCGAAGATCCTCGACGCGAAGACTGCTCGGCTCCTAGGATACAGTAACAGTGGAGATATCACCGGGGACAGCACCGAAGTCGTAGGATATCTCGCCGCGTCAGTCCAGCAGTAGGAAATTCAGTCGGAAAGCGTGTGCTGCTTGACCCTAATATTGGCCGATTGTACGGCGGTTGATTTTTCTGTCAGCTCTATCGTAGCTAACCAAAGGTGCCGCATTCTTGGGAAAAGGTACAGGGTTCGGGAAGGTCATACTCTTCAACGAGCACTTTGTGGTCTACGGTCTTCCCGCGATAGCCTCAGCAATCGGAGCAAAGACGACGGCAGTAGTTCAACGACGCGCAGGGTATGGAATCGAGATCGAGGACGAAAGGCCTGAGACCAGAGGATACAAAGCCGGGAAGGCAGCCCAACAGAAAGAATCCCTAGATCTCATGCTGAGGTTCATGAAGATCGACACAATGAGGAACGCCTATCGTGTGACCTTGGGTGGTGACCTGCTCGCCGCGAGCGGGGTTGGAGCAAGCGCTGCCTCATGCGCGGCAATCGCTCGAGCATTCTCTGAAGAACTTCAACTCAACTACTCGGATGGCAAAGTGAACGAGGTTGCATATGAGGGGGAGAAAGGATACCATGGCACACCTTCAGGCATCGATAACACCGCCGCCACATATGGCGGCCTGATCTGGTACAAACGAGAACGTGCATCGCATCTCATGGAACGCATGAGACTGAAGAAACCCGTAGAGATCGTCATGGGAAACACCGGGCTCGTCGCGGACACAAAAGCTGTGGTTGGCGGCGTCAAAGAGCGAAAGGAAAAGGAACCGGAAAAATACGGCCAGATGTTCCACACCGCGGAGCAACTTGTTTACCAAGCAAGGAAGGAGCTTGAGGGTTTCAATCTCAAGAAAGTAGGCGAACACATGAATCAGAATCACACACTGCTTCAGCAGATCGGAGTCTCGTGTCCCGAACTAGACCTGCTCGTAGACTTGGCGCGCAACAATGGAGCTCTGGGAGCCAAATTGACGGGGACAGGTAAGGGCGGCTACATGGTCGCCCTGACCCCGACCAAAGTTCTGCAGGAACGTGTGGCAAGGGCGATAGAAAAGAAGGGTTTTCAAGCACTACGTACGACCATTGGGGTCTGAGGCCTAGTAGCACACGACTCATCATTCTAGGTGAATGAGAATGGAGTTAGCGAAGTTAGTCAAGGTGCTTGACGCAAATGGCATGTTGACCAGAATCAGCAAGCCCGTGGACCCGAAATATGAAGTCTCGACATTGATGAAGATGCTCGACGGGCGTGTCGTGCTCTTCGATCACGTGAAAGGCTCTACCATGCCGGTGATCGCGAATATTTGTTCCACACGGGATCTGGTCACCACGGGACTGGGAATCCGCAGGGAGGAGCTCATTGCAAGGCTAACGGACGCAATAGATCACCCCAAGAAAGCACGCATCACAGATGCCCACGGATACGAGGAAATAGGCGCCGACCTCAGCAAACTGCCAATTCTGACGCACTATCCAAAGGATGCAGGTCCGTACATCACATCCGGAGTAGTCGCCAGCAACGACAAAGAGTACGGCGTGAATCTGTCCTATCATCGAGCCGAAGTTCTTGGGAAAGACAAACTTGTTCTTCGGATCCTCCAGAGGCATTTCGACACATACATAAAACGCGGGTTGAAGGAATTCGCCGTATGCGTCTCTTCGCCGGTCCAAGTTCTAGTGGGTGCAGCAATCTCCGTGGAGGCAGGGATCAGTGAAGCTGACATAGCCAACGCGTTGGAAGAGACTCCGCTGCTAAGACTTGACGGTCACTTGGTGCCGCCGTCTGATATCGTGATCACAGCAGAGCTGACCGGGGAATTACATGACGAAGGGCCATTCCTCGATCTGACTGAGACATTTGACATCATCCGAAAACAGAGAGTTGCCCAAGTCAAGAAGATCTACGTGAGAAAGGATGCGATGTACCATGCACTGCTCCCTGGCGGACTTGAGCATAAGGTGTTGATGGGTATGCCGCGTGAACCCACGATCTACAGGGAAGTCGCGAAGGTCTGCGATGTCAAAGACGTGCTGGTAACGCCGGGTGGGTCTTCTTGGCTTCACGGAGCTGTGAGCATACATAAGAAACATCCAGATGACGGCCGGAAGGCCATCGAGGCGGCGTTCAAAGGGCACAAATCGATGAAACATGTTTTCGTGGTTGACGACGACATAAACATCCACGACCCCACCGATATCGAATGGGCAATGGCAACGCGTTTTCAAGCCGACAAGAACATGATTACTTTCAGGGAGAAGGGCTCATCCCTAGATCCTTCTTCGGATATGGATACGCAGATGACGTGCAAGGCTGGGTTCGACCTCACGATCCCTGAGGGTGGAAAGAAGGAATTCAAGCGACCCACCTTGCCTATGAAACTGAACTTGGACGACTACGTCCCGCAAAAGTAAACCGGAGATGAAGCAACCGATGCATCTCACGAATCTTGAAGAAAGAATGCTGTCAGGCGAGAACGGTGAAGTCCTAGAGCGTATGTTCCGTCTACTCGTCCGGCTCGGCGAGATCTACGGCGCGGACAGAATGATTCCGATCAACTCATCCCAAGTCGCCGGAGTTTCGTACAAGTCGATTGGCGATCCAGGCATCGAGTTCCTCGAAGACTACGCCTCAAAGAATGCGAAGGTGAAGGTCGTCACATTCCTGAATCCGGCAGGGATGGATATTGAAGACTGGCAGAAACTCAACATACCGCCAGGCTTCGCGGAAAAGCAGCTGCGCATCATGAGCGCATTCAAAAAGATGGGCATAGTTGTAAGCGCGACCTGCACGCCATACTTGGCCGGAAATCTTCCGAGGTTCAGAGAACACATCGCATGGTCAGAATCATCTGCTATCTCATTCTCGAACTCAGTGATCGGGGCAAGAACGAATAGAGAGGGAGGACCATCCGCCCTCGCAGCCGCACTATGCGGCGTCACCCCGAATTATGGCCTCCACTTGGAGGAGAACAGAAAACCACAGATGCTCGTCGAAGTGAACGCCAAGCTAGAAGACAGCGCGGACTTCGGAGCGCTCGGATACGTCGTCGGAAAACAGGTCAAGAACAGAATACCATACTTCAGAGGCATCAAGGACGTCGATACAGATCAACTGAAAGCGCTCGGTGCTGCGATGGCAGCCTCGGGCGCGGTTGCGCTCTACCATGTCGAGGACATGACCCCCGAAGCTCACTTGATGGAGACAGAAGGTCTGGAGAAACTGTCGGTCACCGACAAGGACGTGAACGAGACATTCTCCAAACTTACCACGGGAAAGGAACCAGACATAGTCATTCTTGGCTGTCCTCACTCGTCGCTCAAGGAGATAATGATGGTTTCACGGAAGCTAGAGGGCAAGAAGTTGAAGAAGCCTCTGTGGGTCTGCACCTCGAGAATGGTCAAAGAAGCCGCCAACCGAATGGGTTTCACCCAGACAATCGAGGCTGCTGGCGGCAAAGTTGTGGCCGACACTTGCATGGTCGTTTCGCCGATTGAGGACATGGGATACAAGACGACAGCTGTGAATTCGGGAAAGGCGGCGAACTACCTGCCCGGCTTCTGTAAGCAGAGCGTGATCTTCGGAAGGCTCGATAGCATACTCGAGAAGGTGACTGCGTAGGCTGACACGAGGTGGTAGAGTGTGGAAGTGTTGAAAGGAAGAATGATCAGTCCCGGCAAAGTGGAAGGAGAGACGTTGGTCTCAAAGGAACCGATCGGATTCTACGGGGGCATCGACGCAAAGACGGGCATTTTCATCGAAAAGGGCCACGAGCTTGAAGGCAAGTCTGTCAAAGGAAAGATCCTGGTCTTCCCTTGCGGAAAAGGCTCAACCGTGGGATCCTACGTTATCTATGGACTCGCTAAGAACAATCAAGCGCCTCTAGCGATCGTGAACAAGGAAACGGAGACGATCGTAGCAACAGGCGTTATACTGGCCGGGATACCATGCGTTGACCAGATTCCTGTTGAGAAGATCTCTACTGGTGACCATCTGATCGTTGACGGATCGACTGGAACAGTTACCGTCACCAAGAGGAGTCAGTAAGGTCAATTCAAACTTGTGGATTAAGGCGGAATGGTCGGGACCTAACGGGACTGAAACATCTTGGTAAGTGAAACAACTGAACGGAAAAGAAGCCACATCACGACGGCGCTTCACCGTGATGTTCAAGCACATGTGGGCACGGGATTTGATGACGTATCACTAGTACACAATGCCCTTCCCGAACTTGATCGCGAAGAAATAGATCTTGCCTGTGAGCTATTCGGCCATAAGCTTGGTGCTCCCGTCATTATCGAGTCCATGACTGGCGGTACATCGATCGCCTCCAAGATCAACGCAACCCTAGGCAGGATAGCAGAGGAACTGCAGATCCCGATGGGTGTCGGTAGCCAGAGAGCGGCAATCGATGATCCGAAACTCGCCTACACGTTCAAAGTAGCTAGAGAGAATGCGCCGTCAGCTCTGCTCCTAGCGAACTTGGGCTGCCCGCAGATCATCAAGGAAGACGGAATTGATCGCGCGAAAGCTGCGGTTGACATGATTAAGGCTGATGCACTGCTGATTCACTTGAACGCGCTTCAGGAGTCAGTTCAGTTTGAGGGCCAAACACGCTTCAGAGGTGCGCTTGGAAGAATCCGAGAACTATCCTCCACATTGAGCGTTCCAGTCTTGACCAAGGAGACTGGTGCCGGGATTTCGCGAGAGACAGCCATCTCGGTTGAGCGGGCTGGAGTGAAAGGTATCGACGTCGCCGGCCTTGGAGGGACAAGCTGGGCGGCCGTGGAGTATCACCGTGCAAGAGAGAAACACCGCACGCGTCAAGCTCACCTAGGATTAGCGTTCTGGGATTGGGGAATTCCGACCGCTGCGAGCATCGTAGAGGTCGCTAGGTCAACGAAGGTGAAGCTAATCGCTTCCGGAGGCGTGCGTAATGGGCTTCACATCGCCAAGGCGATCGCCCTAGGCGGACATTACGGGGGACTAGCAATGCCACTTCTGAAATCCGTCTCCAAGGGCGACAAGGAAGCGAAAGAGAATCTTCTATCGGTGATCGACGAGCTAAGAACGGCGATGTTTCTGACCGGTTCCAAGAACCTAGAGCAATTGCACAAATGTCCTCTCACAATCACGGGAAAGACACGCGAATGGCTGGTAGCGAGAGGACTACTATCTTAGGACGCACCGGCGTCCAATCGGGCTCCAGAGATGTCTCCTAGACAATTTGTGAGTATTACGCTTCCTTCGGAAGCTCAAGAGCTCTATGATCCGAGGTTCGATACTCACACGTCTGGCAGTTTAGCTCGTCAATTCTAGCGTTGAAAAGCGCGCACCAGTCCCATGCATCCTTGCCGATGCGCAGCTTTGTCCGCTGGATGCACGGGTAGGTCTTCTCCGCCATGGTCTTCCGGGTATGCCAATGGTTCAGGATAAACCTAAGCCTCGGGGTTGATATAGGCTCCCCGGTATTAGCTCGCTTTCACGCGTTTATGGGAGGGCCTTCTTGACTTCCTCTGAATTTGCCGGATTCTACAAGCTGACGCCGCAGGAGAGGCTTCGTTTTGTAGGTGAGTTTGCCCATCTGGACAAGACGGAGCTTGATATCCTCGCGACATCCAGCGCATTGAAGATTGACACTGCTAACCGTATGATCGAGAATGCAGTCGGTGTCATGCCCTTACCCTTCGGAATCGCGATGAATTTCCTGATCAACGGGAAAGACCGACTAATACCCATGGCGATCGAGGAGCCATCGGTAGTCGCCGGCGCAAGCCACGCGGCCAAGATGGCTCGGTCCAAAGGTGGATTCAAGACATCAAGCACTCGACCTGTGATGATGGGGCAGATCCAAGTGGTAGGTTGCGCCGACCCAGAGAAGGCACGAGTATCCATTCTTGCGTCCACAGAAGAGATTCTCAGAAAAGCGAACGAGCAGGATCCGATCCTCGTTTCAATGGGGGGCGGGGCCACCGCGTTGGAAGCGAAGGTCATTCAGACGATCGTCGGTCCCATGGTCATCGCGGAGCTCTTGGTGGATTGTGGAGATGCAATGGGCGCCAACGCCGTCAACACAATGGCTGAAGCGGTCGCGCCAATCGTCGAAAGAATAGCCGGAGGCCGCGTCTATCTCAGAATCCTATCGAACTTAGCCGACAGGAGGCTTGCTCAAGCTCGAGTCACAGTTGCGAAAGAAGATCTTGGCGGTGCGGAGGTGGTGGAGGGAATAATCAATGCTTACGCTTTCGCAGCCTCCGATCCATACCGTTGTGCAACGCACAACAAAGGCGTGATGAACGGTGTCACGGCGGTAGTATTGGCTACTGGAAATGATACGCGAGCAATTGAGGCTGGAGCACACGCTTACGCGTCTCGATCAGGACGATACAGTCCGATGACTCGTTGGAGCAAAGATGCCAACGGTGACCTTGTGGGAGAAATCGAACTGCCGATGGCGGTAGGATTGGTTGGAGGCGCTACGGCAGTTCATCCGATCGCGAGGATCGCGGTCAAGATTCTTGGAGTGAAATCAGCTCGTGAGCTAGCCGAGATTGTCGCCGCAGTTGGCCTTTGCCAGAACCTTGCCGCCCTGCGCGCGCTAGCTGAAGAGGGAATCCAACATGGCCATATGCGGCTTCATGCGAGAAACTTGGCGGCAGCATCAGGAGCGACTGGAGATCTTGTCGACATGATAGCTGAAAAGATGATTGAAGAGAAGAAGATAAGGATCGATAGGGCCAAAGAGTTGTTGGCCGAGTATTCAAGAAAGGCCTAGATTCTTTCGATGAGTGCAATTGATTCCATGTGCTTGATCTTCGGAACCGCGTCTTTTTCCATCCAGTCCGACACGCTGTCATAGATCTTCTGGTAGTACTTCTTCGTCGAATGTCTCACTAGACCGAGCCTTTCCATTCTTCTGACGTACCTCCACTTCATGCTTCTTGAGATCTCGTCGCCGAGAACTCTATCAAGATCCACCTTCTTGAAAACTCTGGGAAGGCGGACAAAGGCTCCGATGATCTCTTTGGGAAAGGCTGTCAGGCTCTCCTTGGACAGCTTTCGCTTCCCTCTGGCTCTGATGAGGCGTACGCTTTCCCTCGCCCTTTTCACTCTCTCTCACCTTGTCAGGTGCCTGCTAGACACAGGTTATGCGTTAAAAACGTTCTTCGTCCTCTCCTATGCCGCTCCGAGGGTAACTGATCCGTCTTGTCAGGTCAGGTCGCATGGTGTTCTTTCTTCGGAGTCAAAATCAAGCTGAAACGATCGGTTTCGTATGCAAGCACCTGGTTCTCTTTGAGTTGTGTCACGATGAACTGAGCGAAGATCGTCGTCCTCATGCCATGTACCTCATTCTACAATATCACGAAGAGATAGAACATTACAACAAGGACAATGCGGTAGATGCCGAAAGGAATGAAATTGTGCTTCCCAACGTAACCCAAGAAGAGCCTGATTGCTGCAAGCGCAACAAAGAAAGACGTGACGAAGCCTATCAGCAGTATGCCCACTTGATCTGAGGAGAAGGTTCCTGCAGAGTTAATCAAATCAAAACCAGATGCAGCGATCATCGTGGGAACAGCCAGTAGGAATGAGAACAAGACTATCGTTTTTCGCTTCATTCCTAGTGCTAGTCCGCCGATGATAGTAGGCGCGGATCTTGAGACGCCTGGCATGATGGAGATAGTCTGACAGAGTCCGATGAGCAAACAATGCCTGTATGGTATTCTTGACAGGTCGTCTATGGTTGATCTTTCACGATATAGTAACTCAAAAAGAACAAGGAATGCTCCACCAAGAAAGAGGGCCCATAGTACAATCTGTTGATTGCCCAGCAGGACTTCCTTGAAGACTCTGTAGAGCAGAAGCCCGACAATGCCCGTGGGCGTGAATGCAACAGCTAGTCGCTTCAAGATCCTCCAATCAAGAAGGAGTCTCCAATAGGAGACTACTACGGAGAGAATCGAAGCGAATTCGAGCGACAACTCAAAACTCTTGACAAAATCAGTCTGCGGAACATTCAAAATGGCAGCAGCTAGAATTAGGTGGCCAGTAGAGGAGACCGGCAAGAACTCGGTTGCTCCCTCTATGATTGCTAGAATGATGGCGCTGATTATGTCCATGGCTATTCGGTGGCCTTCAACTTCTGTTCTTACACGTAAGGTACTGGGCGGGTTAGGATCTCACGCTTCTATGCCTTGTGGTGATGGTGAGCACGCCATCAGGAACAGGCATGGCGCGAGAGTTATTTGTCATTCCTCATTCCGAAAGTCGCCAAGCCTCATATGTGACCTTGCGCTACATTCCGTGCTCCCGAAGTTGGGCTCATGAGAGAGCAAGAAGACAGCCAAGCCTCGAGGGCGACCGAGTAGTTTGTACTTGCGAGCACTCTGAACATTGAATCTTCGGGGAAATCCTTTGGGTAACGCGGAACGAGTAGATTCTGCTGAAGAAGCGGAGAGGATTGTAAGAATCGCTGAGGATAACGGGGTAACGTTGAGGCTAATCGGAGGATTGGCGATTCGGTTTCACTGTCACGGACCGCACAGCGCACATCTGCGGGAATATCATGACATAGATTTCTTTGGACTGGGGAAACAGCGTAGAGGTATATTCTCAATCTTCGAAAAGCTCGGATACTCTCCCAATCGGGAGTTCAATTTGCTCTACGGCGGCACCCGTCTACAGTTCGTCAAAGGAGAGCATCAAAAGAACGCGGATGTGTTCTTGGACAAGTTCGAAATGGAACACACTCTGGACTTCAGACGGCGGCTAAGACTGGATGACCTGACGATCCCAATCACCGACCTCTTGCTGACTAAACTTCAAAACGTGAAACTCGAAGAAAAGGATGCAAGAGACATAGTGGCGATTCTGGAAGATCATGAACTCGGACACAGCGACGACCGAGAGACCCTGAACCTGGATTACCTGGCAAGTCTATGCTCACGGAACTGGGATCTACACAGGACAATCACAGGCAGTCTCGACAAGATCAAGGTGTTCATCGACCAAGACTCGCCCAGCGTGGCGGGAGCCGAGGAATTGACACAGAAGATCGAAGCTATTCGCAGCTCCCTCATGACAAGGAAGAAAGGGCTCAGATGGAGAGCTAGGAGTCTGATTGGGGAGAGAGTGAAGTGGTACAAGGAAGTTGAAGCGGGTCAAGGTGAAGCTCAATGAATCTTCTTGCGGTGATACATCCGGTTCGTCTTAGTCAACGGCGAATCCGCCGGCAATGAAGGCGATCAGCCCTAGGAGCATCCAGACCAAGGCGTGGTTTTTCGATCTTAGTGCATTCCTCGTGGATGGATCCTTGACGATTGAGTATGCTGAGTACAAGAAACCTAGGTCGCAGACGAGGACGATTGGCACGTAGAGCCATGAAACCATCTTCAGCGTGATAGGGATCGCGCTCAGAAGAACAGCCACGACGAAGAATAGCGCGCCAGTTTTCGACGCAATGCCGAGTCCCTTTGAGACTGCAAGCGTCCTGACACCTCGCTTGGAGTCTCCTACGATGTCAGCCATGCCCTTGATGACTTCGCGACCCATTCCCGCCAGAAACGCGATCAGCGCAAATACGTACAGGATGCTGCTAATGCCGCCTACGGCTCCGCCAAAGATGAATGGTACCGCAAGGTTGGCGCTGACGGCGGCGTTTCCTGGAAGGCCGGTTTTCTTACCGAACCTATTGTAGTAGAACATGAGGCTAACTGCCAAGATTGCGATGAGAAGGTTGACAGTGCTTAACGCAAACGCGAGAAACAGGCCTGCAGCCAGCGTGATTGTTGCGAAAGCTGCGGCTTCGGTCTTGGATACGCGCCCTGAAGGGATAGGTCTGCTTGGGGTGTTTATCTGATCGATCTCGGCGTCGAGGATGTCGTTTACCGCCATCGATCCCGCCACAAGACTGAACCCTACGAGGAACCCGACTATTGCAGAATATGCTGGCATCGCCGGGCCCAATGTCATGAACTCGCCTACGAGGACAGCAAAGCCCATCATGAAGCAGTTCGGAATTCTAGCAATCTCAAGGAAGCCGGACATCTTGCCGCCTCTTGAGGATGAACTAGTCTCCATGACATTCCCCTAGGGTCTATCGTTGTTAGGAGCATGTGCTCGCGTACACACGTGATGGCGGGGGCACTTTTAATAACAATTCTCTGTTCTGAGTGTACGGCAGCTTAGTGAGGATTGTCTCATATGCTAGGCAGGGTCGAGCAATATCTGATCGACGGCATCAATGAGCAAGGCGCAATTCACCTGACGTTGCTTGATCCCGAGAAAGTGACAAGATCATCCGCCAAGGCCTTGGCAAAGGCGATAGACAAGAGCGGCTCCGCCGCGATCATGATTGGAGGCTCAACCGCAGTATCGATCTATCACACCGATGAAGTGATCATCACAATAAAGAAGCAGACCAAGCTTCCGGTCATAATCTTCCCGAATGACATAGCCGGAATAAGCAGAGAGGCCGACGCGATCTTCTTCATGAGCCTCATGAACTCCATGAACCCATACTACATAACTCACGCACAAGCTCTCGGCGCACCTCTCGTGAAACGCTACGGCCTTGAACCGATCCCCATGGGATACGTTATCGTAGGCGACAGAGGTGCCGCAGCCGCATTCGTAGGCCAAGTCAACCCCATCCCATTCGACAAGCCCCAGCTGGCCGTAATCTACGGCATGGCAGCTCAGTTCATGGGCAAACGTTTCTTCTACCTAGAGGCAGGTTCCGGCGTCGAACAACCTATCTCCCCAGAGATGGTGGCCGCAGTCGGCAAGAACATCGAGATCCCACTGATCGTCGGCGGGGGCATCCGATCTCCCAAAGCGGCAAGACAGATCGTCAAGGCCGGCGCACGGGTCATCGTCACAGGGACCTTGGTCGAGAAAGCCTCACCTGAAGTCTTGCGCCGGGTTGTACGCAGCATAAGGAAGGCTGCCTGAAGGACACGGGGCTCTGGAGTGTCCAGCGACAACTATCTGCGCATCAAGAAGGCTACGCCGTACTATAACGTTATCCGGCGTGTTGCTTTCCCTTCGACTAGTTGGATACTAGTCTCGCTGTCCGTGCTGGATCTACTTGGCACCGCGCTTGCGTTCTCCGTGAGCGACCCCACGCTTTTAGGGCTTCTCAGAGGCTTCTCAACAGGGTTCTTGGTGTTTCTTGTCCCCGCGCTCGTCTCCTCTCTTTTCTCGTTTGGGTTGGTGGTCAAAGGAGATCCGCTGTTCTTTCCGAGACGCGTTCTGGCATTGTCGCTCTTTGGTAGCATCGTGTGGATCTTTGTGATGGTGATCGGTGCAGGAGTGAGCAGGATCTTTGCAGGGTTCACGTTTCCCTTGAGCGCTTTCTATCTGGGCCTATTTGTCATGTTGCCATTGCGGTCGATAGCTGTGTTCTCAATGTCGACTGTCAGCCTAGCGAGACGTGTTGTGTTTGCAGTATCTGACCCTTTGGCATGTTCGGTTGGTCTGGCGTTCGTTCTCAATGCGTTTCCTTCTGGCCTCGCTGCAAGTCTCACTTTGGCAGTTGTCGTATCGTTTGTGTTCTCTTTTGTCTTCTTGATCTACGTTGAGAGGCGAGGCATCCGTACGCTTGGAGTTTCGCCACTGCTTGTGTTCAGGGCCTTCCTAAGAGACTGGCTAGATGGTGATTTCTCCAGGTTCGAGAACTACTTGGAGGTCTTTGGTGTCAGTAGTTCAGTCAACCTGTGCATTCTGACCTTCAGATCAAGAACCTCTCGGAAAGTGAAAGGGACTTTGATCGTGCCAGATTTCCATCCAGGCCCCTTCCTGAACATCGGAAGCAGTGCACTTCCGTACACGATCAAGCGTGTTGTCGAATCAACTGTCGGAGGTGTCGCCGCGGTTGCACATGGCGTTTCAGGGCACGAGCGTAACCTCGTCAGTCAGCAGGAAAGCACGAAAGTCATCGAGAGAATTCAATCAATGCTGGCTCACACACCACGAGGTTCGGGTGTCGGTCCGATTCTCCGGTCAGCGGCCGGAAGCGCAACTGCAACTTGTCAGGTCTTCGGCAAGTCAGCCCTAGTGACGATGACTACTGCGCCGCACGATACCGAGGATATAGACTTCGAGATTGGCGAGGTACTGCGAAAGAGTGCAAGGCGCCTTTTCAAAGGCATCGCACTTGTTGACGCGCATAATAGCTTGGGGCAAGTGACCGTGATGAGCCAAGAAAAGCTCAACGATCTTGCTCAGTCAGCTAAGCTGGCGGTGAAGTCAACGGAAGGGGTGAGGTTGCGTTCTGTTTCCGTGGGCGTCGCTCATGCTTTGTTGAGAGAGGTCTCATTGAAGGAAGGCATGGGTCCTGGAGGGATCGATGTCTTCTGGATCGAGATGGGCGGGAAATCCTACGCGTATGTCATCTTCGACAGCAATAACATGGCCTCAGGTCTAAGAGAGAGGATACTCAGCACACTGAAGCAGATGGGTGTAGCTGATGCGGAGGTAATGACATCGGACACTCACATGGTCAACGGGATAGTTTCTGCGAGATTCGGTTACCACCCAATAGGAGCAGCGACCGATCCAGAAGTCATAGTTGGATCGGTGCGGACGGCGGCCGACGAGGCTAGGAAGAACGCCGAGCCGGTGGAGGCCTCGCTTGACTACTCTGAAGTCCAGGTGAAAACACTCGGGCTGTCATCTCTTAGCCAGTTGATGCGCTTTGTCCTCAGAACCGCAAGGCTCACATTTGTGACGCTCTTTCCTGTAGTACTTGTGATCGCGATCGTATCATTGGTGTTTCTGATCTAGGTCGATTCTCCTTGCCTCAAGAATTCCATTACATGCAACTGCCACGCGAAGTGATTGTGGGCGACGACGTGCTCGGCAAGGTAGGGGAGACATGTACTCGACTGGGTTTCTCGGGATCCGTACTCATTGTGACAGATTCTAATGTTCAATCGATAGGTGCGGCACCCGCACGCGCGTCCTTGCAGAGCTCCGGATTCAAGGTTCAGGAAGTGCTCGTGGAAGCCTCATCGCTTCCCCAAGTCCGTCAGGTTGAGCGAGAGATCGAGAAGTTCAAGGCCAGCGTTGTCGCCGGCGTCGGCGGAGGAAGAGACATCGATGTCGCCAAACTCAGCTCGGCCAACAAGGGTATACCATTTCTGAGTATTCCGACAGCTGCATCTCACGACGGAATCGCTAGTCCGGTCGTCTCGATGAAAGGATACAGCAAGCCGTACTCTTTCATGGCACAGGCACCCATCGCAATAATGGCTGATGTTGGTATTATAGCCGGGGCACCATTTCGAATGCTTGCTAGTGGTTGCGGCGATGTCGTGGGCAAGTATACGTCTGTCAGAGACTGGAGGCTTGCTCACCGAATAAAGAACGAGTACTATGGCGACTACGCCGCCGACTTAGCTTTGATGAGTGCCAGGCTCGTAATGAGAAACGCGCATATCATGAAGTCAATGAGCGAGACAGGAATCAGGACGGTTGTTGAGGCGCTTGTCAGCTGCGGCGTCGCGATGAGCATCGCGGGCAGCAGCAGACCTTGCAGTGGTGCCGAACATCTGTTCAGCCACGCGCTCGATGTGACCGCGCCGCATCCGGGCCTCCATGGAGAACAGGTCGGCGTCGGAACGATCATGTGCGCGTACCTCCATGGTGCCAATTGGCAACTAATTCGAGATGTCCTACGTAGAATCGGGGCTCCGATAAGTGCGCGTGAGCTCGGAATCGAGGACAAGTACGTCATCAAAGCGCTGACGATTGCCCACAAGATAAGGCCGGATCGGTTCACGATCTTGGGCGAGAAAGGTCTTACGAAGGAAGCTGCAGAGCGCGTTGCTCAAGTGACTGGCGTAGTCGAGTAGGCTTGGCGGACAAAGTGACGAGCTCAGAAGCGCTGGAAATCGAAGCGAAGAAAGCTGCATTATTGAACGCCGTCAAGCACGAAGGTAAATCCGAAGCAGGAGCAGTCATCGGCAGACTTCTCGGCGCTCACCCAGAGCTGAGGCAGAAAGCAGCAGAAGTCCGCGTTCTGGTCGCCAGAGTCCTAGATCAAGTCAATGCGATGAGTCTCGCGGACCAAGAGAAGATCATCCAAGAGAGCTGGCCGGAGGAGCTGGCGAAGGAGAAGCCGAAAGCCGAGCGAGGCCTTCCACCGCTGCCAAACGTTGACAAGTACCCTAAGATCGTCACGCGTTTCTCACCAAATCCAGATTCAGTCTTGCATCTCGGAAACGCACGAGCATTCATCCTAAGCCACGACTATGCCCGGAAGTACGGTGGAGACTTCATCCTGCGTTTTGAGGACACGGATCCGAGACTGAAGAAGGCCGCTTTGCAGTTCTACGACCTAATACGAACTGACCTGAAATGGCTTGAGTGCAGTTGGGATGAAGAGTACTACCAGAGCGACCGCTTGGAGTTGTACTACCAATATGCGGAGGAGCTGATCCGCAAAGGAGGTGCGTACGTTTGCGAATGTGTCTCGGAGGATTTCAAGCAGCTCATCGAGTCAGGACGGGCTTGTCCCTGTCGTGCGATTACTCCAGAGGAGAATCTGACTCGCTGGAAAGGAATGCTCGGGGGCGACTATGAAGAGGGCGAGGCGGTTCTGCGCGTTAAGACAGAACTTGATCATCCGAACCCGGCAGTGCGAGATTGGCCAGCACTACGCGTCATAGACTCGGTGAAGTATCCGCATCCCCGTGTCGGTAGCAGGTACCGCGTATGGCCGCTGTACAACATGGCGTGCGGCGTCGACGATCACGCGATGAGCATCTCGCACGTGATTCGCGGCAAGGAGCACCTGACGAACATGGAGCGGCAGAAGTACCTGTACAGGTACTTGGGCTGGACTTATCCGGATGCTATCCACTATGGTCGCTTGCATGTCGTCGGAATGGATCTCAGCAAGTCGAAAATGATGCGGGCGCTCGAAGAGGGCGTGTACAGCGACTTGAGCGATCCCAGGCTCGGAACTTTGATGGCTCTGAGACGGCGAGGCATCACTCCTCAAGCCATCAGAGGCGTTGTATACGAGGTCGGACCACGCCCGGTGGATGCCACCATAAGTTGGGAGAACGTCTACGCCGCTAATCGCAAGATCATCGATCCAACCGCTCGCAGATTCTTCTTCATCGATAGACCGGTCGTCGTGACAGTGTCAGGCGTAAAGAGTAGCCGAACGGTCAAGATCCCAGCTCATCCCGAACATCCAGAGATGGGCGCAAGGGAACTCACAATTGCTGCGAAAGACGGCACATGTCGCCTCCTTCTGTCCAAATTGGATCTGGGTATTCTGAAGCCTGGGACCGTAGTCAGACTCATGGAGCTGTTCAACCTGAAAGTCAGCCAAGTGGCGCCTGAATCGGTTACCGCTGAACTTCACAGTGAAACATACGCCGAAGCTAGGAAAGTGAACGCGCCGCTAGTTCACTGGCTACCGGAGGAGCACAACTGCAAAGCTACGGTTGTCATGCCGACAGCTGAGAGGATCAACGGTTTAGGCGAACCTGACTTGACAACCTGCCATTTAGATGAGGTGATCCAGTTAGTGAGGTTCGGTTTCGGTAGAATTGACGCGGTAGCTCAAGATTCTGTTGTGATCTATTTTGCTCATCAATAAGGCAATGGAACCCTAATATCTGCATGGGTAAGAAAGAATTCATCAATATATCACAAATGCTTCTATTGAAAGAGATGTGACACGCGATGCCGTTCACTTACACCGGCATAAGGGTTCGAGATCTCAGACGATCGTTGACATTCTACACGAAAGTGATGCGACTGAAGAAGGTGTATCGTGGAAGGATGAAGGCGGGAGGAATATTCATACAACTCAAGGATCCGCGTTCCCGTCAGAGGCTTGAGCTGAATTACTACCCACCTAGGACGAAGTACCACGAGCGATTCAAGAGCGGCTCTGAACTCGACCACTTGGCGTTCTGGGAGCGGAATGTCGACGGAAAGTACGATGAAATGTTGGCCAATGGCGCCACCAAAGCGGTGGAACCTTTCTCAGAGGGCGGTTATAGACTGGCTTTCGTGAAAGACCCCGACGGGATCTGGATCGAGCTTCTGGGCAAGGAGAGAAGAGCGAGACGAAGGGTCAGCTGAGACTTGCTTTCAATATCCGACGATGCCGCTATCATATCGGCAATAGGTGTGATTCTCGGAGTAGTCTTCGTGGTCATCCAGCTGAGGCACATGGAGATGCACAGGAATCTGGACATCTCCATGAAACTGTTCGAATGGGCGGAAAGCGATCGACTCCGCAAAGCATTCAGATGGGTCGAAAACGAATTCCAATTTCAGGACTATGACAAGCACAAGGCTCAGGAAGCGACCGACTCGGAGGCAAGCGAATACCCACACGAGGTCACCGCCTTCTTCGAGCAGATCGGATTTCTAGTGGAGAAGAAGTTTGTCGACCTCGACATCATAGACGACCGGCTTGGACCACACATCGTCTCGAACTGGAAGACGCTCGAACCATGGATCATGGCCGTGAGACAGGAGAACGAGAACAACGAATTCGGGCGGCACTTTCGGAGACTCTACGAAAGAACCATAGAGTACATGAAAAAGACCGACAACACAATTGGTCAGACTGCGGAGGCCGGACGGTAGCACTAGGGTGAAACTCGTATGATCAGTCGCATTGGATCCTTGAGTGTGAACGAACTACTTACTCGACCTGTAGTGCTGTCGCCCACAGATCAGATCCACAGAGCGATCGGTCTCCTGAAGAGAATGAAGAGCTACGAGATATTCGTCGCAGAGGACGACGAAGTGAAAGGTCTCTTAACC